>JBOGKW010000005.1:0-53551 GCA_050746205.1 Terriglobales bacterium | reverse complement strand
CCGCTAGCCGCAGCGTCCGCGCATCCACCACCCGTCCGGCGCGCAGCAAGCGGACCCGCACCTCTTGCGGCCGCGCCCAGGCGCCGCCGCCGTCCACCCTCGGCGCCCGCGGCTCAGCCGCCCTATTCTGGACGCTCCCGCTGGTCGCTGTGGCTGGGCTTCGACGGCCGGCAACGGACGCCTGCTGGCGCTCGGGGCGTCTCCAAGTTGCCGCGAGAGGCAGATGGAATGCCGCGATCGCCACCTGCCGCACCGTCCCTCTGGCCACCGGCGGGACCGGCCACCGGTGGCCACCGAGGACGATCGTCCCGCCAGTAAACGCCTGCGGCGATTCGTTGCATACGGTCAGCCGCAGCCGCGCCGTGGCCCCCGGCGCGTAATCGGGGCGGTCCGGCTGCGCGATCACGATCACGGGCCTTTGCAACGCGGCCAATTGCGAGGCAAAAATCTTCGGCCGCCGCCACATGGTCATCAGACCGTTCGATTCCCAATTCACGTCCGTCAGCTCGGTGATCACGTAGCCTTGAATGCTGGGCTGCAGCCGCAGGCTTTCGATCTCAAACCGCAGCGCCTGCCACTCATGCCCTTCGGTCGCCCGCGCCAGGGCCGCGTAGCTGGGGAAAACCGCGCCGAGCGCCGATTGCCGCAAGCGGCGGTCCACGCCGCCGGGGATGGTGATGGGATTGCCGTTGAACCCGCGCGCAAACCACCAGGGCTTGCGGGCCGGCAGCAGCGGCAGCCCCCAGTTGCCGAACTCCGATAACACCAGCGGCTCCTGCCCCGTCGGCCGCGCATCTCCGTAGGGAGAAAACAGCCATTTGGGCCGCCCCGCGAAGGCCCGCACGAAATGATTCCAGGCCGCGGCATGGTCGGGAAT
Organism: Terriglobales bacterium; assembly: GCA_050746205.1. Lineage (GTDB taxonomy): Bacteria > Acidobacteriota > Terriglobia > Terriglobales > SCQP01 > JAKAUF01. The sequence goes on along the minus strand of JBOGKW010000005.1, from coordinate 52,674 downwards.
CGAGTTGTAATTGTGGAAGTCCGCCAGATCGGTCTGGATGTGGAAATTTGCGCAGCAGGCGGTATTGTCGTCCACCAGGCGATTGGGCAAATGCGCTTTGGCCCAGACGTACATGCCTTGGAGCCACCGCCGCTGCCAGGCGACCGTCAGGTTGGCGCCCCAGCTTTCATTGATGATGCTCTGCAAGATCAGGCTGGGATGATTCCAATCGCGGGCGATCGAGCGGCGCAACGTGGTCTGGGCGCGGCGCTCGGAGAGCGGCGTCAGCCGGTCCCAATTGGGGATCTCATACCACAGCAACATGCCGGTCCGGTCGGCGGCCTGCAAATAACGCGGGTCGGGGACCTTAATGTGGAGCCGCAGCGTGTTCAGGCCCAGCGCCTGCGCCTGCCGCATCTCCCGCATCAGATACGCCAGCGACGGTGGAGTATAGATGCCGCGCGGATAAAACGCCTGGTCCAGCGCCGCCCGCATGTAAAAGAGCCGGCCGTTCAAATACATGCGGCCGTCACGCTCGGCAATCGAGCGGAGCCCGAACTCGCCGCTGCGCTGGTCTCCGTCGGGCAGCGTGACCATGAAGCGGTACAACCGGGGATGGCGCGGCGACCACCAACGGCCCCGCCAGGCGAGCGGCAGGGTCACCTGCGTTTGGCCGGCGGGCAGTGGCAGTTCCGCCTTAAATGCCGGCGTTCCGTCCGGTCCCCACGCCTCCACGCGCGCCCGCGCCCCCGCCGGGATGAGCGCCGCATGCGCCAGCCTCAGCCGGATGCCGCGCACCTCGCGGCGGCGGCTGAGCACATGGGCCCACAGGATGTAATACGCCGGTTTGAACTCCAGCCGCACCGATTGCCACAGCCCCGAGGTCTGCACGTACCAGTTTTGTTTGCCGTGCGGGATCTGCGCGTAGCTGGCCCGGAAATCCGACACCGGCCCCGGCGGATCGGCAATCCGGATCAACAACCGGTTCCGCCCGAGGCGCGCGGCGGCCGTCAGGTCCACGTCAAAGGGCAAGTAACCGCCGTCGTGCGCCGCCAGCCGCCGTCCGTTCAGGTACACCACGCAGCGATAGTCGCAGGCGCCGATGTGCAGCAGCGCGGAATCCCCGGCGGGCAGGGCCGGCAGTCGCAGATCCCTCCGGTACCACGCCGCACCGGCGAAGCTGCGCAGATCGGCGAACTGCGCCTGGATGCTTAGGCCCACCCGCACGGCACGCCATCCCGCCGCGGGCAGTGCCGCGGCATGGTAGCGCTCGTGGGGATCGGGGAATAGCTGCCAACCGCCGGCCAGGTTCCGGTTGGGAGGCAGCGCCCCGGCGCGGGCGGCCGAGGCCAAGCAAAGAACCACGAGCGGCAGGGCAACGCGGCGAATGGCGGCGGGCATGGTGGGAAGCCGAAGCTGCAAACGCTTCAGCATGGCACATGCGCCGACCGCAGTGTCACGCCCGCAGGCGTCGCGCCCGGCGTCGCCTTGCGGCCCGAGAGCGCCGGAGGCGGGGTGAGCCAGAAACCGGGAGATTGTCAAGGCGTGAGGGTGCGGGAGAACAAGGCCGCGACGCTGACCCCGATCGGCGAGCCGATGCCGCTGCACGGGTCCGGCCCCACCGCCGCGTCGTAATAGCCGTTGCCGCCCTGGGTGATATCGTCGAACGCTTTCTGATTCTCCCAGAGCGCCGGCGTCACAAACCCCAGCTTGGTACCGAAGGCTGCGAAGAGTCCCGCGTAAAGGGGCGCCACGGCGCTCGTTCCTCCGACCACCGTCCTCGATCCGTGCACGAAGATGTGGTAGCCGGTGTTGGGATCGGCATCCGCGCACACATCCGGCACCATTCGTCCCGAACCGTACTTCGAGTCCGCGGGTGCAGGGGGCGCGCCAATCTGGAAGGCCTGGGGCGCAAAGATCGTGGAATAGCCACCCCCGGTGCCTTCGCCGTCCGTTTGGCCGGGGTTATCATTCCACACCGTCTCCTCGGTCGTTGTCTTGTAGGTACCGCCGCAACCCACAGCATGCGGGCAGGAAGAGGGGCAATCCACGTTGGCCGGCGTCGAGCCGCCATCGCTCGAATCGTTGTCGCCCGACGCGGCAAAGACGATCATGCCCGCGGTCACCGCCGCCGCGGCCGCCGACTCCATTTGTTGCGCCGCCGTCGCGCCCCACACCGCCTCGTCCGCGCCCCACGATATGGAGCAGACGTCGCAGCCGTCCGCGGTGGCCCGCTGCACGGCCGAGGCGATGTCCTGCGACCAGTACATGCGAATCGTCGCCGCCTTGCCCGTCGCCGCGTAATACGAGGCCGCGGCCACCTGGATATCGAGCGCGACCTCAATGTCAGCGTCGCCCGCGGAGCCGCCCTGGTTCGGCGTGTTCTGGGTGCCGTCTACCGATACATCGGTGATGGAAGGGACCGGTTGGCCAACAGACTGAAAAAACGCAGTCATGTCCGACATGACCCATCCGCCGCCGAGTTCCACAATCGCGATCAGGCCGCCGCCCGCGAGCCCGCTCGGCCAGTGATAGGCGCTGCAGAGGTTCGGCACGGTCCACGCGGCCGCGGTAGCCGCTCCCGGCCGCAGCCGTTCGACGCGCCTTACCTGGGAGCGCAGTTTGAAATATGTATGGCACTTGACATGCGGCGCTTGGGGTCGCGCTTCGTGTGTGGCCATCGGGGGAACCCACTTAGCGGTGAGTATGCCACGCCGCGTGGACGGCGGCCAGGTGGCCCGCCGAGGCGAGGGTCGCGGTAACTTGGAGGGGGCTCCTTGTTGGCGACGCTACGGACTTCAACCGGCTCGCAGAAGAAGAGTGCGTTCGGAGGATGAATGGGAGACGACGCTAAGGCCATTATTGGGCGGGCATACGCCGCATTCAACAATCGGGACATTGAAGGTGCATTAGCACTGATGACGGAAAACGTGAGCTGGCCCAAGGCCTCCGAGGGCGGCAAGATCGTCGGAAAGGAAGAGGTCCGGGCCTATTGGATTCGACAGTGGGGTGAGTTCGATCCCCATGTCGAGCCGCTGGCGATCACCGAGGAAGCCGGGGGCAGGGTCAGCGTCCGGGTGCACCAACTCGTCAAGAGCCTTGCAGGGGAGGTTCTATCGGAGAGCGAAGTTCTCCACGTGTTCAGCATGAAGGGCGGGCTGATTGCGGGCATGGACCTCGCAGGCGATGCCGGCACAACGGGTCGGTCTGGCGCATTCGCGCGCCGGTCCTAGTCGGCCCACGGCGCTCTGGCAGGCCGCGCCCCGGGCGGCGCCGCGCGGCGGGCGCGGCCGTGATTGCGCACCCGGCTCGGCTCCGCCTGCGCCGAGGCCATTGCGTCGCCGGCCGGGACTCCGCTCCATCCCACGGCTTTATTGGTAGTGATACAGCTTCACCATGCGAATCACGAACTGATTCGCAGGCAACTGCAGCCAGCGGCCCTGGTTGTCGTCATCGCCGTTCAGCTCGCGCCCTGGCGTCCACTTCCCGTCCACGAACGTTCCCTCCTGGATCCACTCAATGCCGGCCTGCGGCGCCATGCCCGTCCGCGCGTCCGGCCGGCCCGCGCCCGCAAACGTCAGATACATCCCCGTTCCGGCGACCAAAAACTCGCTCGGCGCCATCTCCATGACCAGCGCCCCATGCGCGCCCGGCAAGGGCCGTCCGGGGCCCATTCCGGGCCGATACGCCTGCACCGTGAAATGCGCCGTGAAGTTGTACCCTGCCAGCTCGAACGTTTGGGGCGAAACATCATCCTTTCCGTCCGCGCCCATCGGCGTGCGAATGCCCGTCATCGCGCCGGTTCCCTGCTTCTCCAGAATCAACGGCGTAATTTGCCGAATCACTGCATACGCATCGCCCAGCGTCTTCTCCTGGTCAGGAGGCAAAAACTCCGGAGCATATACGGAGTAGCCCATGGCGTTCAACTGGCCATACGCATACAGCGCATTCGCGCCCAGGTTGGCCGCGCTGGAGCGCCCGCTCTCCGGCACAAACAAAGGATTCCCGGGCTGCGCGTAGGCGTCGGCCCACCGCTTGAAGTTCGGGAAGTACACGTCCGGCGAGAAGAAATCTATCGCCGGAGCCGCCGCCCGCCACACGTCGAACAACTCCGGCAGCGGCGCGCCGTTGGGAAACGAGCCCACCGGGTTGCCCGGGCCCAGGAGGGCCGCGTTGACATACATCGGCAACCCATACGCCCTCTTGCCCGCGGCCGCGACCTGGCCGGTGTAGCGAGCCTCGGTCCAGGCCGTAAACAGGTCGTCGGCGCCCGGTCCCGGGCCAAACGTCGCCGCCCAGCTCGCGCCCGCCTTCGCACCATGCGCCTCCCACGCCCGCCGCAGCCACGGCGCCAGCGCCGCCACATGCCGCTTCAAATAATCGGTCAGCGCCGCCGGCACCGGCCCGCGGAACGCAGCATCCGCCTCCGGGCTATAGTCCCTGGGCTGATCTCCGCCCGGGGTTAAAATCATGCCCACTTCGTTTTCCACCTGCACGAGGATGACCGTGTGCTCGGTCCCATCCACCGTCTTTAGGTGCCGCATCAGCGCCGCGAAGGCGGTCGCGTCGGCGTCCAGATTGTTCCGGCTCACGGCGGACAGAATCTCCAGCTGCTGCCCGTCCGAGGATTCCGCCCTGGGAAACCGCGCCTGATTCACCTTCACCCACCCCGGCACGTAACAGGACATGCTGTTCTTCCAGGACCCAAACCACAGCAGCACGAGCTTCATGTGCCGCGCCCGCGCCCCAGCGATCAGCCCGTCCACCGTGCTGAAGTCGAACACCCCCTCCCGCGGCTCGACCAAATCCCAGTACACCGGCGCCAGCACGGTGTTGAAGTGCATCGCCACCGCCTTGGGCCAGACTTCGGCATCCATGAACTTGAGGCTGGACGCCGATGAGTTCTCCAGTTCTCCGCCGCGCACCAGAAACGGCTCGCCGTCCACCACAAACTGCGTCGCCCCGTGCCGCTTGGCCAGATGCGGCATCCCACTCCCGCTCGCCGCTCGCGCCATCGGGGAGAGGCCCAATCCCATCATCGCGACGGCCACCGCCATCGCCGCCTTCCGAAGTCCCGCGCTCGCGCCGCTCATCCCCGCCTCCCGGCCAGTTGGTTTGACCAACCAGCATAATAATCCGGGCGTGACGTAGCGGTCTGCCAGAGGTCAAGACGCGCTGGCGGCAGGGGAAGGTCACGGCCACCTGGGACGGGCGCGGAGGAGCGGGCGTTGGAGCCCACGCGTCAGCGCGCCGTCATGCCACCATCGACACGGTAATTCGCGCCGGTCAGGAACTTGCCGCGATCCGAGACGAGCAGCGCGACGACCTCCGCGATGTCTTCGGCGGCGCCGATGCGGCCGAGTGGAATATTCCGCAGCCAATCATCCGGCGAAAATCCCGGGGTCGTCTTGCTAAATTCCTCAGAACCCGGCGTGGAGATGACGCCGGGCGACACAAGGTTCACCCGGATGCCGCTCGGGGCGAGCTCCGCTGCGAGCGTGCGCGAGTAGTATTCGAGCGCCGCTTTTGCGGCCCCATAGTGCGCAAAGGGACCAAACGGCATGGTTGCCGCCGCCGAGGAGATGTTCACGACGGCCGCGGCCTTCGATGCTCGGAGAGCCGGGAGGACCGCGTTCGTGAGGCGGATGGCGGCGAAGAAGTTGAGCGCGAAGCTGTCCTGCCAGTCCTTGCCTGGGATGGTCCATGACCCTCCCAGGAACGCGCGCCCGCCGCCCGCGTTGTTGACGAGAATGTCGAGACCGCCGAGCGCCGCGAGCGCCTTCGTCGCGATTGCCTCCACGCCTTCGCTGGTGGTGACGTCGCCCGATACGAACGCCGCCCCGGCAGGCGTATCATCGCCACGGGTACGCGCCGCGACTGCGACTTTGGCGCCGGCATCGAGAAGGCGCTGCGCGATGGCCGCGCCGATGCCGCGCGAGCCTCCGGTGATTAGGGCACGGCGGCCGATGAGTTCTTTCGAGAGATCGAGTTTGTCGGACATGGGAGGTTCCTTTCGAAGATGGTTTAATATTTCCGGACCGGTGATCCAGGCTGTAGGGTGATGGCCTTGCCGTGGGGGCCGCGCATCGCTTACGGCATCTGCTGGAACAGGTCCTGGATGAGCGGCCCGGGCGTAGCGCGTCAGATTTGCGCGAGGCCGCCGTCAACGGCGACCTCGCTGGCGGTCATGAAGCTGCTGTCCGGCGACGCGAGAAAGGCAGCCGCCGCCGCGAGTTCCGCCGGATCGGCCATGCGCTGGAGCGGATTCATCGCAGCGAAGGCCTTCATGCCCTCCTCGCCCAGCGCTTCCTTCGCGAGTTCGGTCGCCGTCGGCCCGGGCGACAGCACGTTTACCCGGATGCCGGTGCCCTTCAGGTCCTCCGCCCAGGTTCGGGCGAGGTTGCGCACCGCCGCCTTGCTCGCGCTGTAGGCGCTGAATCCCGGGGCGCCCGTGGCGCCGGCGCTCGACCCGGTCAGGATGATCGAACCGCCCTCGCCCATCAGCGGCAGCGCCTTCTGGACCGTGAAGATCGTACCCTTCACGTTGGTGTCGAAGATTTCGTCAAGGTGCTCGGTGGTAATCTGGCCGAGCGCAAGCGGGCTTCCCGCCCCGGCGTTGGCGAAGACGATGTCGAGGGTTCCGCGCTCGGCCTTCACCGCCGCGTAGAGTCGGTCGAGGTCGGCGAGATCGGAGACCGAGCCCTGCACGGCGCGGGCATTGGGCCCGAGGCCGGCAAGCGCGGCGTCGAGCGCTGCCTGCCGGCGACCGAAGATGAAGACGAAGGCGCCCTCCTCGATGAAACGCTTCGCTGCGGCGCGGCCGATGCCGGTAGCGCCACCGGTGATCACGGCGGTCTTTCCATTCAGTCTTTTCATGTGAGATGCACCTTTACAGTTGGATTCATATCCGAATCGGTTCAGCCGCTCTATTCTGGACGCTCCCGCTGGTCCCGCGCCAAAGCGCACCGTTGCACTGTTTGCAACCGACGCCCGCTGGCGGTCGGGGCGTCTCCAAGGCGCCGCGAGAAGCGGGCGGTCAGCTTGCGCGACAGCGAAGTGGCTCTGGCGCTGGAATCTGCTTGCAGCAATTTCATGGTGGCTTCGCCCGATTGCGATCCGTACAATGAGTAGATGTCCACGCGGATGGATTGGAACGGCTGTGTAGTCCATACTATTTGTGTAATCGTCCAGAAGTGAGGTATCCCTTGGACTCGATCACCGACATTTTCCAGAGCTTGCGGATCGTCAGCGTGGTGCAAGCGCGGCTCGAAGCCACCGCGCCGTGGGGACTGAAGCGCGCGGCGGATGCGACGGCAAGCGACGGAAAGCCATCGGATAGCTGCGCGGCGTCGCAGTTTGCCCATTTCGGCGTGGTTTCGCGCGGAAGCTGTTGGCTTCGCGTAGACGGCATGCCGGATGCGATGCCGCTGGCGGGCGGCGATTGCTTCTTGCTTGCGCCCGGCAGCTCGTACTCGCTCCGGGACAATCCGCGGACCCGCGCGGCGAGCTTCTGTTCGGTCCTGCCGCAAGACGGAAGTCAGACCGTCCACTACGGGGGCGGCGGCGCCCCAACCACGATCATTTCCGGATGGTTCCGCTTCGGCGCGGCCAGCCTGCAATCGCTCGCGCGATGGCTGCCTCCGCTGATCCTGGTCAAGGCGGAACAGCCGCAGACGCTCGCGCTGCGCACGACCATGAACATGCTGGCCGCAGAGATGGCGGACCCGGCTCCGGGTTCCGGGCTCCTGGTTGACCGCCTCGCGGATATCTTATTCGTCCAGTGCCTACGCGCCCACATCGCGTCGGCGGGCTGCAACAACGGACTGCTGCGGGCGTGCTTTGATCCGCAAATCGGTACGGCGCTGAAATCCATGCACGCGCAGGTCGAAGCGCCGTGGACGGTGGAATCGCTGGCCGCAGCCTCCGGCATGTCCCGTTCCGGCTTCGCATTGCGCTTCAAGCGACTGGTCGGCGAGACGCCGCTCGAATACCTGACCACCTGGAGAATGCAAAAGGCCGTGGTGCTGCTGCAGACTGGAGGCGCCAAGATGAGGGAAGTAGCGGCGTCGGTGGGCTACAACTCGGATGCCGCCTTCAGCAAGGCTTTCAAGCGCGTGGTGCGCGTTGCGCCCCGGCAGTTCCGCAAAAACGCTACGCAGTCAGGTTCGGGCGCTTTCGACAGCCCTGCGGATGGCGTGGCGTAGCCTGACGTAAGGCGGCCAGCGGCCCATGCGCGGGATTCTCTGAGCGGCTCAGCCGCCCTATTCTGGACGCTCCCGCCGGTCCCACCCCAACGCGCGCCGCTCCACCCCAGCGCGCGCGGTTGCGCGCTGGGGACCCCGGGGTCGCTGAGGCCCACCGCCTGGGACAAGATCGCGGCGTCGGCAATGGCATGCTCCAGGCCGTTCCGGCCGTAGGCTCCCGAGGTCGCGAACCAGCGCGCCTCGACGCCCGCAGGCGGAAAAGCCTGTCGCCGGTGTCTTTGCCCGCCTTCGCCATCATGTTCGGCTGGATACGGCGGGGCGAAAGCTCGACGCCAATGCCGAGCGTTGCCTCAAATCGCCCAATGAGATGGCAAAGCTCTTCCGCGATCTACCCCAATCGGTTGCCCAGGCCGGCGAGCTGGCTGAGCGGCTGACCTTCCAGCTTAGCGATCTCGGTTACGAATTTCCGCATGCGCCGGTCCCCAACGGCGAAACCGTGACCTCGCATCTACGGCAGGAACAGCAAAGGGCATCGTTTTCGTCTCACTTGAAGACGAGACCGGTATCGCGAACATCATCATCCCCAGCCGCACCTTTGAGGCACAACGCCTGGTCTGTGTGTCAGAATCGGCGCTCTGGATTGAAGGCATCCTCCAGAATCGCGAAGGCGTGGTGCATGTAAAAGCTGAACGGATACTACCGGTGCCGGGAGAACAGGCCACTCCGCTTGTCGCTTCCTACGACTTCCACTGACAGCATCCCAGCACTAACGACGTGCCTATGGAGGTCTCCGGCAGCTTCTGCTGCGCTCACCACCTTTTCAAAATGCTGGCGGAGGGGACGGCGGCGAAGCGACACGTCAACGGATAAAGAACTTGCCCTGTCGGAATGCCCGCCGCACTTTTGCCTCGACATCGACCAATCTCAATGGATCAGAATGAACGGCGTTGATCCATGCCTCGGTGCCCCGCTTGAATTCGCCGACAAACTCAGGAACGTCGATGAGCACCGCAGGCTGGGGCGTGTTCGTCATGATGTTGATGTGAACGTTGTCGTTGAATTCATACCAGAGTTCGCGTGCCGCTCCCTTGTCTACCAACGCGGACGGCGCTTGGCCGGTGTGGAGCACCCCGCAGCGAGCCGAGTAGAGATCAATGCCTTTGATGCCCTTGCGCTTGAGGAAGTCCGCTACGTATTTCTCCGTCCACGCGATAAAGCTACCCCGCTCGGCGTATTGTTCTTGGCCGTCTAGAAACCCTACAACATCGATTGCCGAATAGAGCAACGTCAACGCCGGGAGAACGAGGTTCGCGCGCAGGCAAAGCTCGATTGCCTTCGCTGACTGTTCGGTGAACCGCGGGATCGCGTAGTCCATTTAAGGTCCTTCGGCTATACGCGCAAGGTCCCGCCTGCTCCAAGCGTTCGTTGTTTGCGACAGTGCCATCTCATCGTTTTTTAGAAATCTGAATACGAAGCGAGGCGGGTCCCCACGATCATCGTGCAACCACACTTCGACCTCTCCGGCATCCACCGGAAGATTACTCTCCTCTTTGAACCGCAGCGGGCATTCGAAAATCACCCCCAGGAAATGTTCCAAAAATAGGTTCCATTGGTCGGTGCTGAACGCTTCAAGACCATTGCGTCGCTGAAAATCTGCAAGCTCGTCCCTAAGAGTTGCGAAGCTAATGACCTCGTGGAAATACCTTGAAGCGTCCTCATCTCGCTCAGCGGGGCTCCTGTCCGTGTCCGCGATGTAATCGGCCGCACGGTGGAGCAAGCGCTGTGCGTCCGCGCCCTGAAGGGCTGAATGCGCAACCCAATCGCAACAAAGGCGTAGGGTTGGATACGGGAAAATCTTCTCGCGGTCACCTTTCCGCCGCTCCTTCAATCGTTGAAGGTCATGGTCGTAGAATTTCCTGATCTCGACGAGAAGATAGACCGCCAGCGGCTCACTCATCGGCATATCGCGAAGGTTGCGCTCGATCTTGGCGATGATGGCAGGCTTGCTCATAGGCCGCAGTATAGGCGCATCTTGCCGTTTCCAGCCCACGCGCCACGGTTACCTGATGCGGATGCTCGATTTAGCAAAGCCTTGAGGGGCAGCGATCGGCCCTCCTTGGCCGCGCTCTCGGGCAGCGTCGGCCATGTTCGAGGCCATCACCCCTCCAGCCATCAATGCCAACGTCACCGCCTCCGGTCGAAAATCTGGTACGGCGTGCCGAGCTATGCAGGGTCACGCCGTCAAGCCGACAGCCATTGGGTGGGCACCGGAATCTTTTTGCCGTTGAAGGGCGGCAATCAGGGCGTGCACGATGGGCGAACCGCAATCCGGCCTGTAGACGATTTTCCCGCGCCGACGGGGACGCGGCGTAGACTGGTGGCGGTGTGACGCTCAGAAGAACTATTCCCGTTTTCCTCCTCTCGACAGTTCTGGTTTGCTTGGTGGGATGTAGCGGCGCGCCGGATACCGCGCTGTTTACATCGAACTTCTGTAGCGGCTGCCAGTTCCTTTACGCCACCACCAACAGTGGGCAGATCCTCACTTTTCGGGAACCGGCATCGGGCGCCCCGGGCATCGGCACCTCAACCTCGGCCTCGGGGCCGGCCAACAGTAGGGGTCTGGTCGTTGGAATCAGCCCGGACGGTGCAACGCGGGGCTACCTTTACGTCTCCGATCCCCAAACCAGCGCGATTCGTGTTTACACGATCAATCGATCGAACGGTGCCCTTGCTCCGGCAAACGTTGGCCCCTATCCACTTGGCAGCGGCAACGGCACACCTGGAGAAATCGTCGGATTTGGAAACCTCCTCTACATTGCGGACTCAACGGGGAAAATAGTTGCCTTTACCATGAATCCCGATGGCTCGCTTACCGCCGTGGCCGGGTCGCCTTTCGTTGCCGGCGCGGGCGTGTCGCATCTGGCCCTGGTCAGCTCCGCGGGTGGCACAACCTTTCTCTACGCAGCGAATTCCGATGACGCCAGCGGCAGCATCTCCGCTTTCAAGATCGGCCCTAATGGAACGCTCACGGCGGTGCCGGGTTCGCCCTTTCCAACAGTGCAAGGGGGCGGGCCGGAGGGGCTCTCTGGCGGTGGAAAATGGCTCTATGTTGCCCTCAAGAACGCCGGTGCCGTCGCTGCGTTCGCGATTGCGGATGATGGGTCGCTGACGCCACTCGCCGGTTCTCCCTTCCCGGCCGGCCAGGGCACCTATTCCATCACGGGGGCGGGCGGGGCCCTCTACGCAATCAACAATGCGGGCGGGACAATCTCATCCTATGCCGTGGATCCGTTCAGCGGCAATCTGACGACGGAGGCCGGCTCCCCTTTTCCGGGCTGCGTCAGCGCTGGTGATGCGCTCTACTCCAACGGCATAATGTTTTTGCCGTGCGCATCGTCCAACTCGATCGCTGGCTTTGAAGTTGAGGGCGCCAACGGCACGATCCAAGCGCTACCCGGCTCACCGTTTCCGTCTGCAGCCGGGCCGATTGCTCTTACCCAGCTTGAATTCCCTGTTGTCGATCCTCCCTGAAATTTGGCGCGAGTCGAGCCTGGGCATTTCCCCGATGAAAGAAAACGCGCGGCCAAAGGGCGCGCGCCCTTCCTGGTTTTAGGTTCCGCGTAGTTCTACGGGGCTACGCCGGGCAGGGTTTTTACGGAGGCTTCGAAATCGCGCTGCAGCTTTTGGCGCGGCTGGGTTCGGAAGCGCAGCCACCTCTGCGCCGTCAGCGTGACGGACGTGAATCCTCGCGACGAATGCGCGAGACGCATGCGTTCGAATGATCGAAGAACATCAGCGCTTGGGACATGGGCCCGCCAGGCGGGCCCACAGCCGCAAGCCGCTAGGCGCGGGCCGCTGTTTGTCCCCGATAGGCCGGCGCGAAAACCTCGGCTGCAAAAGTCTCCAGCGTCGTGGGAGTAGTGTTCCTTGAGGAGCGTGGCCCGAGCGTCTTCATATAGCCCGAATTCAGCGCGTCCGCCATTTCGAGCAACGAATCCGCCATGCTCGGGGACATCCCCATCTGGATGAAAGCGGGCTTCAACTGCGCCGCGGGCATTTGCTTATAGGTCAGGTCGGGCTTGCCAATCGCGGCGCCCACGATTTTGGCGGCTTCCGTGTTGGTGACATCGCGAGCCCCCTGCAGTTCGCGTACGCTCTTTCCTTGAAAATCGAGCTGCAACAGGGCGTCGGCGGCTGCGTCGCCGATATCGCGCGTTGCGATCATGGATATCGGCAGATCGCCTTTGACCGGGCCGGCCATTGTACCGAAGGTCTTGATCACGCCAACCTGGGACAGAAGGTTTTCCATGTAGGAGCCGGGTCGCAGGTAGAGGGCGTTCAATCCAGGGACGGCGCCAAGCTTCATTTCAAGATTGTACAGCCCGACGACGGGGCCTGTTTTATCCGGCTTGTCCGCGCCGACGCTGCTCAGCACCACGGCGTATTTTACGCCGCTCTTCCCAATCGCGGCGGCCAAGGCGTCGCCCACGCGCTGATAGTGCCCCAGCACATCCGGTGCGCTCACGTCCGGCGGTATCATCGCGTACACTCCCTTGGCACCCGAAAAAGCCTTCGTCAGCGCCGCCGTGTCGGTGACGTCGGCAACGAAAGCCTCTGCGCCCTTCTTTACGGATGGTTCCAGCCGCTTTGCGTCACGGCTTATAACACGCACCTTTTCACCTGTTGCAAGCAGTTTCGCTGCCACCACGCTTCCAGTTTGTCCCGTCGCTCCCGTAATAACGTACATTTGTTCCTCCCTGTCCGCCTTTGTATCGTGGTTCCTCTTCGCCGTCCACTTATTGGAGTACTTGTCCGCGCAAAAGGTTCATGTTCGAAGAAAAAACTGGCAGACGCGAACACTCCGAAAGCGCGCGTCGCTGGAACCGGGAACGCTCCAATGTGTTCTTGAGCCATACGGGAACAGGGAACGTGCCGAGGATGTTCTCCGGGTCCTGGTACGGCCATTCCCAGGAAGTTCTAGAACATGGTCGAGCGGAATTCCGCGGTGGTATTCCGCGGTAGCGGCAGGGGAGAAGAACGACCCGTGGCTGGCCCAGCATTCGCCCCGCCGGTGCCGACCGGCAATTCAGATGGCCCGGTTTACGATTGCCTGCCCGCAGCGGCGTTGGAGCGCGTTCGCAGCCTGACCGAGCGTGCCGGCGTGTCCGCTGGGGAAAAGCCGCTGTGGCAGCGCGACGGACGGCGGCTAGTTATCTGTCGCCCCAAGCCGCCCGCCCGTGTGCGGGCGTATTTCATGGATTGGGGGTTCGTGTTCAATGCCGGAGGCCGGTCCTTCCTGGGCAACCCGCTGCGTAGCGTCTACTCGCGCAACTGTGTCTACCAGAACGTCACCGGCTGGGGTGCGTTCTAGCCGTGGCTCTCGCGCATCGAGGAGCTTTCTGAAGCCAAGTTGCACGCGGTCACGGCGGCGATTCCGTCTGAGTGGGCGTCCGCCGACGAAGTGGTTCACCTGGGGGCCGCCATCGTCGCCCGCCGGCGCGTCATTCGTGACCTGATCGAACCCGTCCGCATTAGCCCCCGCGCGGCCTTGAGCGGCGGCGTCCCAAAGCAACTCAGAGAGCTCCTGCTGAAGGGCGAGTAATCCCGAACGCCGTTTTTGGGAGCTTCCAGGAGGGGCTCAAAACCCCGCAGGTCGTTAGAAAGGGTTGGTTGCGGGGGCTGGATTTGAACCAGCGACCTTTGGGTTATGAGTCCCGTGAGATGCTGCAATTTCAACGACATGGCGGCGCGGATGACCTCTCACGGGAGCGCATGAACACTGGAGGTTCACGGAGCCGTGACCCTTATTTGACCCGCGTTTTTTCCCGAGACGCCAATGGTGCACCCCTGTGCTCATGATCCGAGCCGGCCGACCTGGCAGGCTGCTGAAAAGCGGGCTGACAGGGCGGTTCGACTGGCGTTGGCGATTTTATAGGCCGCCGTTGTGGCGGGGTCGCGCCCAGGTGGCGCTGGCTGCGGCGCCTCGGCGAGTTGATCGCGCTGCGGCAAGTCAAGGTGGCGCTCGCGGCTGAGGGGGAGGCGGGGCGTTTTTGGACGGCGGGCGGGCGGTGGCCGGCGTATTGCATCCTTGATTTTCTCCAGCGTCATCCGCCGCGCCCTTCCCACGCCTGACAACCTTCGTTCCCTAAACGGAGCCGGAGCAACGTCGCGTGCCGAATGATCCGTTACAGGGGGTACCAACTGCCGGCTAGACGAAAGGCGATTCGCTGCCCGCCGCGATTATTTAAGCAAGTCGTAGCGAACGTCGGGCGCTGGGCGAAGTTCGATATACAGCGCGTGGCTGGCGGATGAATGATCCGCATTCAGGCAATCCACAAAAGATAGAATGCCAGGCCGAGCAGCAGGGCGCCGGTGGTCCGGTCAACCCACCCTTGGTAACCGCGAAGATCGAGCCACCGGGCGAAGCGGCTGCTCAGGCTGGCGGCGACCAGCACGGGAATAGCGGTCCCGAGGCCATACACAAAAAGAAGCAGCGCCCCAAAGTATATGTTGCCCTTCAAGGCCGCGTAAGAGAGCACGGACGCAAGCACTGGCGTTCCGCACGGCGCGATCACCAATGAAAGTGCAAAGCCGCAGCCAAAGGAGGCCGCCACATTCACCCTCGACTCGCCCATCGAGAACGCCGGAAGCGGCAACTTTATCCAACCAAGCACGTGCATCCCCATCGCCAAGGGAACAACCGCAATCGCGTATCGCAGCAGGCTGCTGCTAGGCATGACCCTTCCAGCGAGCGCGGCCAAGATGCCGAGCATGGTCATCGCAATCGCCATGCCCGCGACAAAAGCCGCCGAACTCCGCAGGCTGCGCCGCGCGGAAGATTCCCCGGCTCCGCAGCAGGAATCCCGGACCCCGCAACACGTTGCTGCTGCGGCTGGATACAGCGCCAGACAGCAGGGATTCAACGCGGCGATGAACCCTCCGACAAGCGCAATGGGGAACGCAATGATCCGGCCAGAGGACAGCAGCCTCGCAAGCGCGTTCAACAACTGATTCAACGCTGTGTCTCACTCAAGTTCGCCAACCTCTCTCGAATCTGCTGGACGGTCGAGCTTGTTTCTCCCTCGTACCGCGAGAGCACCTTTCCATCGGGGTCCAGGACCAATAAGGTTGGAACCGTGAGGACCCGGTATCGCTTAAGAAGGGGAGAACTGCTGTCAGGCGAGAGTTCTTGAACCTTGAGCCCGTGTGCGCCGGCATCCCTCACGAGATGGATAATCTCAGCGCAATTGTCACCCGGCTCGTCGGCTTCGCCGAGGTTGGCGACTAGGATTACTTGCGGGTTGGACGCCGAAGCGCGTTGTGTCGCTTGGCGAGGAGCGGCCTGTGATTTGTGCCACTTGTAGGCAATGATTCCGACCGCGCTGATGACTACCAATAGCACCGGATTCCATCGGATTCTCACTTCACTTCTCCTTCCGGGTTATCTGCCCCGCCGCACTCAGATCGGGGAGCATCCGGCTCGGGCATCGGCTCCCCCGGCGTAGTCTCCGCCTGCGCGGGCGCAATTGTCCGCGTCGCGGCGGGCGTCATGTTTCCGGGATGGCCGGCGGTGCTTTCCCGATCGAGATCGAACCTTGCCATCTCGGCTTGAGCGAATTCCTTCACACCGGCTGGTCCCGTTGTTACGAGCCAGATTGCTCCACGTTCGGCCGCCAGGCGCACCTCGAACGACAGGAATCGGCAGCATTCCCGTTCCAGCACGATGAAATCGAACACCTGGCCTTCGCTTGCCGCGTCGCCCGGAAACCTGAACGCGTAACCGTCTTCGAGTTCGCGTCGTTCGACGGCCAACTCGTAGAGCGCCTGAATGATGCGCCCACGGCGGGCGACTTCCTGTGGCTGGTTTAGAGCGCAGCCAAGAGTTGGTTCACTCGCCGATGCTCTCCTTGAATATGTGTTGGCGCAGAACTACACGAAGCGCCCGAACCGCAAGTAACCTTCGACGCCACGGGCGCGAGTTCTCCCGGCGCCGCATCCTGTACGAACGGCGTGCCGATGAGCAGACTTTGTTCCGCGCGGGCCAACTCGCGGCCCAGGTACGCCGCATGGTCCAGGCGTGTCAAAAGCTGGCGCTCAATGGCTTCGCTGTAGAGCGCTCCGGTGGACGTGCCTTCGAGCACGCAATTGAGCACGCCTTGATTGGTGTAATGCTCGACGACCATACGCTTGCTGCGAGTGTCGGGATAGACGACGAAGTAACCAGCTTTATCGAGCGTGAGGCGGCTAGGCTCCGGGGCTTGGATATGCTCCAGAGGCATCTCCCGGAACGGGTATGGATTGGTGCCAGGATTGCGTTCAACGCAGAAGCGAATCTGCTGTCCAACGCTCTCCGGGTCTTCTTCTCCGATCATTGGTACAAGCTCTACCTGTTGCACGAAGGCTTCGACTTCCTCCCGGCGCACATTCTTCAGCACCGGACGTTTGCCGCTCGCCCCGATGATGCGTCCGCGTTCATCCAGTCCGTTGCGAAAAAGACTTTCAAAGCTCTGGCCTGGCAAGTGCCCCACGGCCTGTTGTGTGTCCTTTCCGCAGAGCAACAGGAAACGGATGTGCGGATTGGCAAGCGTGTTCCTAATCACCCGCTCAATGCCGAGATTTTCCGTGTGCATCGTGCCCGCGATGGCGAGGCCCTGGGGCTTGCGGTCGGAGAGACTTTTGACCAGTGATTCGCTGTTGAGGGCGCAGACAGCAACCGGCGCGCCATACCTAACCACCGAATAATCACCGGGCAGCGGCGGCCAGCCTTGCCGTTCTTCGGGTTCTTCGGTTGGGCAGAGGTCTAGACCTGCGCCTGCGTCGGGCCAGGCTTCCACGAAAGCATTGGCAGCCAATGCGGGATAGCAAATGGGGCAGCCCAGGCAGTCATACCGCTTGGGTTTCAGCACGGAACGGGCCTCTGCCAGCGCGCTCGCGAGCACAGTTTGTCCGGCCTCCGTCTCCGACAGCGCCTCTGCGGTCTTGTGTAGGCACCCGCACGTGTGGCATTTGGAGGCCGCGGCCGCTTCCGACAACTGTTCGTTTATGATTCGAAGCGCTGCATCTTGCCGCGCTTTGGCGTCGCCATCCATGCCTTACCTCTCCGCCGCGGCGAGCGCGTCTCCAGCCAGGCGCGCGGCGAATGGGTCCCGGAGCGAGTAATACGCCATCTTCCCGTCATTCCGGTACTGCAGGAGCTTCAGATCGCGCAGCCGTCGCAGGTGGTGCGAAGCCGTTGAAACCGTGCTGCCGAGAACATGGGCCACATCGCACACGCAGAGCTCCTCGGCGTGCGTGAGCGAGAAGAGAATCTTCAGCCTTGCGCGATCGGCAAGAGCGGCAAAGACGGCGCGTGCGTCCTCGATCGTTTCCTCGGAGGGCATTTTCCTCCGCAGCCTTTTGACCAACCCGTCTTTAAAACAAGGCACGTCGCAGAGATCGTCGCTGGTTGTAATCGGAGCCTTGGCGCTCATATGCATATTCGCACGCATATGCGAATGATATCATGGGGCCGGGCAAGGGTACGCAATAATGTTGTGAGCCGCGCCGCCGGAGCAACTCCGGGCTGCTTGAGCCGCGTTTTGGACTTACTAGACCAGCTCGATTCGGAGTTCGCGGCCAACTACTGCGGCTGCCTTCCGCAGGGTGCTCAGCGTTACCGCCTCGTTCTCAGGGTTCAGCAGGCGGTCGAGCGCGGCGCGGCTGGTGCGCATGCGCCTGGCCATCTCGCTTTTGGACAGGCTGTTCTGAGACATCGCATTCGCAATCTGGCGCGCCACGACCCTTTTGATGGCTGCCGCGGTGACCTCTTCGTAGATACCTTCGTCGTGAAGCCAGCTGTCGAAACTCGATCCAATGTTTCGCCTCTTCATGCGCCCTCTCCCTTCCCCCGCCGAACTGCAAGGTCTAAGTCTTTTGGGGGTGTTTTCTGCGTCTTCTTCATGAACCCGTGCAGCAGCACGATGCCATCTTGCTCGACGCAAAACAGCACCCGGGCAATGCGGCCCCGCGGCAAGCTGCTCCGCACCTCCCAGATGCCCCGGCCCAGCGAGCGGGCCAATGGCATCCCAATCGGCCATGAAAACTCCACGTCTTTGATGTCCTCGCCGATGACCCGGCGATCAGCCGGGTCCAGACCCTTCAGCCACTCCCGCACCGGCTCGCGCCCGGTAGCGGAACGGTAGAAGCGCGCCGGGAGGCGCTTGGAGTCTTTCTCCATGCTGAACTGTACTAATAATGGTACGCAGAGTCAAGGCGCGCGGTGGCCACCCCGAACCGGCCAAGGATGCAATCGCGGCATGGCCACTCCCGGTCTTTGTACTGGCTTGACGGAGATTGGTTGCGGCTGGCGCTGGCGCTCATTCCACACCGGGCTGTCTTGTAGCTGCCCACTATAAATCGCCCCCGACGAAGTATTGGACCCTCCCATCCCCTGCCCCTGATCCTCGGGCTCAGGGGCAGGCTCAGTGCCGTCGAGAAGGCGGGGCAAGCAATCATGCAGCTTGGACAGGCGGTGTCCATTTTGCACGGTTCGCCCGGCTTCCAATCTTTAGTTGGCAGGCCGTCTTGGAGGCAACTCATGAGCCGCTATGACGCCCGCGACACGGCTGGCCGGCAGCCGGAAGTCCGGTCCTCTCACCCCGCCGCTCGCCCGGCGGCGCCATGGAGCGAGGCGCTCAAACACGATGCCCGCAAGTTCGCCCAAACCGCCGAGTACGAGTTACGGAAGCTCGTCGGCGCCTCGCGATCCACGATTCAGCGGCAACCGCCGGCGCCGCCTCCGGGCCGATTCGAGCGCCGACCGTTGGGCCGGCGGAAGCCGCCACCCGATGCGCGGCTGGCAGGCCGGGAGAATCGCGACCCCAAGTCCCCCGTACCGAACCGGGCCGAGGAGACATAGGGGGGCCATCAGCCATGGATCGGGATCTCGATAGCGACCGCAGGCCCAGCCCGGAGAACGCCGACACCGGGCGGCACCTCCCCTCGCCCTGGGGCGGCAATGGCCGTTTCGGACAGTCCGTTGCGGCGCGCGAGGAGGCCCCGGCGCCTACCGAGATGGCTGTTCCGGAGGCGTGCCCGTGCCGGTACTCCGACTACCGAGGCCCATCCGCCAAGCGCGAACGGGCCGCTCCGGGCCATTCTCCGGCCCGAGCCGCCGGGCGCGGCATTGCCCGGATGAGAAGCCACTCCCAGCCGCGTGACGCCCACCCGCGCGAGCCCCGGCCCGTATCCGCTCGGGAACTGGAGCTGCTCGCCGAGGTGGGCCGCTTCCGCGTGATCCGGGCACAGACGCTCGAACAGGTCTTCTTCGCCGGCCATCCCCGCGCCTGCTCCGACGCCTTGCTCCATCTGCGCTCGGACGGCCTGATCGAGGATCGCATCGTTCGCCAGCGCGCGGCGCGACCGGGCGGGACTCCCGAGGAGATCCACCTGATTTCCCTCACCAAGGCTGGCAAACGCCTGGTCATGGCGCGGCCCGGCCACGACCGCTCGCAAGCCATCTATGCCGGCCTGGTAAAGCAGCGCGAGGCGCTCCACGACAGCAATCTCTACCCGGTGTACCGGGCTCATACCGCCCAGCTCCAGTCGCAAGGCGCCGCCATCCGCCGCGTGTTGCTCGATTTCGAACTGAAGAAGCTGTACCTCCGCGAGCTGCGGCGGCGGGAAAAGGAACACCCCAACGCGGACCGCGAAATCCTTCAGAGGGCCATGGCCGCCCAGTTCGAGCTGCCGGTTCTCAATGGCCGGGTGCAGTTTCCCGACCTCCGCATCGAGTACGAGATGCCCGGTGCTGGCATCGCCAAGGCCGATATCGAGCTGGCCACCGCCTCCTATCACCACCGCCATATCGCCCAAAAGGCCCGGGCCGGATTCACCATCTACGCCGATCCGGGCGACCGGGGTCGGCTGGGCCCGACGATCCTTGACGACCACGACCTCATGGCCGGGATCTTGAGCTTCTGATCATGACCAGGCCCGCCAACCCCTGCACGGTGCTCACCACGCTCGGCTATACCGAGCGCGAGGCGGCCTTCCTGCGCATGGTGGCCATGCACTCGGGCGTCTTCCTCACCCGCCAGTACCTGGCCTATACCGGCGCCGGATACGGCAAGGCGGTGCATGGTTTCATCGCCAAGCTGGTCACCAAGCGCCACGGCCGGCCCATCGCGTATGGCGACAACCAAACCCTCTACCACCTGACCAACAAGCGCATCTACCGCGTCCTGGGGATCGAGGACAGCAATAATCGCCGCGCCCGGAGCGATGCAACGCTGAAGACCCGGTTGATGGCGCTGGACTTCGTTCTGGCCCATGCGGATGCAAGGTGGCTCGAAACCGAAGCCGAGAAGATCGCGTTCTTCAGCCAGGAGTTTGGCGCCCGGCCCGGCCACTTGCCCGGCAAAACCTACCCCTCCCGCAACGGCGGGGCCCGCCCTTGCAGTCGGTATTTTGTTGAGAAGTTCCCGATTTTTATCGTCCAGGAAGGCGCTGACCTAGGCTCGGATGCCAACCCCGAGGTCGCCTTCTCCTTCATTGACGACGGCCAGGTCACGGTCTCTAGCTTCTGCTCCTTCCTTGACCGCTACGCCCCACTGATCGGCCTCATCCCGCGCTTCCGACTCTTCTATGTCACCGACACGCCGACCAAGTTTGGCCCGGCCGAGCGCCAGTTCGCCTACCGGCTGGCGGCATCGGGAGACCCGGCGGGGCCCGATGCGGCGCGGTATGGGGAGCTGATGGCGCGCTGGCAAGAGGGCAAGACGAACTTTTCGAGCGACGAGTTCGCCGAACTGGCCCGGCTGCGCAGGCTCTACGGCAGCCCGGAATCGGGCGGTGCCCATGGCAACCAGCAGAGGCGGCCGACGGTTCCCCAAGCCGAGGCAACGTCAGATTCCGCGCTCTGCGCGCGCGAAGCGAGCTTCATTCGCTTCCCGCTCGCCGACGGTTACCGATTTTTGGGGGAGTGCCGGGGCAAAAGGCCGGATGGGGAGGCCGCTTCACCAGTACCGTCACGCGATCTATCACCCGAGGCATCACCCGACGCTTTGAGGCAAGTGCCTGACACAGAGGAGGTTGCCGACGTTTTTCATCCCGTCGCGGGGCAGCCCGCGACTCTGGAAGCAGTGTCACCCCCTGCCGGGAACGACCCCACTACCGCGGGCTTTGGCCCGAAGCTTCGGGCCAAAGTTCCGCCCGACCCAGGGTCGGGCTAGTCGTTCCCGGCAGGGGGTGGTTGCACCAAGCTCCGGTGCGGCCGTTGCACGAAGTCCAGATGCAGCGTCCGCACCGCATCCTCAAGCGGAAAGAATTATGGCCCTCATTCAGCAGCAAATCAAGAAGGAACGCGGCCACCTGCAGATGCGCATTGACGCCGACGTGCTTGCCGATCTCGATGCCTATTCGCATCCGGGGGATGTGGCGACGCAGGTAGCACGGGCGGCGGAATACGCCAGCGCCTTGGATCAGCTATATGGATATACCGGCAGCGCCAGCGACGGAAGTTTGGCGGGCAGCCAGAACTTCGCGGGGATGAAGTACTGGGCTTGGTCGGACTCCGTCGGGGAAAAAGCCAACTGGGGTCTGGTGAGTCTGCTCGACAACGCCTACGACGGCAAAGAAGACACCATGGCGGCGGGAGTGGACCCATGGGGGTTTGCTACCGGCGGAGAAGCGAAGACGTTCGGCGACATGATCACGGGCGTGCACCAGGAGAACGAGAAGATCCTGGAGGAATTGGCGAAACAATGATGCGAGAGCACGGCGTGCCTGGCGGAGCGTTGGCGCCGTACGCGGCCAACATGCCGGGGCGGACGGCGCGGCAGTTCCCGCAACGGGGACTAGCTACTGGCGCTAGTCGAACCCGCCGGAGCCGGTGGCGTGGCGTGCACCGTGCTCGTCGCTCGAACGGTGGGAGAAGGACGGGTTCCTCTTGTGCAATTGGGTTTTGCCGCAGCCGAGCGTTCCGGAGGCGGAATAGGCATTGCCCCGAGGGACAGCACGAAGGTCATGGATGGTGGCGGCGCGGATTGACTGATGGTGAAGGCGCCGCTTCCATAGGCCTGAAATGTCAGCGGAGTCTCCGAGGCGCTGGTAATCATGAAATACGCGGGTCCGGCGGAATCAGAATCGCGGAGCAAGGCGCCGCCCCCGGAAGCGCTGCCACAGGCGACGACGTATTCACCGGCGCCGGCGCTACAGGTGACGCTCTGCCCTAGGCCGTTGGTAAACGTGATGGTCCCAGTGGCCGCCAGCGTGAGCGTGATGCCGGCGCCGCCGCTTCTCGCCAGTTGAAAGTCGGTAACCGAGGCGCGTAGGAGCTTGTTGAAAATGGCCTCGGTGGCAGTGCGCGACCCGCCCCTAACTTCTTGGCACTCAAGGGTCATTTCTCGCGCTCCCGATGGCGCGGCATCCAGCGGACGGGACACGGTCCCGATCCTTGCGCGGCGAGCAGAGGGGTGTGACTGACCCACCGCAGCCGACGCATGCGCGGAGATGAAATGCACGTTGATTGCCGTGAGGCGCGATTCCGAATGGGCCGAATTCCTAGGAGATTACCCCTGGGTCGCGAGGTAGGTGCGCAACGAAGCTGCAGGTTGGGCAGGGAGTGTCGCGGTTCCCGTGTTCGCGATCGGAAGCGTCGGTAATGCCGCGTGCAGCACTCCGCGGCGATCACTTCGCGGCGGCGACGGCGCGCGGGCATTCTCCCCGCCATGGGCTGTATGCTTGTCGCGGAACGCTTGCCACCAGGGCTTGAATGGTCTCTACGGCACCGGCCAGCCCGGCCGAGGGCAGGCTGGCCCGGTGCTACGGCGTCCGACCTTGGGCGTGGACGGGTGCGGCGACTGCGACCGAAGGCGCACTCCGAAGGGCAATACGGTGAGCGTCCTCCAGGCCGGCGCGCAAGGCGCGCCAGGGCGCCCACGAACCGCGGCGCAGGCTGGCCGCCAGCGCCGCCAAAGCGTAGCCCAATCGCAGCCAGGCAAATCCGAGCCGGGCACCCCGCAGGCGGCGCCAGTTGCGGCGGTAGAGATAGGCGTCCGAGCGGACCTGCCGACGCAGCGGATGGTCGCGCTCGCGGCCGATCAAACTTTGACAGTGGGTCAAACGAGCCGCGGGTGCGATCAACAAGACGGAATCTTGCCCAAGGCGGGAGCAAAAGTCCACGTCCTCACCGTCGCAGACGCCGGTCAGATTTTCGTCGAAGCGTACGCGCCTCACGGCTGCGGCGCGAAAACTCATCAAGCCGCCGCCCAGCCGTGTCACCCGGCGGACCGGGCCGTGGCGGAAACGCTTCGCCCGCCAATACATGCCTTGGCGATCGTCATGGAAGCAGCCGCGAGCAAACAGCCCTCGCCAGCAGCGGTACGGCAAGGGCGGACGCGCATAATTGGTGACGACGCCGGAGATCCCAACGGCCTCGGGATGGGCGTGATAGGCCGCGCGTAGCGCCGAAAGAAACGCCGGTTCCAGAACGACATCATCGTCCAGGAACAGCCAAATGGCGCCCTGGGCCAGATCCATTGCTAAATTGCGCGCCGCGGCGCCGCCGCCGACGAAGGGAACGCGGAGGTAACGCAGTGTCATGCCGATTGGCTGGGGATGCCGTCGGGCCCGGGCGAGCAAGCCCTCGACGCGGAGTTGGCTTTCCGCGTTGTCGCTTTGGTCCACAATCAGCAACTCCATCGGCGGCGTGGTCTGCGCCAGAAGGCTGGCCACGACGTTCTCCAAATCCGCCGGCCGATGCTTGGTGGGGATGATGACCGAGATCGTTTTAGTATTCACGGGGGCGAGTCGTGCCCAGCTCTTGAGGCACCGCGGAAAGCGACCGCCGAGCGGAGCGACCCATCGGCGATGCCCACCTTCGATCCGGCCGGCGGCGGCTCCAAGGCGAGCGGGCAGTAGAAATAAAGGTGCGCGGGCCGGTCGCCAGCCCGCGCGTTGGATTGTCGATGGCGACAAGTTAGGCTATGCAGCTGCGCGACCGGTCGGCGAGAGCAGGCGGCGCCGGGTAAGGTAGCCGAGCCCGATCAGCCCAAGACCAAACAGCAGCAAGGTGGCGGGCTCCGGAACGATGGTACCGCTCACTGTGCCGCCGCCCGATGCGGTGCTGCTCAGAGTGGCGCCGCCGGCCAATTGCACCGTGCCGGAGATCGAGACGGAACCGCTCACGCCACCCCCGGCCGTGGCTTGCAACTCCACCTGACCATTGGACCCTTGGGTAAAGCTGAGACTATTCAGGGCCCCGGTGAAGACGCTGGCGCCGCTGGAGCTGGTCAGCTGGATCGTCGCGCCCACCAGACTGCTGGCGCTGGCCGCGAACGTGGCCCCGCCATTCGAACTGGTCAGTGAAATCGGACTGCTGGAATTGATGGTGAAGTTCGACGCCGTGGAGATGCTGCCGGAGCCGCTGGCGGCGCCTGCGATGGAGCAACCGCCCGTCTGGCAGGATCCCAGGCTGGTTGTAAGCGCGCCTGCTGCTCCGCCAGTAAAGCTGATTGCGTCGGAAGTTGCGCTCGTTAGGGAAATTGACGTTTGTGCCTGGGCCGGCAACAGCCCGACCCCCAATGACAGAGCTGACAGAAGTGCGGTGTAAAGCGCTTTTCGCATACCACGTTTCCCCTTTGCGTTATTCATTTGGCATTACATTGCCGTTATCTTGTCCGCACGCCGCGTGCCACGCCGAGCGGCGGGCGCGGGGAACATAAGCGGTTTCTTATCAGTCGCCGACGGTGCACCGGCCGGAAGGGAGGGGAAGCAAACTTGCGCAAGCGCCCAGAAGTATTCCGGCCCGGCCGGGCGTTGCGGCCGGGCCGGACGGGGCGATAAGCATCGCCTGGCTTGGTTTCCCGACCCCAAAACCGCGGACGGTTTTGGGGGGCCCCGGATTGCGGCCGGCGGCTCCCCACCCCAAGGCGCACCGCTGCGCGCCGAGGATCCCCGGAACTGCGCCTTGCGGACCACGGAATTGGGAGCCGCCGCAGTTCAGCTTCGGCGAGATCTCCAGCATGCAGCGGCCAATGCTGGGCTGGGGCGGCCGAAAGCCGGGGCCCGCTGGCGCTCCGTGCCTCTCGGCCCCTCCTTGTTGCCGGACGGGGCCTGCCGATTCAGGGGGTGCTAGTTACCCGCCCGCAAGCTACGCTCGCGCGACGCCCGGCGGCGGTAAATGAGCGCGCAGCCGACCAGGCCGAGGGCGAACAGCCAAGCGGTCGCAGGCTCGGGCACAATTGGCCCACCGGCATCGGTCGCCACCCGGCTAGAGGCGACAGAGGCGAGAGTGACGCCGGGCGGAAACTCGATTGAGCCGACAATGTTAAGCGTGGCGCCACCCATGGCGGTGGCGGACGCCTGAAGATACACTGCGCCACCGGAAGTGGGTTGGCTGAAGGTAAGGCTCGCTAACGGTTCGGTAAAAGACGATTGGCCAGCGGCGTTGAACGCCAGCGACACGTCGGCTGCATTGGACGCGGTGTACGAACCGGCGCCCGTAGGGGTGAGGGTAATGGGCCCGTTGGTGCTAAGCGAATAGCTGCCCGACGTTCCTACGCTGCCGGTGAGGGCCAGCGTACTGGGATCGTCGGCGGGAAGGCTGCCCAGCAGGACATTCAGGCCCCCTGGCGAGGCGCCCGTAACGAAGTCTACAATCTGCCCCGAGGATGACAATACGATTGGCGTTTGCGCGGCCAGCGGTAAAGTGCCAAACCAAACACCGACCGCGAGAATCAAGCCAGCCCAGCGAATTCGGAGCACACGCACCTCCTCACCGTACTTAGCGTTGCTGCACGCCGGCCGCCAACTCCGGCGCGCCGGCGCTGGTCAAGTAAACTCCTGACAACCAGGCATTTGGACGGCGGCGGTGGAAGCACGCCCGGACCGGAAGCGCATGTTCGCTGCGCAATGGGGAGAACCGATTCCAGTCGTGGGGGTAAACCGCGCACGCTATTCGGGCCGTGGCGGCTTCCCTGGCGGCAACATGGGGCGCTGAACGCTGCCTCCCGCACCATGTGCCGGTTCCGCATTGGCATCCTATCCGCGGCTTAGCGCAGTTGAGACAACAGGCGCCGGGCGTGCCCGGCGTGGTCGGGGCTAAGGTGATCCCGCAACGCGGCCTCAAGTTGCTGGCGGGCAGCGTCGTGCTTCCCGGTGGCGGCCAACGCCAGCCCGAAGTGGTAACGAAAGACTGGGTTGCCCGGCTGGCGGCGGATGCAGTCGGCCAAGAGGGGTACGGCGCTCGAGGGAAGGCCATTTTTGATGTACGCCAACGCCAGCGTGTCGGTAATAGTTAGCGTATGCGGCATCCAGTGAACAGCGCTTTGCGCCAGGGACAGTGCTTGCGTCAGATTGCGGCCCTGGGTGAGATAGGCCCATGCTAAATTGCCAGCCGCGATTCCGAAGTCCGGATCCGCGGCAAGTGCTTGGCGGTACAACTTCTCCGCCTGGGCATAGTTCTGCCGCTGCAAATAGAGATTGCCAATCCATGCCGCCAAGGGGGCGAAATTGGGCTCCAGCGCCAGGGCCTGCTGATAACTGTGCAGCGCAGGAACCAGCTCGTGCTGGGCCTGCTGCGCGCGGCCGAGTTGGATGTAGCTGAGGGCCCGCCGGGGGGCCAAACGGATGGCGCGAGCAAACTGCTCTTGTGCCTCGGCATTGTGATGCGCGGAAAGTAATAGCGCGCCCAGCACGTCGTGGCCGCGGGCAACCGCGGGATAGGCGTTGACGAAGGCGCGCGCCTCGGCCCGCGCGGCCGCGGGGGAATGGAGTTGGGCGTCCAAAGCCACGGCTTGCGCCAGGACGGCGGCGCTGGCGGGAGCAAGTTTCTGCGCCTCGCGCATGTATTGTTGCGCCACGGCTGCGCCGCCGGCGCCAGCTTCGGCCAGAGCCATCTCCGCCCATGGCTGTGGCGCGCGAGGCGACCAGCGCTGTGCCCGCCGAGCGGCGGCGAGCGCGGCAGCAAAGGCGCCGCCATGGCGTTCCATGCGAGCTAGGCGCAGCCATTGAGCCGGCTCAATGGGACGCAGGGCCACCGCCTGGCGGGCATATTGGACGGCGGCGGCGGCCTGGCCCCGGCGCAGGGAAAAGTCCGCGATCGCATCCAGCACCGCCGGAGAACGGGGGGCACGCCGGAACGCGGAGTGGAGTTCACTGCCGGCGGCCGATGCGGCGCCTGCGGCGAGGTACGCCTGCGCCAATTCTAGGCGGGCGGCGAGCGAATCCGGATCGTCCGCCCGCAGCTGCTGGAGAAGACTGACGGCGGACTGGGCGTGGCCGGTGGCGAGCAGCAGGTGGGCATGGATGATGCCCGCCGCGACCGCGTGGGGCGAGCGGTGCAGTATCGCCTCCGCAATGCCCTCCGCGGCAGCGGCATGACCGGCGGCGAGTTCCGCCCACATGACGCCGTTAAGCAACTGCCGGTTGGTGGGCGCCGCGGCCAGGCCGCGGCGGTAGGCAGCGAGTGCCAGGTTGGGGCGGTCCCAACGGCGATAGAAATCCCCCAGCGCTAGGGCGGCGGCGGGGCGGGCGCCGTCGCGCCGCGCCCAGCCGGCCACAACCTGGAAGCCCGCCGCGCGATGCCCGGCCATGAACTGCCCCTCGGCTTCAGCAAAATACAGACCGGAGGCGTCGGGGTTGGCGGCTATGCCTTGGCGCAGAATGCGCGCCGCGGCGGTGGAATGGTGCTGCAGCCGATCTAGCTTGGCGAGATTGACATAGGTGGCGATGAAATGCGGGTTCGCCTGCAATGCCGAACGCAGGGAGGCCGCCGCCGCCGGTAGTTCGCGCCGGCCGATTTGGACCACCGCCAAATGGGCCCAGGCAGCGGCGGAGTCCGGTTCGAGGCGGGTCAGGCGGGCAAAGGCCGCTTCCGCGGCGGCCAGCTTCTTTTCCCCGAGCAGCGCCGCGGCCTGCAACTCGAGCGCGATGGGGTTGCCCCGCTGGAGGCGGAGCACAGCCGCGGCTTGGCGGCCGGCATGGCGAAACTCACTCGCGTTGAGATACAGGCGGCCGAGGTCCAGGCGATAGGCGACGTTGCGCGGCCGCAGCGCCACCGCCTGGTGCCAGGCGCGATAGGCTCCCACCCAATCCCGCCATGCGACGTCCGACCGCGCCAGCCCGGCGAAGGCGGCGGCATCGCGGGGGTTCACCTGGAGGGCTTTGCGGAACTCGATGGCGGCGGCGTGATAGCGGTGGCGCTGGAGATAGCGTTGGCCCGTGGCGACGAAGTATGCGGGGCTGTGGAAGCGTGCACAGCCGGCGGCGGTCATCAACAGCAGCAGGGCGGAGCCGGCCAACATCCACCAGTGGTTGCGAAGCGTCAGCATGGGAAATCTCCAGAAATCAATTGGGAATATAGGCGGCCAAATGTGGCGCCAGAAGATGGACAAAGGCCACGGCGCGCCGTTGGGCGTGCCGGGGATGGGCGCCGATCGGCGTCCACAGGCGGACCAGCGCCCCGTCAGTGCGGTCTTGCGTCAGGGCGCCGAGCAGCAGCCAGGTTCGGGCCCAGTACTCGCTGGCGATCGCGCGGCCGCGTGATTGGTACCAATACAAGACCACGGCGCGATCCAGGCCCTTTTCGACGATATAGTCGTTGACGACAATTCGCTTACGCCCCAGGTGGATGGGCAAGGTGCCCGCCTGCACCGGCGCCCAGCCCGAACCGGGCAGGCAGTTTTTCGGCGAATGGATGGCGTCGCCGGTGCGCTGGCTCGGGTAGTAGCCGATGTACAGAAAGACCGTGCGGCCAGCGGGATCGCGATAGAGGCGGCTGACGTAGTCATGCACTCCCGCGACGCGCAGGATGCGGCGGGACAACGGTTGGTTCACGCCTTTATACGACCCCAGGGAGGCGGGAAACTCCGCCAGGGCACGGTACGGCAGCACCATTGGGGGGCGGTTGACCGCGTGGAGCAGCATAATGCCCGCGACCAAGACGAGAGCGGCAATGACGAGGCGGCTGCGCTTCATGCCACCTCTCCGCAGCCGTGATCCGGGCGGCCGATCCGCGCCAGCAATTGGTGCGTGACCAACAAGAGGGCCAGCGCGACCGTGAACATGAGGAATCCGGCGGACGCGTGCAGCGCGCCTTCCGCCCATTGCCCGCCAAAGCGGTAGGTCAGCCCGCCAGTGGCGACAATGCGCGCGCCGTTGCTGACAATGGCGATGGGGAGCATTAGCAGCGCCAAGGTGATGCGCCGCCACAGCCGGGGCTCAGCCAGATACGCGTAGGCGACGGCCAGTGCCAGGAGCGCGAACAACGAGCGGATGCCGCTACAGGCCTGGGCAACGGCCAGCGTTTGATGCGGCAGAATGATCAGATTGCCCTCCCGCAACGCAGGGACTTGCAGCACGTCCAGGCACACCGCCGCCAGCCGTGATGCCAACACCTGGAGCGGAAAGGTAATCTGATAATAAATGATGGCCGGAAGCGGGATCATGAACAGCGCGTAGCCGAGCGGAAAACTCCAGGCGCGCAGGCGCGGCCATCCGGCTAGGAAGACCGTCAGCCCGGCGATCATCACCAGCAACGAGATGCGGCTGAGGAATAACACGGCGCCCACGCTGCCGATGCCCAGCAGCAGCAAGGCGCCGGCCATCAGCGCCAGGCCGCTTTGGCGCGGCGCCAGCGGCAGGCGTCGCCAGTGGTCCCGGCTGCGCCACACCAGCCAAAACGCCAGGGGCAGGACGAGAAAACCATGGCTATAGTTCGGGTTGTTCCACCACTGGCGGACCAAGCCGCCCAGAACCGGGGCGTAGAGGATCACCAGCAAGACGCCCAGCAGCGCGACGCCCGGCGTCAAGATGGAACCCCGCTTCGGCGCGGACCCTGAGCGCGGCGAGGGCGCGGCGAACTGGGGTGCACGGTCCGGTGCGGGGGAGGGGGACAGGGTAAGGTTCATGGCAGCTCCGATGAGCGGGTCGGCGGCGTCATGACGTGCCGCTCGCCGCCCGACGCAGTCAGCGCCCGGCTGGCCCAGGCCCGACGCACCCAGCCACGCAGGGCGCGTCGGGCATCCGCATCCAGGCCAATGGTCCAGCACAGCAAAGAAAACACGCAGATTTGGCAGAACATGGCACCCGCCAACCCAGCAATGCCAGGGCCGGGCTGGGGAAATCCGGGAATGCGCAGGATGAAGCCAAACAACACGCCGACGGCCAAAGGCGCGAGGAGCGCCTCCGACAGATACTGGCCCAGCGGCACTCGGGCCACTGACAAGGTATAGATGGGCTGGATGACCAGCTTGGCGCCCAGCAGCGGCACGACGGTGCCCAACGCCACTCCGACCAAACCGAATCGGCGGCCCCATACAATGCTCAAAATGATGTTGGCGGCGCCTTCGCTCAGCGTGAGATAACCGAGGAAACGGTGCCGGGCGATGGCCAAGACCAACAACTGGGATGGGGTCTGCGCGTTGGCGACAACATAGCCGGACAACAGAATCAGCAGCAGGACATAGCTGGAGGCGTAGGCCGCGCCCACCCAAGCGACGATCAGGGCCCGGCCATCCACAGCCAATAACACGGACAGGAATAGCGTGGCCAGGGCCATGTATCGGGTGCTGCGCAGGAAATAGCGGCGCAATTCGCCAACACGGCCGGCGCCGGAGAGTTCGCTCAGCCGGCCCAAGATCGGGGAAGCGATGCCGGCGAGGATGGATTTCATATATTCGATCAGCCGGATCGCGATGCTGAACGGCGCGATCAAGCTCATCGCCAGCACGCGGCCAATGACCACGGCATCGCTGTAAGAGCGCAACTGCTCGCCGCACACATTGAAGAAGGCGAAGATGCTATATCCGACGATTTCCCGGGCGCGGCGGCGGCGGGTCAGGCGCAGGTCAATGGCCGCGCGCGCATCGGCGCGGCGCAGCAAATAGAGGTTAAGCACCAACGAAACGGTCGAGGCCACGCAGGCGGCGACCGCCAGGGCCACCAGGCCATAGCCGGCCAGCAGCGCCGCCGCCATCAATGCCCCGCGCAGGACCACCGTACAGACCGCGCCGACGTTGTACAGGTCAAAGCGCCGCACGCCGCTCAGGTAGCTGCCCAGCACGCGGGCGGGGAACGTCAAGGCGAGAGATAAGCCGATCCACGCAATGGTCCAAGCAAAGGCGGTGCGCGCAGCGGGCGCCAAGGAGAAGCAACGCGGCAGGACGATGACCGCAACGGGCAGCAGAGCCAGCAAGAGTGCGGACACCAGCAGCGCCAGCGTGATCGCGGTCGCCAGCGTTACGCGCAGTTCCGCCGCGTCATCCGCGCCGTGGAAGCGGGCGATGAAGTGAAACAGCGCGGTGCGCATGCCAATATCCAGCGCGCCGTAATAGTCCAGCAGCGACGCGGCCAGCACCCAGAGGCCGAAGAACACATCGCCCAGCCTGTGCAACAAGAGCGGCGTCAGCAACAGCGACACCAGGCCGCTGATCATGAAGCCAAACCAATTGGAAACAATGCTGCGGGAAATCATGGTCCTGCCGCCTTCCCGAGGCGGTGGGACCGGCGGCGCGACGCGCCGCGCCTATGCTGGGCGGTGGCGCTTCGAACCAACCGAGCCAGTTGCCGATTGATCCAGCGGTTCGCAGTGATGGCCGCAGTGAGGAAATCGCCATAATTGCCCGATTCGCCCCCAACGGGAACGCCCCAGCGGTCGCGTCCGCGGGCGATACGATCCTCGCGGCCGTCGTAGGCGTTGTCGCGCGGAGTGACCAGGCCCCAATTGGCGCGCTCACCCCACTTGTCCATGTACTCCCACCAGTCGAGGCCGACGAAGGGGTAAACACCGTGGACGGTAAACGAATACAGCCAGCGGACTTCGCGCGCATAGGCGGCGCCGCGCTGGCCCTGCGTATGGAGCCAGGGGGTAAAGCCCGCGTGATAGCCGTGCATCGCCGAATCGGGATTGGCCTGTTCCGCAATCCAGGTGAACATCGGGCGATGGGTCCAGGCGTAGGTTTGGATCAGTGGGGCGGGATGGCGGGGATCGGCGTCCACTTGAATTGCGTCGCAGTACCGGGCCGCGGCCAGCAGGATGGGCCGCCGGGTCAAGCCGCCATGCGAATCCAGCGCAGCAGGGCTGAACACCAGTTGATGGGGCGTCGCCGCATGGATGGCTTGGCTGACGACGCGAAAGTAGCGGTCGGCATATACGCCGAGAAAGCGGTTGAGGTCTGCATGCACCCCGGGCGCGGCCCCCATGAGTCGGCCGTTGACCTCCCTGCCCATCCACGGGTGGCGTCCGCTTTCATCCAGCAAACCCCGGCCGGTGGGCCATCCGCCATCGGAACCGAAGGTCGTGTAATTGGAGCCCCAAGCGGCGTTGAGCGCGGTGATGGAATGATATTCGTGGCGGAGGAAGCGTTCCCACGCGCGCTTGGCATAAACTCTGGGGTCTGGGTAGACCTCGGTATGGCGGTCGCCAAACGCGACCCCGACGTGCGTGTTGCGGTGCTGTATAGGTTTTGTGACGGCGATGATCCAAGCGATGTTGGGATGCACAACGCCGTCCGCACCCGCCATGCGGGGGCCGGGACCGAAACCGAAAATATTGTCGGCGTCATCCGGTGTGGTGCCGATCAGCCAGGGGCTGTGCAGGAGGCTCGGCTGCGGCAGGCCGCCGTGAGTCGTGCGGGCAGTAAAGATGGTCTGATTCGTGCCCGTCGCGCGGTCCGCGGCGGCGTTGCGGACGTAGATGGCAAAATTGGGATCAAAGACGTCCGGGACGTTCCCGGCCCATCCCGAGTAATACTTGGGATCCACCGCGCCGGCCAGCAAGGTTTTGAACGGCGCGGGTGCCAGATGACCCTGGTCAATCGCACCGTACCAGGAAACGTTGAGTAGCCGGATAAACGGCAGGCGCACGGCATTGCCGTGATCCCGGAAATAGGTTGGCAGCGGGAGCGTGTAGACCGAGGAATATTCGCCTAGGGCATTGAAACCCCATGCCAGCAGGCGTTCGGCTGCGTGGCGCGCGAACCGGCGAGCCTGGCCGCCGTACTTGCGGGCGAGCATCGCGCGCGCCACCGGACCGCCGTCGCCCCAGTTCACGGCATAAACGGAACGGAGCCAGAAAGGGTCACCAGTTGGGGTCAGGAACAACCAACGGGAGCCCCGCCGGACCAACCGAAAGTATCCTGTCGCGCGGCCCGCCCGGGGCGGAATGCCGCCGTATCGCTCCTGGCGCGGAGACCGCCGGCCATGGGCCGCTCCCGCGCCGATTAGAGCCAGGCCCACGACCAGCGCGCCCAGGCCTAGGCGCCACGCCCCCGACAGACAGCGCGCGTACGGCATTCCGGCAATCGGTCGCTTCATCGCCACAACTGCGACATTTCTCGCGCCCGCACGGGCATGGTTGCCGGTAGCCCGGAAGCTAGCGGGGGCTGGGCCGGGCTTGGCGGCAACGCTGGCGGCCCCGATGGTGCGTTGCCGGCGGGGGCGGACGCGGCCACATTCGCCAACTGGGATCGCCGCGCCAATGCTGCAAGGCAGGGACAGAGCGCCAGCATCAGCCAAATGAGCTTCTGCGTCCCCGCGGACAAAAAGAAAACGCCCACGGCGCAGCCCAGCAGCCCAGCTTGTATACCATTGCCGGCCAGCCACAGCAGGCTTCCCGGTCCGGAGGCGCGCACCGCACGGGCGGCCTGAACGAAGGCCACGCTGAACAGCACCAGAAACAGCGTCAGGCCAGGAAGTCCAAGATCGGCGGCCAGTTGTATATAGGTGTTATGGGCTAGGCTATCAACGCGCAGGCCGGAGTGCTCGAAATGTTCAACCATGGGCTTGAAGTTGCCCAAGCCGATGCCAGTCAGCGGATGGTCCGCGATAATTTTGAGGCCGGCGCGCCAAACCACCAGGCGGTTTTGCACCGCCTCCTGATCGCTGTAGTCGGGTTTGACCAATCGGTGGAACGCGGAATCCGGCGCGAACGCGACCAACGGGACGAGCACCAGGGCGATCAGACCCAGATTGCGAATGCGGTGCGCCGACCGCCACCACAAATAGCCCAGGGCGGCGAGCAACGCCAGAAAACCGCCTCGCGAGGCCGCCAGCGCCACCGCCAGCAGCGTGAGGACCACGCACACTACCAGCGCCGCGCGTTGCCAGGGGCGACGCTCGCGCAGCAGAAAGAGTGCGAGCGGCAGACACACCACAGCGGAGAGCGTGAAGTAATTGGCATCGCCCACCACGTAACCCGGGCGGAAGTCCACGTAGCGGGTATGGTATTTCTGCCATTCGCGCAGGACGTAGAGTGAGCCGATGGCCACCGAACCAATGGCGACGAGCAGCGTGATGCGCAGGCGCTCCGGCGTATCCACAATGGCGGCGACGACAAAGCACAGAACAAAAAATGAGGTGTAGCTAAGGAATGGGCTCAACTGCCAGGGCATCGGCAGGCTGCGAGTGAAATAGGACACCGTCACCAGGACGTAGAAGGCCAGCAGGAGGGGAAACACCACGCTGTGCAGTGCGTCCGGCATGCGACGCTTGAGCGCCAAGTGAACGGCGGCATATGCCACCGCTGCCAGACCCAGATACTTGGTCATCGTGAGCTGGTCGGCGAAGTGCGCCATCAACGGCTGATTGACCAGCGGCATGCCCGCCACCAAGAGGTAGAACAGAATCATTGGCTCCTCTCTGCGACGAGGGGGCGCGCCGCCCTGCTGCACGCTACCGCCGGACGGATGACGCTGGCGAGATCGTGACGCAGGATGCTTGCCAGAACCTGCGGGGCATATTCCTCGCGGATGCGGCTGCGCGCGGCAGCGCCGATGGCCCGCCGCGTGGCGGCATCGCGCAGCAGCCGCGCGATGGCCGTAGCCATCTCCGCGGGATCGTCGGCGATCACGATCTCTCGTCCTGGCGACAGGTTCAGGCCCTCAGCGCCGCGGCGGGTCGCAACCACGGGTTTGCCCATCGCGCCGGCCTCCAGGATTTTCAGCCGCGTGCCACTCGCAATGCGCAGCGGTGCGATGCAAACGCTGGCTTCGGCGAACACGGCCCGCATGTCCAGCACGCTGGCGCGCACTTCAACACCCGCCTCAGCCAACCGCCGACAGAGGTCGGCAGGAGGATTGCGGCCCGCTACCACCCAGCGCGCCTCCGGCGCCTGGGCCCGCAACCGCGGCCAGACGCGAGCCAGAAACCAAAGGACGGCTTGGCGATTGGGCAGCCAATCCAGGCCCCCAGTGAACAAAACGGTGTGGGCGTTTGCAGGCTCGGCCGGCAGATTGGGAATGACGGGAACCGTATTGGGAAGAACAGTGCAGGCGGTATCCGGAGCCAAGCGCTTGATATAGTCGCGGTCGAACCGCGAACAGGCCCAGATATGCTGTGCGTGGCGGAAGAGTTGGCGCTCAAAGCTGCGTAGGCGCCGCCATTCGATGCCGGCATAGCCGCGACGATGCGGCCGCCATTCCGACTCGGCGTAGCGCCGCAGCAGGAGATGCTCCACATTGTGCGAATTGACCAGCAGGGGAACCCCGAGGTGCAGGGGCAGATTGGCAGCCGGGTAGATAGTGTCCACCAGTACCGCGTCGCAGCGCCCGCCATCCAACGAGGCGGAGATCTTGCGGCGCAGTTCCGGGTTTTCGAAACGCCCGATCGCATAGGCGCTGCCGGCCAGCAACGCTCGCCAGCGGGATGCCAATTGGCCCGGCTGGGAAAGGCTGCCAACGGCGGCAGGCACCACCTCGGCCGTCCATCCCTCCGCACGCAAAGCCGCGGCCTGCTCGAGGGAACCGAAACCCACCAGCCGGACGTCGTGGCCAGCTGCGGCGATCGCCCGCAGGACGGCGCGGGTGCGCATGCGGAGGCCATTGGCAGGCGGCAGGGGTGGCTCGAGGAAGAGATAGAGCAGATTCATTTCCAGGCCTCGACCAACACTTGGCGCCGCAGAATTGCCGCGGCGCTGGACTCCCGTTTGACCGCAAACACCGGCGCGAGTGGAGCCAACAGCCGGTCCAAAACTATCCAATACAGATGAAGCGCCGGGCGCAGACGGGCCATATGGCGGCGCACCTGAAAAGCCCAGGTGTCGTCGTAGGCGCGCGGCTGTCCTCCGGAGCCGCGCAGTTGGCGCAGCAGGGACAGAGGCCACTCATGAGCGGCGGCATAGAGGACACGGGGGCCGAACCGCGGCCGGATGGTGGAGATGCGCCAGCGCGCGAATCCTGCCTGACGCAACAGGCCCGCCAACTCTCCGGTGGTTGCAAAACGAATCGCGCCATCGCCTTCGCCCGGCGGGAAGTTCGGGAAGCTGAGCAGCAATTCTCCGCCGGGGCGCAGCAGCCCGCAGACATTGCGCAGCGCGACCGCCGGATCAGTGACGTATTCGAGGACGTCCAGCGCAAAGGCGGCATCAAAGCCGCCGCGAATGCTTGCCGGCAACCCGGGTTGGCTGATATCCCAGACGGCGTACTCGATCGGCCCGCGGTCGTGCAGTACCTGGCGCAACTCGGCGATGGCGGCGGCGGCGATATCCACCAAAGCCAAGCACCGGACCTGCGGCGCCAGCCAGTATGCGGTGTAGCCGCAGCCGGGTCCCAATTCCAGCACTGCGGCATCCCGCCGCAAGGGCAGAAATTGCAGCAACACTTCGTCTCGAATGGGGAAGTCGCGCAGCGGTGCGGAATGCCGGTCTCGCCAACGCGGCCGCGCCCGCGCGACGCGGGCGACGGGTGGCGCGGCGGTAGGGCCCGGCAACGTGCAAATCGGAAGCACGCTCATGAGCGGGTGTCCTCCAAATAGGCGTGATAATGGGCGGCGATCGCGGCCGCTTGGCTCTCCCACCCAGCGCCGGGAACACTGCGCAGCAGCGCTGGATCCGGCAGGCGGCAAAGCCGTTCCGGTATTGCCGCCGACCTACCCGCAACGGCTGCACGGCACGGTGCGGCGCCCTGCGCAACGTGCGCCGCCGACCTGGACGGGCCGCCAGGCGAAGCGCAGGCGTGGCGTGCATCCCCATCCCATCGCCAGGGCTGGAACGAATCATGGTCGGGACGCGTGCTGGGGGCGGGCCAAGCGGGGCCGGCGGACAGCAGTTCTGCTGCGGCGCGATACACCCACAGCCGCGGCGAAGCCACCCGTGCCATCGGCGCCCAATGCCCCCATAACTGCGGCGTGCTCCAGGCCCGCCGCGCTCGCCACAGGTGTAACCAGCCGCGGAGCCGGACGGAGAGCCCTTGGCGGGCCGCATGGCAGCGCCAGTTGGTGCGCCAATCGGCCAACGCCGTCGTCGCGGCAATCGGTGAGCCACCGGCCAACCTGTGCAGCTCCCACGCCCAGAGCTGGTAAGCGAGCGGCACGAGCCACGCAACCACTCGCGCGCTGCCGGGCGGCGGCCATGCTGAAGCCTCGAGTTTCCAGTCGGTACAGACGCTGACCGCAGCGACGATTTCGGCCAGCGGAATGGCCGATGTGACTGGTGCCGCTTGCCTCACCCAGGCGGCCAACGCCCGCTGGCGTGACCGGTAGCTAGGCTGAAACGCGCCCGCCGCCACCAGCAGCGAGGCGCCCAAGTCGACTCCGAGCTTGACTGCGGTGTAGGCCAGGTCCGGCGCATCCGGGGCACCGGAGGCATTCGCGGCGGCGGCTTCTAAGAATTCGACGATCCGGTTCGACAGCAGATGCCAGCCGTCCTCCGGCGGAATGGCCGATAGCGCGAGATGCGGAATGGCATTCAAGACGTCTGGCTGCCCCCAGGCCACGCGCCCGTGGACTTGCAACTCACAACCAAAAATATGCGGGCGCATCCGCCGGAGATAGGAGCGGGAGGCGAGGTGAAGACTGACCGGGCAATTAATGGCCCGCGCGGCGAGCGCGCGGGCGACGGCAGCGCGCGCGACCTCCGTCGCCGCTGGCGTCGCGCGGACACCCTCTGGGATGATGACCAGAAACTCCGCATCGCCATGGACTCGCCAGCCACTGCGGGTGCGACTAACCGTAGCCTCACCGCGGGCCACGCTGCCGGTAAGCACCAGCGCATGGGCCACCGGACCCAACCGTGGCCCGGCGGCCGCAGCGGCATCTAGGATCTCGCCGCGCAGCCAGTCGGCGGCATTTGCGGCAGCGCCGCTGCCCGCAAGCCTCACGGCGGTAGTCATGCCCGGCCACCTCGCGCCGGGATGCTGCACGGCGCGGCGGGGCCAAGAGCGCGTCGCCGCGCTGACGCCCGCAGATACAGGGCCTGCGTCTCCGCCAGCTGGCGGCAATGACTGAACCGCTCCCGCACCCAGGCGTGCCCCGCGGCGCCCCACTGCCTGGCGCGCTCCGGTCGGCGCAGGAGATCTTCGATCGCCGCCGCCAGCCCCGGGGCGTCGCCGGGCGGGACGATGCGCCCATGAATACCGTCATGCACCACTTCTGGCGTGCCGTCTACGCCCGTCGCCACCACCGGCCGGCCCATCGCCAAGGACTCGATGGCCGCCAACGGCAGACCCTCATAATGCGACGGCAAGACGCTGGCTTCGGCCCGCGCCAACCACCGCTCCACCGCCGGCTGGAAACCAGGAAATTGGATCACATTTCCTATCCCGAGCTTCGCGACCATGGCCTGCAATCCCGCCTTCAGCCGCCCCTCACCCAAGCAAGCCACCTTGAGGCGAGGATAATTTGGCGCCAAGAGCGCTATGGCCTCAATCAGCACCTCGTGACCCTTCTGCGGTTCGAGCCGGCCGACGACGACGAGCAGCCTATCGCCAGGTGCTATGCCCCAAGGGCGGACGTCGGCGGGCGGAACGTGGGCGGGATCGAAGCGTTCGAGATCGCAGCCGTTGTGGATCACCACGACCTTGTGCGGCGGGAGATGCTTTTCTTGTATTAGATAGCGCGCGTTTGCGACGGACACG
Source organism: Terriglobales bacterium (assembly GCA_050746205.1). Lineage (GTDB taxonomy): Bacteria > Acidobacteriota > Terriglobia > Terriglobales > SCQP01 > JAKAUF01. Next base: position 13,661 of record JBOGKW010000005.1, on the reverse strand, counting down.
GCGATGTAGTAGTCCACCGCGCGCCCCGCCCAGCGGTCCACGAAGTAGCGGGATTTCCACCGCCCCTGGCGCCACCGCTCGCGCACGTGTGGCGTCTCCACCACGGCCGGAACACCACACAGGCGTGCCAAGGGAGAGGCGAAAAAACTGGCATAAAACAGATGGGAATGGACGACCGCGGGACGGCGGGCCCGCATCCAGCGGCAGAGGCGGACGGCGCCCTGCGAATCCCCCGGGTGGCGAAGCCGGACCGGGAACACCTCGACATGAGACGGCAGGTCCGGGGCCAACGCGCGTGCCAACTCGGGCATACAAGCTAGGGCTGCGCGGAACCTCGCGCAGTCCAAACCACGTAGCAACGTGAGCAGGTGCTCCTCCGCGCCGCCCCGCTCCAGGGTGTTGGAGAAGTACAACACCTGCATCGGTCCTGGGGCGGTCACAGCGCCTCCACCTCGGGTGCAGGCGCCACTACGGCTGGAGGGACCGCGTCACGGGCGGTACGGATGGACCGCGGAGCCGCGCCGGTTAATACCGCGTGCAGGTCGCGGATGTCACCCAACTCAGCCCGGGGTTGGAAGTTGGCGAGAAAGATCGCGTCAGAGTCGGGATCATCGGGATGATAGCCATGCATTCCGGTAGGATTCCAGCCTGCACCGTTGAAATGGCTCTCCGCAATCAGCCAGCCCGGATCAAGCAGAAAGATCGTTTCGCCAAACCGGTGATCGGGAAAGAACACTCCTTCCCGGCGCAACTCCGCCGGCTGCAACAGCCGGCCGTGAGGCTGTTCGCTGAGGACGCTGCGGACTAACTGCCGCGCACGGTGATTGAAAAACCAAAAGCGAGCCATGGTCGAGTCGTAGACGGCCAGGTAATCACGGGGCATGGCCAATCCCAGTCCAGCCACGGCTCCGGCCACATCAGCGCGTCCCCGCACGGGGGCCATGCCATGGTCGGAGAAGATGCAGAACTGCGCCCGGGGGTCGCGCTGGCGGGCCGCGTGGAAGAGGGCCTGGAGCTCGGCCCCATAACAGCGCAGTCGCTCGCGAATGGCCGCCGGCTCGCCCCGGTGAAAATGGAGGAAATGATCCAACTCGGATAGATAGAGGAAAAACACATCCGCGGCGCCGGTCCGTACCTCCGCCTGGGCGCACTGGAGGATGGCCGCGTCCGCCGCATGCCGGTAGGTATAAATGCGGTAGCGGAGCCCTTGATCTTCCCAATCGTCAAACGCCGACCGGGCGCCACGGATCCCGCCCGGCGCATAGATATTCTTCTTTTCTACCCAGTCGAACCAGGGCAACAAGCTGGGCGGCACGGCGCATTCGAATAGCGGTCCCAACCCCAGCCACCTCCGCCCGACCTCCTTCAGCAGGCGGCGGGCCACGCGATGATCGCGCGCGCGGCTGGGCAGGAATCGCCAATGACGCAGCCAAGCGAATGGCGACTGGGCGGGATTGTAATAGAACAGATTCCAGTGGCCGGTTTCCGCCGGCGGCAGCCCGGTGAGCAGTGCCGGCACGGCGCCGCTACTGAAGCCGAGCACCGTACGCAGAGCAGCCCGGTGGGTCAGGACCGCGGGCAACAGCGCGTCCACCCCGGGTAAGGCGGCGCCCAAAGCGTCCACCAGCACAAAAATACGAAGCGGCGAGCGGTAGAGCATCATAACGTTCCTTGCGTGGCCTCTTCCGGACGCCGCCACACTCGATGGTCACGGCCGGCCAGCACCTGAACCAGACCCACGAGAAAGGCGGCGTTCATGGCCAAGACGTAATAGGCAAGCCGCGCCAGACGCGGAGCTGGATAGGGCGGGCGCCGCCACATGCCGACTAGCGCCAAGGCGTAAAACGACACTTGTGCTGCCAGCAGGGCCCGGTAGCCGGTCGCCGCGCCGGGTGCGAGCGCCAACACCACATTGGCGGCCAGCAGCAAGGGTAGGCAGAATGGCGCGATCCAGCGGAACAGCTTGTGGGAAATGAACGCCCACCGCGTGGGCCCCGGCATCGGCATTCGCCACAACGCGGCCATGGCGCGAAAACTGCCCGCCGCGAGCCGCACCCGGCGGAGAAACTCGCCTTCCACGCTAGCGGCGGCGAAGTCCACGGCCTGCGCTTCCGGGTCATAGCGGATCGCGAACCCCGCGGCGCGGGCACGCATGGGAATGAGAAAATCATCGAGCAGCGTGCGCGCTCCCAGGGGCTGCCAGCATTGGCGACGGAGAGCGTACAATGCACCGCTGGCGGTCAAAGTGATTCCCAGCCGCGCCTCCATCAACCGCAGCAGCGACTCGTAGCGCCAAAATCGGCCCTCGGTGTGGTGCGACTCCGCCGTGGATTGGAACTCCAGCGCGCCGCAGACGGCGCCGACACGGCAATCGGTGAAATGGCGGGCCAGACGTCGCAGCGCGTCCGGAGCCAGCAAGGTGGCCGCGTCGGTAAAAACCAACAAATCATGCCGGGCGCGCTGTACGCCGGCATTCAAAGCCTGCGCCTTCCCGCTGCGTTGCGGCAGCGCCACCAGTTCGATGCCCTCCGCTTTGCCCAAAATCTGGTTGGTGTCATCCTCGGAACCGTCAGAAACGAAAATCACTTGCAGTTGGCCAGCGGGATAGTCCAGCTCTCGGAGGTTGGCCAGCTTGGCGGGCAGGTGGCGGGCCTCGTTGTAGGCGGCAATGACCAGGCTGAGGCCGGGCAAATCTGGCACTGCCGGACTGCGGCGGTCGCGGCGGCTGCCCAAGTAGCGCCAGTCGCGGCCGATCTGCACGCCCGCGTACGCCAGCCACAACAACAGCGGGTAGAACAGATATGCGTAGGCGATCAGGCCCAGTGCGGCCCACAATACGACGGCTGCCACTGTGTGCATGGTTAGCGTGCCCCCCGGCCGAGCAGCAAAATCTTCAGCGTCAGAAACATAATCATGAGGTCCAGACCGAAACTGCGGTGCTTGATGTAGAACAGGTCGGAGGCGAGTTTTCCGGCGTTATCGGCGAGGCTCGCGCAGTAGCCGTTTTGGATCTGGGCCCACCCGGTTATGCCTGGCCGGACCAGCCAGCGATAGCGGTAGTAGGGAATGGCCGCGGCGAGCCATCGTTCTTGTTCCACCGCGAAAGGGCGGGGGCCGACCAGGTTGATTTCCCCGCGCAGCACGTTCCACAGTTGCGGCAACTCATCCAGCCGACACCGCCGCAGCAAACCGCCGATCCGCGTGAGGCGGGGGTCGCCGCGCTCCACCGGCCGGGGTGCGCCGCCGGCGTCGGCGTTGTGGCGCAGCGTGCGGAACTTGAACAGCGTGAAAATGCAGCCGCCTTGACCGACACGCTGTTGGCGGAAAATCGCCGGCCCCGGAGATTCCCAACGGATCGCCGCAGCGATGAGCGCCATCAAAGGCAGCGCCGGCACGACCAGCACCCAGGCAAACAGCAGGGACGCGGCGCGTTGTACGCTGTCACCGGCGCTCGCGCCGCCAGCATAGAGACTGGCCGGCCGGAAGGCGGCCAACGCCACCTTGCCGGTCGCGGCTTCGTAGGTTTGTGCCGCATCTTCGACCAGAACCCGCTCATGGCGTAAGGCCAGCAGCAGATCTATGGGCAGCGTGTCTGGCCCCTGGTCAACGGCCAGCACGCGATCTATGTGTTCCCGCCGCACCACGTCCACTAACGCGCTCGCGTCCGCCACGCGCGCCACCGTCCCCATGCCGCTGTCGGCCTCTCCCACATACCCAAAAGGGCTGAGCCCCATCTCGGGCCGCCGGACCATCTCGGCGGCGAGCGCCGCCGCCACCGGGCCGGCACCGACAAACAGTACCCGCTGCGCGAGGCGGGAAGAGCCCACCAGGCGTATGAAAATAGCCCGGCTGGCGGCTAGCAGCAGTCCCGTCAGCAGCGTGCCGCCGAGCACCGACGCCCATCGCAACTGGATCCATGGGTCGGCGAAATACAATACCGAAAGAACCACGCAGGCCGTGCCCAGCACCTGGGTGAGCCGCACGGCGACCTCGCGCGGGTTGACGGCGATTGGAGAGCTATACAGGTCGTAATAATGCAGGCAGAGCAGCACGACGCCGCAGGCGAGCACGATCCGAGCGGCGGTCATCGGCGGCCATCTTATTGAGCCCGCTGCGGTGAGTCGGGTCGCGAGCGTCAGCGCGGCGCCGATGAGCACCAATTCGGTGATCGCCAACCCCAGCATCCGCGGGGGCAGGCATGCTTGCAGCGCCTTGCTCACGACACCGCGTCCTTTCCGGCCGCCAACTGCGGCGCCGTATAGCCGTGGTAATACTCAGTGGCATCAGTCATGCTGCCGTTCAACACCAGCCCCAGCAGTGGAAATCTCTGCAGAGCCTGAATCGCGTGGCGCAGTGCCGGCTCCGGCGTTACACCCTCCCGGCCCACCAGGAGCACGCCGTCCGCAGCAGACGCTAGTTGCAGGCTGTCGGCGAAGGCGGCGAGGGGCGGGGAATCGACGATCACCCAGGCGAAACCCCGCGCCGCTTCTTGCAGCAAGGCGCGCAGCGCGGCGGAGGCCAACAGCTCGCCCGGGCTGGTGGTCGGTACGCCGGCGGGGAGGTAGTAGACGCCATAGGGACGCACGCGCCGCACGGCGTCCCGCCACTGGCCCCGCCGCTCCAGCGCCTCCGCCAAACCCTCGGCCGGAGGCAGGCCGAGGGCGGCCGGGACGCCCGGCTGGCGCAGGTCACCATCCACGAGCAGGACCGGCGTTACCGCCAGCGCCAGCGTCAGCGCCAGATTCAACGCCACTAGCGTTTTCCCTTCCCGCGGCACCGCGCTAGTCACCAGTACCGTGGTCAAGGCTTGGCGGGCGCGGCTCTGCTCCAGCTGGTAACGCAGCCGACGAAATGCCTCCGCTGCGGCCAAATGGTTCTGTTCCGTGACGATCAGGCGCTCCGAGTCCGGTGCGCAGTCCTGGTCGCGGAAGGCGATGGCGGTCCGCCCCGGCTGCTCGCCCGGCCATCCCGGCAGGAGCATCTCGTGGGCGGTACTGCCACCCTCTTCCAGGCGGCGCAACAGTTCAAAAATCCGGCTCATGAGTTGATTCCTCCATTCGTCGCCTCTGGGCTGCGGGCCATGGCCCAATCCGGCCCGTGGGTTTCGGCGACTGCGGCCGCGCCGGACGGAGCGTCCGAGGCGTTGGGTCTGCATAAACGCAGATCCGCGGCAACCTCGTCCACCATGGCGGCGCCGATTCGTAGCTGCTGTTGGCTGGTTGTCAGTAACAATGCCCCGCCACACAGTAGATTGATCACGCGGGGTATGCCCTGCGACATTTCATGTACGCGGTCCAATGCCGCCGGGGTGAACTCGACATCCTCGGCGCCGGCCAATTGCAGCCGCCGCGCCACATACGCCCGCGTCTGTACCTGGGTTAGGGCGGGGAGATGGAAGCGCATGGCGACGCGCTGCTTTAACTGCCGCAGGCGGTGGGAATCCAACTGGCCGTCCAGCTCCGGCTGGCCCGCGAGGACGACCTGGAGCAGTTTGCACTCTGCGGTTTCCAGATTGGTCAGCAGTCGGACCTCCTCGAGCGCTTCTGGGGACAGGTCCTGCGCCTCATCAATGATCAGCAGCGGCAGCCAGCCGGCGCGGTGCTGCCGGAGGAGTTGCGAGGACAAGCGCAGGATCACATCGGCCTTGCCCATGGGCTGGCTCGCTTCCTCGCCCAGATGCGCCAGTAAATAGCGCAGCAGGTCCTCGCCTGAGAGCAGGCTGTGAAACAGGTAACAACACAGAACCCGGTGCCGCTCCAACGCCCGCATCAGGCAGCGCAGTACCAGCGTCTTGCCCGTGCCCACCTCGCCGGTGAGCGCCATAATGCCCTGGCGCATGCGCACGCCGTAGACCAGACCGGCCAGCGCCTCATCATGGGCCGGCGTCGGGCACAAAAACGCCGGGTCCGGGCTGAGTGCGAAAGGATGGCGGCGGATGGGTTGAAGGGCGCTTTCCATGGTCACAGAGTCCCCTTCAGCGTCAGCACCGTCGAAGCGACAGCGGTGATCAGCAGCACGCTGGCCACGGCCCACTCGCCACACGCTCGCCACGCCGCTCGCCGTTGCCGGCCAGGGGAGGCGAGCTGCGGCACGGCCGCCAGCAAGGGCAGGCCCGAGACCGACACGAACCCAGCCTCACCCCGCAAGCGATGATCATTCAGGTCCAGCAGCACCACCAGACCCGCGCCCGCGACCAAGCCTAACAGCCACCCGCCGATCACACAGAGCACGCGGTTCGGGGCCACCGGATGACGCGGCAGATTGGCTGGGTCCAGGAGTTCGAGGCGCTCGCCTTGCTGGCTCTCCTCTAAATTGGTGGCCAGTTCGGAGTTCTGGGTTTTGCCCAGCAGTGAGCGGTAGTAGCGCCGGGCGTCCTGGGTCGACTGCTGCAGGCGGGCCAGCTGCCCGGCGCGCAGAGGTTCCACGCGCAGATCGCTCTCCACCCGCCGCATCTGGGCCGCCAAAGCCGCCAGGGTCCGGCGCCGCGTCGCAATTTGCATGCGTACCGCTCGCAAGCGGCTGGCCAGTCGCACCGCGCCCGGCGAGCCTTGCCAGGACGCTCCATGGATCGGCTGGCTCTGCAGTTCGGCCTTCCAATGGCGGATCTCGGCCTTGGTCGTAATCACATCCGGATATCGCGCCGTGTGCCCGGCCTCAAGCTGCGCCAGGCGGGCCTCCAGCTTCTGCAAATGCGCCTGGGGAGATTGTGGGTCCGTGCCCATCCGCGCGAGGCCCAGCTGCAACGACTGTAGATACGCCTGCTCTTGCCGGGCGGCATCCAATCCGCTGTCGGTGGCGCTGTAGGCGGTCCGTAGGCTGGCCAGGCGTTGAATTTGCTCCGGCCCCTGCACCGGCAACTCGTCCAAGTAGTGCTGGTCGAAAAGCTTTAGCTGCTGCTGCTTCTGCGCCAAGGCGGCCGAGGCCTGCAGCAACTGGTCCTGCAAGAAGCTGGTTGTGCCTTGCGATTGGTCCGCCTGCGCTTGCAGGCTGCCGTCAATGAACAGAGTGGTCAGTTCATTCACGACACGCTGCGCGACCTGCGGGGAGGGCGCTTTATAGGCGATGCGAAAGGCGGTTAGGCGATTGGGCTGGCCCAAGGCTGTTACCGGCGAGATTTGGATATCCTTGCGCATCCGAGCCACCACCTGATCCGGCGTCAGCCGCGGACGCTGGCGGGGATAGAGGTCCAACTGCGTGATCAGTTGTCGCAGTTTGGTGCGGCTCAAAATGCGCTGGGTGAGGGTCTGCAACTGGTACGCGGCCGTGACGGCCACGTTACTGGCCACCAATTGCCGCGGCACCTGCTGCTGGTCCACCAGCACCAGCGCCTGGGAACGATACCGGGCCGGCCATACCACCGCGGTTAACCCGCCGAGCACCGCACCGGCCGCCAGCGGCGTCAGCCACGCCCAGCGGCGCCTCCGCACCATTGCCCACAGATCCTGTCCGGACAGCCGTGCTGAGAGATCGTTTGCCATGTTTCGAATCGCTCCTCGCGCTAGGGCACTACCACCGTGTCGCCGGGCCGCAGCCGAATGTTCTCCTTGGCGTCTTTACCGGCGATCACTCGCTTGTAATTGAACGCGATGCGTCGGGTACGGCCGCCGCCGAGGCGGCGGAGTACGTAGATGTGGCGGCGGTTGGCGAACTCGGCCAACCCGCCGGCCATGGCAATGGCGTCCAGCACGCGGGTCGGGCCTGCCAACACGTAGATGCCGGGATGGTGCACCCGCCCCAGGATGTACAGCTTGTGACTGCGAACTTGATCGACCTGGACGGTCACAGCCGGGTCGCTCAGATATGGCCGCAGCCGCCGCGCGATTGCGGCCTGCAGCTGCGCCGGCGTCAGCCCCTCGGCCCGGATCTGCCCGGCCAGGGGCACGGAGATCATCCCGTCCGGCCGTACCGGCAAGTCGCGGCTGCTGATCTGCGGCTCCTGCCACACGTCGACCGAGATCACGTCTTGTGGCCCCAACCGGTACCCCGCCGCTGCGGCATGCTGCGCCGCCGGCGCTGGGTCCGGTTTGGCGGGATGCTGGTGATGCGGTCCCGGCGACCCGATCCCCGCTAGACCCGCGACCATCGCCAGCGCCGGCCGCCAGACCCTCAACCACATGTGTACTCCCATAAATGCCTCCATGAACTCCTTATTCGAGCGGCCTGCTGCAGCCCAACGAGCGGCGGGTGGGAATGCCCGTATCCCGCAGCTTGTACAACAGCGCGCGATAACTGATGCGCAGCGCCTTCGCGGTTTCCTTCCGGCTCCAGTGGTGTCCGTGCAGCACGCTGAGGATTATCTGGCGCTGGGCCTCGAGCCCGGCGCGTCGCGCCACTTCCCGCAACGGGACCGGAGCATGGGCCGCAGGCGGTCGCGGCAACAAGTCGGTGGCAAACAGCTCTTCTGAGCCGAACAGCACGAAGCGGCTCATCAGATTTTCCAATTCGCGAATGTTGCCCGGCCATGTGTGCGCCGCCAGCAACTGCAGTGCATCGGCAGAAAGGGGCCGTGCCGAGCGGTGATAGGCGGCATTCAGGACCCGGCGAAGATACTCCACCAACCCAGGCAGATCCTCGCGGCGCTCCCGCAGCGGCGGACTGGTGAGCTCGACCACACCGATGCGGAAGTACAAGTCGATGCGGAAGCGCCCGGTCTGGCAGTCCTGCCACAAATCGCGACTGGTCGCACAGACGATCCGCGCGTTGATCGAGCGGGGCGCGCTGCCGCCGATCGGCCAGATCAAGCCGTCTTGGAGCAGCTCCAGCAATTTGGCTTGCCCGCCGGGGCCGAGATCGCTGATTTCGTCCAAAAACAACGTGCCGCCGCTGGCCTGCTCAATACGGCCGATGCGGCGCTCGACGGCTCCGGTAAACGCGCCCGGCTCGTGGCCGAACAGTTCGCTCTCCAGTAGCGCCGGCGGAATCGCCGGGCAGTGAATCTTCACGAACGGAGCCGCAGCCCGTGGGGAGCGCTGATGGATGAGCCGCGCCAGCACTTCCTTACCCGAGCCGCTTTCGCCTGCGATCAGCACCGGCACCTCAGCCGCCACAGCTTGCGTCAACCGCTCGCGCAGTTGTGTCATCGCGGCGGTGTGGCCGAAGACCACGTCGTCCGGCGGCAGCTCCATCAATTGGCGCATCCTTTCCGCTCCGCCGCTTACCGCCACAATCCTGGCCGCCGCCGTCACTGCACCACCGGAGCCGCTGGCTGGGCGCCATCGCCGTCTGCCCGCTCCCATGGCAATTCGATTCCGTATTGTCGGATTTTCTGGCCCAGAGCCTTGGTGCTGATGCCCAGCAGTTCCGCCGTGCGGCCGCGGTGCCAACGGCAACTCGCCAGCACCTCCTGGATCGCTTCCCGCTCGACTCGCGCCTTCACCTCGCGCACCATGCCCTTCAGGTCTTGCGGCCGCCCGCGGGACCAAGACTCGGCCTGGGGCGCGCACGCCAGGCAGCGTGGGGTCAGCTCCGCCAATGCCGCCGCGGGATCGCCGTGCACCAGGAAGCGCTTGATGAAGTTCTGCAGCTCGCGCACGTTCCCCGGCCAGCTATGGGCCTGGCACGCCGCCAGCAACTCATCGCTTAGCGGCAGCGCTGGGCGGTTGAGGCCCGCGGAGAGCCGGTCCATGAAGTACCGTAGTTGCGGCACGATATCTTCGCGCCGCTCACGGAGCGGCGGAATCCGAAGTTGCAGCGCCCCTAGGCGGTAATAGAGATCCGCCCGAAACAACTGATCCACGATCGCGCGGTCGATATTCACGTTGGTCGCGGCGATCACGCGCGCATCAAGGGTCACCAGAGACCGGCCGCCGAGACGACTGAAGGTGCGATCCTCCAGCACCTGCAACAGCTTGGATTGCAGGCTCGGCGGCAACTCTCCCAGTTCGTCCAACAAAATCGTGCCCCGGGGACACATCTCAAACTTGCCCGGCTTGGCCCGCACCGCTCCAGTAAAGGCGCCGGCCTCATAGCCAAACAGCTCACTCTCCAGCAACTCGTGGGGCACCGCCGCGCAGTTGACTTTCAGGAACCCGGCGCTGCGCCGCGGCGAAAGTTGGTGCAGCAGCCGAGCCGCCACTTCCTTGCCAACGCCGCTTTCCCCCAGCACCAGTACCGGGAGGTTGATGGGCGCCATCTGGTCGATTTGCTGGCGTAGCTGGAGCATGACCGGGCTGGCGGCGACAAAACCGACGCCGGGCGCGACTTCTTCAACGTGAGTTCGGCGGGCAACATTGATGTCCAGCAGGGAGGGGCAGGCGCTTGTCACATTGACTCCTTGTCGCCGGGGGCGGACGGTGCGCCGGGCAGCGAGTGTCACTATAGGCAAACGCCTCCCTCCCTGTCATCGGGGGACTTATGGAGTTACGGACTCGCGAGAATTGCGGAGGCGGGGGCCTAGGGTTGGATCATGCCGCAGCGGATGGCGTAGCGCACCAGGCCCGCGGTGCCATGGACGCGCAGCTTCTCCATCGTGCTCGCGCGATGGGTTTCGGCTGTCTTGACGCTGATGTCCAGCAGCGACGCGATTTCCTTGCAGGTGTTGCCCTCCGCCACCAGCTGCAGTACCTGGCGCTCGCGCGGCGTCAGCGGGTCGCTTGCACCATCGTCCCCGAACGATTCCGCGAGATGAACCGCGAGCTCCGGGCTGATATGCGTGCGGTTCCGCGCGGCGGCGCTGACCGCCTGGACCAACTCTCTGCCGGCTTGGCTCTTGAGCACGAATGCCCGCGCGCCGATGCGCAGGCCCTCGACCACGTAGTGGCGCTCGGCATGCGCGGAGAGAAACACGATCTTGGAGCGCGGCGACAGCTTGCGAATGGCGCGGGCGGCATCCAGACCGTTCAGGAGCGGCAGGCCGATGTCCAGCACCACGACGTCAGGCTGCAGTTGTTCCGCCATGGTGATCGCGGTATGGCCGTCCCCGGCCTCTCCGGCGATCAGAAAACCGGCGCGATCGAGGAGCATGGTCAACCCCTCGCGGACGATATTGTGATCCTCCACCAGCAACACGGAAATACGCATGGATCCATCCGCCGACGCACGACGCTGTCGCTCATGATAGAACCCTGAGTGCAAAACCGTTGCGCCAAATCGGAATCTTTCATTCCCTAGTACCGCCTACAGCGTCGCCGCGATCCGTGTCCGCCACACCGCACGGGGGCGCTCATCCCGCCGCCCGCCCGCTGTGACCCAAGGCGCGCCCGGCGGCGTCGAGCGGCGCCGGGCGGTTCGGGGAGCCGCCCGAGGAAACATCGGCAGGCGGTACCGGCGCTTCGAATGTGCGCAGCATTCTTGCGCACCCAGCCCGCGCGCTTTCCGCCAGTGCCCGGATTGGCCAGACAATCGCGCCGTCCGGCCTTGGCCAAGGAACTGCAAGCCAACACCTGCGCCGGCATCCTCGTGCGGGAAGAGGCCCATGGCAGCTCGGTTCGGAGGTCCAATGGCATTTGAGTCCTTGAGTGATTTGCTGCTTGGCTTCTACGGCTCGTTCGCGGTGCCCCATCGTGGGCGGGACCGCATCGTGGCGATGATGAGCGCTCACGCTTGCCGCCGTTGGACGGGACTTCGAAGCTTCCGGCGTCGTGGCCTTCGCCTGCGCACAGATCTGTCCGTGGATGATGTAGGTCGAATTCTCTACGCTTACGGCTGCCTCGACTACTGGGATGAAAAGGCGCTGCGCGGACTGGTACCGCGGAACGGCGTTGCCGTGGATGTGGGCGCCCACATCGGCTTCTACTCGTTGCTCCTGGCCCGGCTCGCCGGCCCGGCAGGAATGGTGTTCAGCTACGAGCCCGTGCCGTACACCTACGCTCTTCTCCGCGCCAACCTCCGCCGCAACGCCGCAGCGAACGTTGTCGCCCAACCGGTCGCGGTTGGCGCGCATCCCGCTTCTGTACGCATGGCCCCGGCCCCGGGCGGCCGGTTGGGGTGGTCCCGCGTCGACGTCGCCGGCGAGTTGGCAGCCCCCGCCACGACCCTCGACGCCGAGGTCGAGCGCTTCCGCATCGGGCGCGTTGACTTCATCAAAGTAGACGTCGAGGGCTACGAGATGGAGGTGATGACTGGCGCGCAAATGGTGCTTCGGCGCTTTCGTCCGGTCGTGATGTATGAGATAAACCCGCAAGCCCTCGCCGCGCACGGGGTCAACCAGGCGGCGCTGACGGCCTTTTTTCGCGAGCGGGGCTATGCGACCTACCGCGCCGGCCGCAAGGGACTGACGCCGAGTGAACACGCTGCGGAGGGCACTTATTCCAACGCGTTCGCTATTCCCCGCCCAATGCGCTGACTACGGCTACGGAGAGACTCGGCGCAACGTGCAACTTCGCCCCGACTCGCGTTTGGCGTGCCCCTCCCGGACCGTAACGGTCAACGCGTACGCTGGCGCCGGCCCATTCAGTTGGGCAGAAAGGCGCTGAGGCGCGTCTCGGCGTGGCGGGCCAAGGATAAGCCGGTGCGGGTGGCGACGCTGCCGCCGACCGGGATGGGCACACCATGACGCGGACGATGGCGCCGTTTGGGCGGTGCTAGCGTAGGGCATCCCAGAGGAGGTAGAACTTGCCCGAGTACTCGCGGCGGCGGGCGAGGCGGCCCGCAGTGGAGCCGCACTACGCACCCACAACAAAGAGCAAGAGGACGATGCCGCTTGGCTCTCGGGAGCTCTTCGTTTGCCCAGGGCTGCGCTGTTAAACATGCAGCGCAGGCGGCTGACTGAGGTGGAGGCTTGCCGGGACTATGCAGTCAGTGCGCTGGTGCTTCAATATCGGTCCAGGGTAACGGGTGTTGAGACCCAATTGAGGCATCGGTGCCAGGCGAGGCATTAATTCTGATCCTCTGGAGACACTCTAGGGTAGAGTGGCCCGCGAAACCGCCCGGTCAACGGACTTCCGGCGGTGAACGGGTTTGACGGTATCCAGGGTGACCTGCCCCCAAGTTTCCGCACCGGGGACTGTAGCAAATGATCCCATGATGCTCCTTTTCACTCAATGACGCCATTAGGCGAAAGACCGGCGCCCGGACAGGTGAGGGCCAGGAGACAATGGCTGACCCAAGATGCAGGTGGGTCAGCGCGGATGCGGCTCACCTAGTTCCGCGGCGGCCTCCGGCGGGGCGCTGGACCACCGGAGCCAAAGCCGGTGGTAAAACGGGGTACCGAGCAGGGCTTGCAGGGAGCGGCTGGCCAGGCGCCGCAGCCACTGCCTCCGGAGCGCGCCAGGGTCGCTGGCGAGCAACGCGGCGATTCCGGCCGCCGTGGTTCGCCGCCGGGCCATGTAGCGGCCTAAAACCTCGATTCCGGCGAGGTGGCGCGGGGCAGCGCCAGCATCCGAAGTGAAGACGCGCTGATACCCAGCGTCACGGCAGGCGGCAAGCACGCGCCGGTTCCAGCGCCCAAAAGGCATGGAGATCTCGGTGACCGCCTGGCCGAGATGATCCTCCAATAATTGCTTGGGCTGGACCAACTCCTGGCGCAACTGGGCCGGACCGCAAGAGGGCAAGAATGCGTGGGACCAGCCATGGGATTGAATGGAATGCCCCAAACGCGCTAGCTCTGCCAGTTGGGCCCGGCGAAGAAAACCGGCCCGGGTGTCGGTCCATCCCGCAGTGATGAAGAACGTAGCCTTGGTCCCGCGAGCCTCAAGCTGGGGCAGCGCGTGCTCGTAGACGGA
>JBOGKW010000004.1:0-57884 GCA_050746205.1 Terriglobales bacterium | reverse complement strand
GGCCGCGCTGGCGCGGGCCGTTTCGGCGGCGCTGCGCCGGGCGGGGAGATAGGGATGAATCAAGACTTGGTAGGCGCCGGCGCCGACGGGGCCGCCGATGAGCGGCGCGGCTATCGGAACCCACCAGTAATGCCCGGGCGCGGGCAGCGCCGCCCGGCCCCAGCCGGCGAAAAAGCAAAACAGCCGCGGGCCGAAATCGCGCGCCGGGTTGATGGCCCACGCCTCCAGATATCCCATCGAAGCGCCGATGGTGGCGACCAACAGGCCAATGAAGAATGCGCTGGTGTTGGCCATCGGCGCCACCTCGTTGTACTGCTCGGTGATGGCGAAAATGCCGAACAACAGCAGCGCGGTCAAAACGATCTCATCCCCAAACGCGTGGCCCACCGTCACCGCCAGCCCCGGATGCGTGAAGAACGCTGCTGCCGCCCCGCCCGCCGCCCGGGTTAAGTGATGCGCTTGGTTGAATTGGTCAATCACCGGCCGAAACAGAAAATACACCAGCGCCGCCCCGGCAAAACCTCCCGTGACCTGCGCCCCGCAATACGGCCCTGCTTTTTTCCAAGGGAAGCGCCGATAACAAGCCAACGCCACGGTCACCGCGGGATTGGCGTGGGTGCCGGAGACCGAACCGGTCACATAAATCGCCATCGTGACACCCAGGCCCCAGGCCATGCACACGCCCCAATACGCGTGCGCATACGGGCTGGGCCGGTAGAGCGTGTACATGCAGGCGGCGGAATCCCCAAACGCCAAAATCAGAAACACCGCCACCGCTTCGGAAATCAGCTCCCCCCTCAGTTGTCGGCTCATGATGATTCCCCCGCCTCCGGGTGCTCGACCCAGCCCAATGACCGCTCCACCGCCTTGCGCCATCCCGCGATCAGCCGCTCCCGCTCCCCGGCCGCCATCCGGGGCCGCCACCGCCGTCCCTCGCCTGCCAGCCCGCGCAGCTCCTCGATATCCCGCCAAAATCCGGCCGCCAACCCGGCCGCATACGCTGCCCCTAGGGCCGTGGTTTCGGTCGTCCGCGCCCGCCGCACGGGAAGATCGAGAATGTCCGCCTGAAATTGCATCAGCAACTCGTTCACAGCCATACCGCCATCCACCCGCAGCTCGGCGAGCCGGGCCCCGCCTTCTGCCCGCATCGCCTCCACCACATCCCGGACCTGATAGGCGGTCGCCTCCAGCGCCGCCCGGGCCAAATGGCCGCGATGGGCATAGGCGGTCAATCCCGCGATCACGCCGCGGGCGTCCGACCGCCAATAGGGCGCGAACAAGCCGGAAAAGGCCGGCACGATATAGACCCCGCCGTTGTCGGCCACGCTGGCCGCCAGCGGCTCGATCTCCGCCGCCGTCCGGATCAGCTCCAGTCCGTCGCGCAGCCACTGCACCAGCGCGCCGGTCACCGCAATGGCGCCCTCCAGCGCGTACTGCGGCGGCTCGCCTTCCCGCCGGCAGGCGGCCGTTGCCAGCAGCCCGCCGCGCGGCTCCATTCTTTCCGCGCCGGTGTGCATCAGCAGAAACGAACCCGTCCCGTAGGTGTTCTTCGCCTCCCCCGCACGGAAGCACGCCTGCCCCGCCAGCGCGGCCTGCTGGTCGCCGAGCATCGCCAGGAGCGGCACGCCCGCCGCCGCGCCGCGCCGGATCTCGCCGAGGCTCCGGCCGGGCGCCGCCGCCGAGGGCACGATCTCCGGCAGACAGGCCGGCGGAATCCGCCAGGCGGCGAGCATTTCGTCATCCCATTGGCAGCGCGTCAGGTCCATCAACTGCGTGCGGCTGGCATTGGTCACGTCCGTGATATGCCGCCCGCTCTCCGTTCCGCCGGTGAGCTGCCAAGCTAGCCAGGCGTCTACCGTGCCGAATGCCGCCTCTCCGGTTTCCGCCTGGTCCCGCGCCCCGGGCACATGCTCCAGCAGCCACTGCAATTTCGGCGCGGAAAAATAGGTCGCCAGCGGTAGGCCGGTCCGCCGCCGGATGGCTTCTCCCCATCCCTGGCGCGCCATTTGTTCCACCCGGCGGTCCACGCGCGTGTCCTGCCAGACGATGGCGTTGTGCAGCGGCGCTCCCGTGCGCCGGTTCCACAGCATCGTCGTCTCCCGCTGGTTGGTAAGGCCCACTCCCGCCAAGTCCCCCGCTCCAATCCCTGCCTGCTCCATAGCCCTGGCAGTTACCTCCAGCGCCCGCTCCAGGATTTCCCTCGGGTCATGTTCCACCCAGCCGGCTTGGGGATACCACTGCCGGTGTTCCTTCTGCGCCGCGGCGACCACCCCGCCGCCGCGGTCAAAAATCACGCATCGCGTGCTGGTCGTGCCCTGGTCAATCGCCACAATGAAGTTCTTCATACGGGCCGCCGCCGCGCCGCGATGGCGTGCATTGTACCCCGCCGGCGGCGGGGCGGCGCCGTTGCGGAGCCGCCCGGGGGGCCGCGGGCCGGCCTGAGCGGCAAAGCGGGAGTGTGAGTATGATGATCGCGGAGGAGCGCCTCAGCGGCGCAATTCTGGGCGACCCCACCGAAGGCGGGGCACGTCTCCCGGTTTCCGCGAAGGAACCGCGGTATGGCCCTCAAGGAAGAGTTCGCCTCTGTCTGGCTCGGCGAGCCCAGGCTGAAGCCCTGTCTGGCGGCGACGGGCCGGTGGGGGATCTATGACCGCCGGCACGGGAACCTGGTCACGGTTCAAGATGAGAATGGCGAGCAGGGTTTCCAGACGGAGCAGGAAGCCGCAGCGTTCCTTCGGGATCCAGATGAGCGCCGCTGGATGGACCGCGTCCCGGCGGTCCCGCTGCAGCGGTGTGAGTGAAGGCGCCGGCGCTGCCGAACTACGCTGTCGCCGTTTTCATCCAACCCCGGTAGTCGGGCGCTGACAGCCCCGGTCGGCGGGCGCCACTCGCGGTGCGCGCTTTGATCTCAGCTAATCGCCGCCCTGGGCCGCGTCATATGGAACGTGAGAGAAAGACATTTTGCTCATCATTGGAAAACAGCCGCTGCGAGGACGGCAGTCAACGGCGGGCGCTCTTTGCCCGTCGCGCCAGCGAGCGAAGCCCCTTGACGGCCACCGCAGCGGAGGCTAAACGCGCGGGAGCGCGCCGGGACGCCCATTCCAGCACCGATCTTTTGCGACGGTGAGAACGAGTTCGCCATGGTTGCCATGGCGGAGATGCTGGAGGCCGCCGGCGCCAAAAACATCCAGTCCTACGGCCAGGCCACGACGCCCGGATGGGCCATCCATGAGGTGGGCGTGGCGCGGATGGGAACCGACCCCAAGACCTCGGTGCTCAATCAGTTCGAGCAGGCGCACGACGTGCCCAACCTGTTCGTCATGGGCGGCTCGGCGTTTCCCTCCTCCGGCTGCCAAAACGTCACGCTGACCATCATGGCGCTGTGCGTCCGCTCCAGCGATCATTTGCTGCGGGAAATGAAGCGCGGAGAGATCTAACCCACCGCCGCGGGTTGCGCTGCTTCACCGACCGGGGGCGGGCTGGGGGTAGGAGCGGTTTCGGCGGCGACAGCTCCGTCGGTGACCGCGCCGAGCGGCGCTCGCGCCAGCCCGATTCGGCATGCCGGCGTTAGCCGGTGTCGACCGCGCAGCGGCGAACGTGGGTTGAGCCCCTTCGGGCCGTGCCCCAGGCGGGCAGGGCAACCGGCTCGGGTTCCGGGGAACCGGAGGCTCAAATCCCCTGCCCCGAGCAACCCCTCCAGCGGGTTGCCCGTTCCGCCGCGCTACCCTACAATCCCGCTGTAGGTGGTTTTGCGCATGAAATTGCTATCCTTCGCGGTGAGCCGGTGACGCAGAAGAGAGCCGTCACGTTCCGGCAGCAAACGAAGGGCAGCATCACAGAATTCATCGAGGACGAAGGCCTGGTCTGCCAAGAGTCGCAGAACCTCCTTTCTGCGCTAGCTGGCGCACTGCTTTCGTACAGGCACGAGGGTGCCGAACTGTCGCCGGTTGTCCTTTTCTGCACGGACGCGGGGAAGGTCTTCAAGAGCTTCCCGGGGACGGTTAAATACGAAATCGGCAGGGTTCCCCTGGGCGCCCCGGCTGTGGATTCGGTGCTAAAGGACTGTGCGCCCTTGGCGGCTAGGAGTTGGAGCATCTTTATCGAAAAAACCGCAAATTCCTTGGCGCGCTACGGCGTGTTCAGCTACATACGAACGCCTACGGCGTTGCCGCTCCCTGAGGCGGTCGGGATGGTCACCGATGCGACCTGCGTTCTCTTGCGGAGATCCTCAATGAGTTCCATCGAGTTGCGCGGTTCTAAGGGGAACGAGCTCTCCCTAAATTTCTCGACGACGAGGGAGGAGCAGGTGGTGCCCGCCGAGAGCCCGGCGGAGCTGTTCGCCCTCGATTGCTGCCGCGGCCTGGGCGCCAGTGCCAACGCGACCGATTTCCGGAGCTACTTCAAGCGCATGCTGGCGGACTGCATCTCCACGTGCCACGGGACGATTCTTGCGTGCGCGCCCGACACGGATCTGAAGGGGCTGAACGAGTTCAGAGACGGAATTGTGATCGACCCGGGCCTGGATTTTTTCGGCGCGTATGATGCGTATCGGAGCGATCAATCTGCAGAATCGATCCTGACCATGCAGAGCGCGGAGGAGCTCCTTGGCGGAATACTTCGATCTGACGGAATTGTCGTTTTCGACACCAGGGCCCGGCTTCTCGCGTATCGCGTCTTTTTCGGTGCGGCGCGAGTTGCCGGGCCCGCTGCTGGCGCCTTGGTTGGCGGCGCCAGGAGGCGCGCCTTCGAGGGGGCGAGGGCAATGGTCGGCCCCAAGCTGGCCGCGCTTCTTTTTCGCTCGCAAGACGGGCTTACCATCAGGGAGGGGCGCTGACTAATGTCGAAGGGCAATTCGATCGCGCTCTGGGAACCCCCAGCTCCCGCCAGGGTGCCGGACAGCGTGACGGACCCGGCTGCTATAGCCGAAGCTGCTCTTCTCCTGCGCCCGCGGGAACGCATCCAGGTGCTCGACAGTCTCAGGTCGCAGCACTTCGAGGTTGCTGTGACGTTTATTTGGCAGCGGACTATGACGCTGCTAAAGAAGCAGCTCTCCGCTCTAGGAAATGAGTTCGTCGGCGAATTGCTCCAGAGGCCAGATATTAGTGAGAGCACGGAGATCACGACCCTCGTCTCGGATCGAGAGGCGATAGGGCTGGCCCGCGACCTTGGCGTGCTGACCTCGACGCAGGCAATGCGCCTCGTGCACTCCCACGAGGTTGTAAACCATTTCGCGAGCATCGACAACGAGTCGCTTGGCGACGAAGAAAGCATGACCTCGGAAGAGGCAATTTCGTGCCTGAGGGTTTGTGTCCAAGGGATCCTCGGGCACGAGAAGATCGGGGTCGCCGAGGATTTTTCAAAGTTTCGGAGGCTGCTCGAGTCTAAGACGTTCACGGCCGACTCTGAGGAAGTGGCCCGGCTGGAGCAATCGCCCTACCTATTTGTAAGGACGGCGATTAGCGTGCTTATTTCCGTGCTGCGGGGGAACAGTGGCGCAAGCCTCGAGCACGCGTCGCGCAACGCGGGCCTGATTATTCCGCGGTTGTGGGATCGATTGAAGAGGTCTGAGCGCTGGCAGATCGGCCAAGCATACGCCGCCGAGTTCAGTGAGGGACGCAAGGAGACCGTCCGCGCCTTGCACGGCGTTTTGGTTGCGGTCAGGGGCTTCGATTATGTGCCCGAGAACCTTAGGTCGGCGACCTTCACCCGAGTTGCAGGCAACGTAATAGGCGCCCATCAGGGCATGAATAACTTCTACAATGAGCCGGCACCGATGAAGGAGCTGGCTAGCCTCGGCACCTCGATTCCCGGCCCCGCGTTGCCGGCGTGCATGACCGCAGCCCTCTGCGTTCGGTTAGGCAACAGCTATGGAGCCTCCTTCGGGGCGCAGGACGCCGCTAACGAGGTTCTTGCGTCAGTATCGAGCGAGCGGTGGATCTATTACCTCGAGGATCGGCTAGATCGCGACCCGATAATCCTACCAAAGCTCGCGTCACCCGGCCGCCCGCTCCAGCGGTGGGTAGACCTTGTCTCGGCCCTCAATCTCCACCCGGCGCAACTTGCAGGAAAGGATGTGAAGGCGCTCCTGAGGGCGACGAATGAGAAGGCCCCAGCGAAGGTCATGGGTATCGCGCTGAGGATGTACAGCCACGGTTAGCTGTCGGCGGCCGGTCTCCTGCCCGTGCTGGGTGTCTGAGCGCGAACCGCTGTGTCCCGGGGGCGCATGCCGCCGGGAAGTTACGCTGCAGCTTTCTGCTCCCCTGTGCTGCCTCCGCGGACCGCCGCCGCCCCCGGGGCGCGGCGGGCCTCCGCTTTCTTGACCTCCCGAGGCCCTGCGCTGGTCCCACAAGTATTCAGCGCCCGGCCCCGGGGGGGCGGCTCGGTTCGCCCTTGGCGCCCCACCCCAGGAGCGCGGGGGGCCGCAGGGCGCACCGGCCCCGACCGCCGGAAGGGATCCAGGCCGGCGCGCGAATCCGAAGCCGGGGAGCACGTTCCTAGGGGACGGGCCGATACGAAGGGGAAATCAAGAGGGTGGAGGCTTGCAGTCGCGCTGGCTTTGCCGCGGGCTTACACGCTTCTCGGTGTGCGAACCGAGGCATCGAGTCGTCTGTGGAGGAAGGAGACGATTGTCAGCAGGTCAAGAGCGTCCTGCTCTGAGATTTCCCACGAAATCCTGGGGGCGTGCGCGGCGACGAGGCGGAACGCCCCGAACATTCCCTTCATCAGGTTCATCATGCCGGCGTGCTCGCCTCGTTCCGTTTCGGTCCGCAGGGAATTGAACGCAAGAAATGGCATGCCCGCCGCGCCAGGGCCGAATGCGGCGTCGACGAGCGCGGCGCCATCGCCGGTCAGCCCGGTGCGCGATCGGATTTTGTCGGCCACACTTTTAGCAGCCTCCAAGACGGCGTGGAAATAGTTTTCCTGGACAAGCTCGGAGCGGCAAAACGTTAGGACATCTCCGTGAACGGCGCGCCGCTGAAGCTCGGTCCGAAGCCGTCCCGCTCGGGCCTCCGCCTCCGTCAGTGTACGTGCTGGCTTTTGACGCCTGAGTTTTCCGTCCTCGCCCAACGCAAGTCCTGTGAATGCCAGAACCTCATTCAGCTGTTGCCTTCTGGTTTCGAAGTGACCGCCCTTGCCGGTGTACCGGACCGGGTCCATGGCTCGTTGTAGGAACGCGGCCACGCAGTTGCCGCAGCCGTCTTCCCGCTGCCGTAGCCTCAATGCCTCGTACAGGCGATGACGTTTGGTCGCGCCCGGGAACGGATCAGCGACATCAGACTCCCTCAGCAGGCGCCCAATTTCGCCTCCCGTGAGGCCGGCGGACGTGTCTGCGACTACGTCACAGATACGCTGCAAAACGGTTTCGCCAAACGTCTCGACCATAACCCTGAAGACCAGCACCTTTGACCGCTACGGCGGCCGGGCAGCGCCGAGCGTGCAACGGCGTTAGGAAGCGCGGCGCGGTTCCGACAGCCTGCAGGCGAGGGCGCCGGCGCGGGGCGATGTGCTTTCCCAGCCCTGAGCGTGGGTCGAAGCGCCCCCCTCAAATCTGTACGGGCTCCCGCGGCGGCGCTGGGCCGGCCGGGGCCAGGATCGAGGCGCGATAAAGGGCTAGGCGCGAGGCCTCGCACCCCGGAACGGGGCACTGGACGCCAAAGCTGGCGTCGGGTCTCGGGGTGCCTGAGACCAGAATCGTCGCAGTGTGGCCGCAGTCGAGGTCGACGGAGTAAAAAATTTTCACAGCTGCCCTCCTAGCGCGTATTCTACGCCGCGTATATGCCGAAATAGCACAGACATGTTGTGCGCAGAAGGGCCGCCGTGTTTGCCGGCCCTCCTGCGCACTGCAGTCGTCCGCTACTCGCGCGCTTCCCGGGCGTGGGCGGAATTCCGCCTGGGCGCCGACGTTCCCAAAGGAGTGCAAAGCCAAGGAGCCGGTCGGCAGGGGTCCGGGCGTCAGTCACCCCGCACAGCGGAAGGGCGGCCGCCCACCTGGGTCCGCTTGACGCGCCGGCGGGCGCTGTGACAGAGTACCCGCCATCTCGCAACCAGCGTTGAGGAGCTTTTATGCGAACCGGAACCGTGCCGCGGATTAAGATCGCGGGCCTGCTTGTGGGCGGGGTTTTGCTTTTCCTGCTCGCAGGTTGTCAGAGTAAGAACGCAGCCGCCGCGACCGCCCCGGCGTCCGCCGCGGCGCGGCCGTCACCTAGCCTGGCCGGCACGTATCACTACTTTATTCAGGGAGTGGAAAAGAAGAATGCGGCATCGCAGCCGCTCTTTCTTTAGGGGACCGGCACATTCACCAGCGATGCCCAGGGCCATTTGACCGGCACAGGCACCCTGACCACAACGGCCGGCGCTTGCGCCACCTCGTATCGGGGCACCCAATCGGGTTCGCCCACAGGCGCTTATCAGGCGAACGGGGTCAACGCCACGGGCACCGGTATGTGCGAGGGCGGCACTGTGCACGTCACCAACGGGGAGTGAGCGCGGACGGCCGCGTCATCGTCCTTGGCGCCGCGAGCCGGACCGCCGGCGGCGGGTTCACGCCGGAAGTGTTCACGGATATCAAGCAACGCTAGCTAGGAGCGTGCGCGGCAGAGCGGCGGCGAACCGCGCCGGAGTGGAGGGCCGCCGCAGGCGGCACGGAGACTGTGGTTCTGCCTACCCTAGCACGGCGGCCTGGACAGGGGGGCTTCGCTGGGCCGGTCTCGGGAGGACACTGTCGAGTTTGTGGCGATTTGTGGCGAAATCGAGGCCCCAAACGGGCAACAGGGGCGACAGTGGCTACGGGGAGACTTGGGAGTTCGACGCCAAGTTCTTGAAAATCAGCAACTTGATGATTTACAAGATTTTGGTTGACAGGCTGGCGGAGAGGGAGGGATTCGAACCCCCGATACCCTTTCAGGTATACACGCTTTCGAGGCGCGCGCCTTCAACCACTCGGCCACCTCTCCGCATCGCGACCCCCAACTCAGCCGCTGCTCCGGCGGCGCTGAAAGAACCGGCGCAGCAACTCGCCCGCCTCCTCGGCCCGCACCCCGGCGGTGACCCGGAAGGCGTGGTTGAGTTGGGGTTGGGCGGCCAGTGCCAGCACGGAGTGAATGGCCCCCGCCTTGGGGTCGTCGGCGGCGAAGACCAGGCGGGCGACGCGCGCCTGGATCAATGCGCCGACGCACATCGCGCACGGCTCCAGCGTAACATAGGCGGCGCAGCCCACCAGGCGATGATTGCCGCACTGCCGCGCCGCCGCCCGCAGCGCCACGACCTCGGCGTGCGCGGTCGGATCCACGTCCGCAATCGTCCGGTTATAGCCGTGCCCCAGCGCCGTCCCCGTGGGCGAGATGATGATGGCGCCGACCGGCACCTCGCCCACCGCTTCCGCCTCCTGGGCCAGCATCAGGGCCTGGGTCATCCAGCCCCAATCGGCGGCCTCCGGCGCGGTCTCGTTTTCCTCCACGGTCCATTGTCGCCGCAACCGGCCCGGCCCCGAGCGGCCATGGCGCGCCGGCGCGGGGCCGCAGTGTGGTCTGCAGCTATCATTTGAGTGTGAGCGCAGGCGTGGCGGTGATCGGCGGAGGCCCGGCGGGGGCGCTGGCGGCCGAGCGGTTGGCGGCCGCCGGCCATCCAGTTACCGTGTTTGAAGAGCGGCCCGGCTGGGAAAAGCCCTGCGGCGGCGGCGTCACCGACAAGGCGCTCTCCGCCTTCCCGTTCCTGCGCGACGCCGGCCTCGAGCGCCAATGGGTCCGCGACTGCGAACTGATTGGCCATAGCGGCCGGCGCGCACGGCTGCGCTTGGACCGCGCCGTCGCCATCTTTTCCCGCGAGAGCTTGAATCGCCTGTTGCTGGACCGGGCCCGCCACGCCGGGGCCGATGTGGTTTCGGCCCGCGTCCTCGGCCTGGAGCGGGCCGTCGGCGGCTGGCGCCTGCGCCTGCGCGGCGGTGAGGAATTTGCCGCCGGCTTCGTCCTGGTCGCCGCCGGTGCGCGGAACCCCTTCCACTCCGCCTTCGGCCTCAGCGGCAGCGCGGCGGACTTCATGACCGCCCTCGGCTACTACGTCCCCGGGGCCGGCGACCGCATTCAAATTCAATTTTTGCCGCAGTTGAGCGGCTACATTTGGGCCTTTCCACGCGTCGGCCATTACTCGGCCGGCATCTGTGGCCGTTGCCTCGGCCGCCCCGCCGCCGGGCTGCGCTCTGAACTGGAGGCGTTTTTGCGCCGTGAAGGCTACGCCTTCCAGGGCAGCCCTTTCTACGCTCACGTCCTGCCCGCCTACACGGCCGCCTCCTTGCGCGCCATGACCTTCAGCGGGCCGGATTGGGCCACGGTTGGCGACGCCGCCGGGTTGGTGGATCCCATCACCGGCGAGGGGCTGTATTACGCGCTGCGATCGGCCGAACTCTGCGCGCAAGCGTTTTTGGCCGGCCGCATCCAGGACTACGGCCCCGCCTTATGGGTGGATGTGCTGCCCGACTTGGAGCTCGCCGCGCGCATTGCCGGCCGTTTCTATACCGGTCACTTTTTGGGTGGCGGAGTCATCGAGCGCATGATCCAATTCACCGCCCGGAGCCGTCGCTTTCAGGCGCTGATGGCCGACGTGTTTGCCGGCTCGCAGGGCTACCTGGGCCTGCGGCGCCGGCTCTACCGCCAGTTGGCCCCCACCCTCTGTGAGGCGGCCTTCGCCCGGGGATAGCCACCGCCGGATCGCCGCCCACGGAATTAGGCCCGCACGGCCGGCGCCGCCTGGCCTCCGCAATGCCATGAAACTCGACCGTTCTATCGAACTGCAGCAGCAAGCCGAGCATGTCCTGCCCGGCGGCGTGGATTCCCCGGTGCGCGCCTTTCGCGCCGTCGGCGGCACGCCGCGCTGGATTGAGCGCGGCGACGGCGCCTACCTTTGGGATGCCGACGGCAACCGGTATTTGGACCTCATCGGTTCTTGGGGCGCCATGCTGTTGGGCCACGCCGATCCTCAGGTCACCGCCGCCGTGCGCGCCGCCGCCGCCGCCGGCTCCAGCTTCGGCCTTTCCACCCCGGCCGAGCTGGCCTTGGGGCGCCAGGTCGTCGCCGCCAACCCCCAAGTCGAGATGATCCGCTTCGTCAACTCCGGCACCGAAGCGACCATGTCCGCCCTGCGCCTGGCCCGTGGCTTTACCGGCCGGGAAGGTGTGATCAAGTTCGCCGGCGGCTATCATGGCCACGCCGACCTGTTGCTCGCCCAGGCCGGCTCGGGCGTGGCCACCTTGGGTCTGGCCAGTTGCGCCGGCGTCGCCGCCGGCGCGGTCGCCGCCACCTTCGTCTTGCCCTTTAACGACATCGCCGCCGCCGAAGCCGCCTTCGCCCAGCGCGGCGCGGAGATCGCCGCGGTCATCGTCGAGCCGGTGGCGGGCAATATGGGTTGCGTGCCCCCCGCGCCGGGCTTTCTCGCGGCGCTGCGCCGCCTGACCGCCGCCGCCGGGGCGGTGCTCATCCTGGATGAAGTGATGACCGGTTTCCGCCTCGCCTATGGCGGCGCCACCGAGCGCCTGCAACTGGAGGCGGATCTGTGGACCTACGGCAAGATCTTGGGCGGTGGCCTGCCCATTGGCGCCTACGGCGGCCGCGCCGAAATCATGCGCCAGGTCAGCCCGCTCGGCCCGGTCTACCAAGCCGGCACATTGGCGGGCAATCCCTTGGCGATGGCCGCCGGCCTGGCCACCCTCGACCGCCTGCAGCAGGATCCGGACGGCTACGCTCGCGCCGAGCGTTGGACCGGCGATTTCGCCGCTGGCCTCAACGACCAGGCCCGGCGCGCCGGCGTGCCCCTGACCGTGCAGGCCGTCGGCAGCATGTTCACGCCCTTCTTTACCGCCCGGCCGGTCGGTGATTTTGCCGCCGCCCAGGCCTGCGACACCCATTCCTTCGCCGCGTTCCATCGCGCCCTGTTGGCGCAAGGCGTCCTGTTGCCCCCGGCCCAGTTCGAGGCAGCGTTCGTCAGTTGGCGCCACGGCCCGGCGGAGTTGGAACTCGCCCTCCGCGCCGCCCAAAAGGCGTTGGCCGCCCTGCGCGGCTAGCCGCTCCGCGTGACGGCTACTTTCCTCTTGCGCCGGATACGGGCTTTTAACTAACATGACCCCGCATGGCCTGGTTGCGGTCATTCAGCAGGAAACCTGTGCTTCGTCGCGCGCCCGCGCTTGCAATCAGTCCGGCGCTTCCCCCGGGGGAGGCTTCCCCGCCAGGTCGGCCCCGCCGCCTGCGCCGAAAGGAGCTTCCGTGCCGACCACGCACAACCGCCTAAGCAAGATCGGCGAGCGCATCCGCGAGTTCCGCCAGCAGCGCAACCTCTCCCAGGGCGATATCGAACAGAAGACCGGCTTGCTGCGCTGCTATCTCTCCCGCGTGGAGAACGGCCACACCACGCCCTCGCTGCAAACGTTGAACAAGATCGCCCGCGCCCTGGACATGCCGCTGGCCCATTTCTTCGACGCCGCTCAAGCCGGCGAGCCCGCCCTGCCCGTCCTCAGCGACGAAGCCGTGGCCTTCCTCACGCAGATCCGCCGTTACGCCGCCGTGCTGAATGAGGACGACCGGCAGGAGGTGTTGGCCATGATCAAGCGCATGGCCTACCAGGACGGCGACAAGGCCAAGGCCGCCGGCGCCTAGCGGCTCGAGCGCCGCGGCACAGCCGTCTCGGCTGCCGTTGTGGGCCACGGACCGGTCGGCGCCTAGGCCGCCTGCTGCACTTCGCGCTCGGTCAGATGCGCTCGAATCAAGCCCGGGGAAAGTTGTTTGTGCAGGTAGATCTTGCTCTCGGCATTGTCGAAGCCGTGCCGCTCGTAGTAGACGATGTCGAAGCGCAGGTGGTCCAGCGTCGCCCGCATTGCGTGAAACTTGTTTTTGGTTTTCACCACGATGCGCTCATAGCCCTGCTGCAGCGCCCAGGCTTCCTGTTCCTCGGTCAGCGCCCGGTAATGTCCGTGGCCGCGCCAATCCTCCCGCGTCCCGCCGATCCAGCTATAGAAGACCCGCCGTCCCTGGAGGGGGATGCAGTCCCGCAGCCGGTCCGCTAGCGCGGCCAGCGCCGGGTCGCGTTCGTCGCCGCGCAGTTCGTGTCCCACCTTGAACGCTACCGGGATCAACTGCTCAGTGTCGTCCAGCGTCGGCGCCAGCGACATCAGAATGAGATGCGGCCGCCCCTGCAGCCGCCGTCGAATCTCCCCGGCGGTCTTTTTCTCCTGGAACTCGGGGAAGTACTGCTCCATGTACTCGATCTCGAAACTGCCCCGCTCCAGCGAAAATTGACGGATGATGTGCCGCATAACGTTCGACCGCGGGCCCGCGAAGCGAAAGTGTACCACCGGAGATGGCGCCGCATAATCATGATGGACACGGCGCGCAGGGTCGGCAAGGCGGGCGAAGACTTCGCCGACCAAAGCCACATCGGAGGAATGGCGTTTTGGCAAGCATCGGCTCCCGGCTTCCGCTGGCAAGCCGCGAGCGGGCTACCCTAGCCGCTGGAGGCCGCGGCCTTGGGGTCGAGCCTCGCCGCGGCGCCATAGGGAACTGGCGCTTGCCAGCGGGCGTATTAGCTGGAGGAGGGTGACCCCTGCGCCACGGGCCGATCCAATGGCCAAGTTCTTTTTGTTCCTGATCCTGCTGCTCCTATGCTGGCCGCTGGCCCTGGCAGCTCTGCTGCTGTACCCCTTCGTTTGGCTCCTGCTGCTCCCGTTCCGCCTGCTGGGCATCGCTGTCGGCGGCGCGCTGGAGCTGATCGCCGCCCTGATCCGCCTGCCCGCCCGCCTGCTTCGCGCGCTCTAACGTTGCCGTGGGCGCCGTTGCCGTGGGCGGGGCGGCAGACGGTGCGCCGTAGGCGGCGGCGCGGGATTAGGAACACTGCCTGCGCCGCGGCGGTCGGCAGACGCCTGCCCCACCGCGCTCGGCACCCCTCAAAGCCTGCGGCGCACGCTGGCGGCGGTGGCGCGGGTGCCGAGGCTGCCGCCTACATCCGCGGTGCCCTCGCCGGCGGCCAGCGCCGCCGTCACCGCCCGCTCGATCCGCGCCGCCGGCTCCGGCATCCCCAGTTCGGCCAGCATCAAAGCGCCGCTGAGAATCGCGCCCATGGGATTGGCCTCATCCCTGCCTGCCAGCGTAGGCGCTGATCCGTGCACCGGCTCGAACAGGCCTGGGCCGCCGGGTTTGCGCTCGCCGTCCCGCCCCGGATGCAGATTGGCGCTGGCCGCCATGCCCAGGCCCCCCTGGAGCGCCGCCGCCAAATCGGTCAGGATGTCGCCAAACAGGTTGTTGGTGACGATGACGTCGAACTGGCCCGGCTCCCGCACCATCTGCATGGCCATCGCGTCCACGTACATCGGCGTGGCCGCTACATCGGGGAACTGCGGCCGCAGTTCGGCGAACACGCGGCGCCACAGCGCGCCAGCATGGACGAGCGCGTTGGCCTTGTCGGCTAGATGCAGTGTCTTCCGCCGCCTCCGCGCCAGCTCGAAGGCATAGCGCTCGATGCGCTCGACGCCGCAATAGGTGTTGATGTCGGTCTCGGTGGCCACTTCCTGTGGCGTCCCGGGACGGAATCGCCCGCCCATGCTGACGTACGGTCCTTCGGTGTTTTCCCGGACCACCACGAAGTCCACATTGGCCGCCCCGTCTCGCAGTGGGCACAACTGCTCCAGCAGCGGGCGCACGGGCCGGACGTTGGCGTACAGGTCCAATCCAAACCGCAGGCCCAGCAAGATCTCCGCCGCGTGCCGGTTGCTGGGCACGCGCGGATCCCCGACGGCGCCGAACAGGATCCCATCGAACTGGCGCATCGTCTCCAACCCATCGGGCGGCAGAGTCACCCCGTCGCGCAGGAACCGCTCCGCGCCCCAATCAAAGGCGGTGAAGCGCAGGGTTCCCGGCGCCGCGGCGTCCAGCACCTCCCGCGCCGCCGCCACCACCTCCGGCCCAATGCCATCGCCGCCGATGACTGCGATGTTGCGCTGCACGCGCCCAGTCTAGCCCAAGCGGCCCGCGCGGCGCGGCGGCGACGGATGTGGCGGGGCGGGAGAGGAGAGCTGGCCAGTTCAGCGGCCGGGCGCGTAGTAGCCGGTGCGGGCGTAAACGCGCAAGCCCCGGGTGTGTTTGCCGTGCAGCTCGACGCGTATGGCGTGGAATCCCGGCTGGTGTTGATTGGGCCGATAGGCCAGCGTGTACTGCTCCCGGATAGCCACGGCCACCGACCGGGTGATGGCGTTGACCTGCCGCAGATTCTTGGGGAAATAGGCCATGCCGCCGGTGGCCTTGGCCAGCCGCTTCAGCGCGCGATTGGCCCGGCGGCGGTCAAAGTCGTGGTACGTAAGCCCGATGCAATAGATCAGCGGCCCGTGCATCTGCTGCGCGGTGCGGACCGTCTGCTCCAGCGTGTTTTGACTGGCGTCGTCGGCGCCGTCGGTGATGACCAGCAGCACCTTTTTTTGCCGCGTGCCGCGCTTGAGGTGATAGAGCGAGGCGATAACGGCGTCATAAAGGGCGGTGCCGCCGGTGGACTGGATGTGCGCCAACCCCTCCTTGAGCTTCGCGATGGAACTAGTGAAGTCAGCGTCCAGATAATACTCATCGTTGAAGTTGACGATGAAGATCTGATCTTGGGGATTGCTGGCCCGGACAAAATTGAGCGCCGCGGCGATGACCGCTGAACGCTTGTCGCGCATGCTGCCGCTGTTATCAATCACCAGCCCGGCGGAAATGGGCGCGTCGCTGTGGGAAAAAAAGTCCACATGCTCCAGGGCGCCGTCGTCGTAGACGCGGAAATCGGCCGCCGGCAGATTGTTGATCGGCTGGTCTTTTTTGTTGAGCACGGTGACGTGCACCAACACCTCGGAGGCCTGGCCGCGGAAGACGTAGGGTTGGCGTTGGCCGGGGGAGCCCGCCGTCTGGGCCAGCGCCCCAGGACCCAGGGTGATGGCCACTAGCAGGGCGGCGACCAAAGCTAATGGGGTCCGTAGTAGCCGGCTTTGGCGTAGACCGTGAGTGGGGGCAGGCCGGGGGGAGGGTGCAGCTTTACACGGATCTTGCGCCATTGGCCATTCCGTTTTTGGTCGGTGGGAATATACCCCAGCAAATACTGATTGCGCAGCTCTTCGCCGATCTTTTCCGCCACGTCGGGCAGCTCGTCCACATCCTGGACGGTGAACATCCTTCCGCCGCTATCGGCGCAAATATCGCTTAGCAATGCCGGCCCTTCCTGCTCCTCCGGAGTGTAGCGGTCCCCCACCGGGGCGAAGATGCCGATGGCATAAATTTCGACGTCGCTTTCCCGCACTACGTTTCGAATTTCCGCCTCCGTAAAGCGGCTGTGGTTGTCACCGCCATCGGAAATGATCAGCAGGGCCTTGCGGTTGTGGTCGGCTCGCCGCATTTCGTCCAGGCCGAGGTAAATGGCGTCCAGCAACGCGGTGCGGCCATGAGCGGGGATGAAGGAAATGCGGTTCAGCAATCGATTTGGGTTCTCGCTGAAGCCGCCCAGCAAATGCGGCTCATCCGAGAAATCCACGATAAAGAACTCATCTTGCGGATTGGCGGTTTGAAAGAACGCGTCCAGCGCCTCGCGGCTCTTTTCGATCTTGCCGTTCATGCTGCCGCTGCTGTCGAAGACGACGCCCACCGAGATCGGGGCGTCGTCGGTGGAGAAGGTGTTGATGGTTTGCTTGCCGCCGTTCTCGTAGATGGCGAATTGGCCCCGGGACAAGCCGGTGACCAAGCGGCCGATGGGATCCGTGACCGTCACGGGAACCAATACCTGGTTGACGTTCACCTTTAGGTCAACAGGGCTATTGGGTCGCACCCCCTTGCGCGGGGCGTTGGCGGCCGGCGCTCGCGCCGGCGGCGGTGGGTTAATCAGTGGCCGGACGTGTACCTGTTGCGCCGCCAGCGCTGTCGCCAAAAACAGGAGCACCGCTATGACGCGGAGGGCGCCGCTGCGATCCCAGTCCCCGCTGATGCCCAGCGCCTGCATGCCATCCCGCCCGTGGTCTGGCGGCGGTGTACCCCCGCGGACCACACCCGCTAATAACTCCGACATTATCACGTCGCTCGCCTGTTGGGGGAGTCGGGGAGGGCGCGCCATTTCCGGATTTCCGCTCGGTCTGCCGGAGGCGCTGCTTCGGGCCCTTGCCGGGTGGCGGCGCTGCGCCCTTCCGCCCAGCGCGGCAGCTGGCGACTTCACGCTGGACCCCGGAGGCCAAGCTCGACTGGGAAGGCCGCGGAGCATATAGCGAGGCGGCCCGCCGCCAGGGCGGGCGACGCCCGAGCGGGAGGAGAAGCGATCAGGGCGTGGCGGAGGGAGCGACGCCGAGGGCGTGTCCATGCGCGTACATAACCTAGGCTTTGCGGCCTGACAATGCCATCCCCCGCAAGGCGAAGTAGAATTGAGGGGCGGCTGGCGAGCACCAGGCCCGCCGGCCCGGCCGAGGCTTATTCCAGGAGGCGAGGCGTGATTCACTTGCGGACGATTCTTCCGCCCATTGCGGTGGTGACCGGCTTGGCCGGCATGCTGGCGCTCGGCGCCGCGGCACAGCAGCCGGCGAAAACACCGGTTTCCCGTTCCCAATCCGCGGAGCCGCCCGTGGTACATGAGCCGGGCGTGCCCGCCTTTCATGCCAGTGCGCCGCGTTCGGCCCTGCCGCCCACCCTGCCCCCCAGCGACTTTACCGACCCCCGGGTGCAAAACGCCTATGCCATGGCCGCCCATGTCAAGGATGTGCTGTACCAGGAGCCGTGCTATTGCCGCTGCGACAAGTCTTTGGGCCACACCAGCCTGTATAGCTGCTTTGCGGGCACCCACGCTTCGGTGTGCGAGACGTGCTTGATGGAGGGCATTTTTACCTATTTGCAGACCCAGAAGGGAAAGACGCCGGGCCAAATCCGGGCGGAGATCATCCGCGGTGATTGGAAAGCGATCAATTTGAACCAGTTCCTGGCGCCCGGCCGCTATTAGCCCGAGGCCAGATCGCGCTCGCGGCTTGAGTGGGAGGCGTTTTGGGCTCTTTTGAGGCTCGTTCGTGCGACTATGCTAGACAGTTGGATTTGGCAGCCTGCGGGCTCTCACCTCAGCTAAAGGACTAGACACCGTGCCCCTTCACCGCCTATTTACCTCGGAATCAGTCACCGAAGGCCACCCGGACAAGATTGCGGACCAGATCTCCGATGGCGTCCTGGATGCTGCCCTGTCCCAAGATCCTCACAGCCGCGTGGCCTGCGAGGCGTTGCTGACAACCGGGCTCATTGTCGTCGCGGGCGAGATCACCACCAACGCCAAAATTGATTATCAGCACGTGGCGCGGCAGGCGGTGCGGCAAGTGGGCTATACCGACGCCTGTTTTGGGTTCGACGCCCAGACCTGCGGCGTGCTGATCAGCGTGCATGAGCAAAGCGGTGACATTGCCTTGGGCGTGGACCGCGACGGCGCCGGCGACCAGGGCATGATGTTCGGCTACGCCTGCGATGAAACCCCGGAGAAGATGCCGCTGCCCATCGCCTTGGCGCACCGGCTGACCCTGCGGTTGTCGGAGGCGCGGCGGCGGCGCGAGCTGGACTTCCTCCGCCCCGATGGGAAGAGCCTAGTCTCGGTGGAATATGCCGGCGATAAGCCGGTACGGGTCAACGCCGTGGTGGTCTCGACCCAGCATGCGGAGGAGATCGCCACGGCGGCACTGCGGGAAGCCGTGCGCGAGGTGGTGGTGGCGCCGGTGCTGCCCAAGGAGATGGTGGACAGCGAGACGCAGTACCACATCAATCCGACAGGTCGGTTCGTGATCGGTGGACCCATGGGCGACACCGGAGTGACGGGACGCAAGATCATCGTGGACACATACGGCGGCATGGGGCGGCATGGCGGTGGGGCCTTTTCCGGCAAAGATCCGACCAAGGTGGACCGTTCCGCCGCGTATATGGCACGTTACATCGCCAAGAACGTGATCGCGGCCGGTTGGGCGAGACGTTGCGAAATTCAATTGGCGTATGCGATCGGCGTGGCGGAGCCGGTTTCCGTGCTGGTGGACACGTTCGGCACCGGCACCGTGCCGGAGGACAAGATCTCCACGGCCATCCGGCAGGTGTTCCAACTAACGCCCAGGGGCATCATCGAGACGCTGCAACTGCGCCGGCCGATCTACCAAAAAACGGCGGCATTTGGGCATTTTGGCCGCACCGAGCCAGAGTTCACCTGGGAGCGCGAAAACCAAGTGGAAGCGCTGCACGCGGCGGCCGGAGTGCGCGGCACCGCACTGGCGGGCGCGGCGCGCTAGGCTCAGGCGGAGCCACGCATGGCCACCGAATCCTGGGGCCGGGACTGGGCCGGCTGGGCGTTGGACACCGCCGTCCAGCGTGGCGCCAGCTATGCCGATGCGCGGGTGATGGCCGAGCGGCACCGTGCCGTATCCACCAAGAACGGCAAAGCTGGCACCGTCGCGGACGATGAGACGCTTGGGATTGGCGTCCGCGTCCTGGTAGACGGCGCTTGGGGCTTTGCCTCCACCGATCGCCTGACGCGCGCTGCCATCGATCAGATCGCCGCGCACGCCGTCGCGATCGCCAGGGCTTCGGCCCAGGTGCGGCGGCAGCCCGTGCGGCTGGCGCCGGTCGAAGCCTATCAGGCCATCTGGAGGGGACCTTGCGAACAGGATCCCTTCGCCATTTCTGTGGATCGGAACCTGGCCGTACTGCTGGCCGTGGACCGGGAATTGCGGGCGGCTAAAGGGGTGACGCTGGCGGAGGCGGACATGGATTTTCGCCGCGTCCGCCAGTTGTTTGTCTCCACGCTGGGATCGGAAATTGACCAAACCAAGGTCATCAGTGGCGCCGGCTATGCAGCCACCTCCTTTGGCGAAAGCGAAATTCAGCGCCGCTCCTATCCCAATTCCTTTGGGGGGCAGTTTCAGCTCGGCGGTTATGAGCGGATCGAACAGCTGCGGTTGGTGGACAATGCCCGCCGCGTGGGCGAGGAGGCGGTGGCGCTGCATCGCGCCGCCCAGTGCCCGCAGACGACCGGCACGGTCATTCTGGACAGTTCGCAACTGGGGCTTCAGATTCACGAGTCCATCGGCCATCCCATCGAGCTGGACCGCGTGCTGGGCACGGAGGCCAATTTCGCAGGCATGAGCTTTTTAACGCTAGACAAGCTGGGACGCTTGCGCTACGGCTCAGACTTGGTGCACGTGGTGGCGGACGCCACGCTGGCCCACGGGCCCGGCCTAGGCACGTTCGCCTTCGACGACGAGGGCGTGCCCGCGCAGCGCACCGACATCATCCGCGGTGGGGAATTCGTGGGCTATATCAGCAGCCGGGAAACGGCCCCGGCGATCGGCCAAGCCAGTTCCAACGGCTGCATGCGGGCGGAAAGCTGGAATCGCATCCCGCTGATCCGCATGACCAACATCAGCATCGTGCCGGGCGAACTGCCGCTCGGCTTAGAGGACCTGATCGCTGACACGGCCGAGGGCGTCTACATGGAGACCAACCGCAGTTGGTCCATTGACGACAAGCGCTACCACTTTCAGTTCGGATGCGAAGCCGGGTGGGAAATTCGTGGCGGCAAGCGGGTGCGCATGGTGAAGAATCCCAGCTATTCCGGCATCACGACAGAGTTCTGGAACTCGATGGATGCCATCGCCTCGCGCGAGCATTGGACGCTGTGGGGCACGCCGAATTGCGGCAAGGGGCAGCCGCAACAGACCATGGGCACCGGGCACGGCGCCGCGCCGGCTCGCTTCCGCAACGTCAAGATCGGCGGTGCCTATGCCGCGAGCAGCTGAGCGAGGTCCTGTTTCCATGCCGGCTGAGACCTTTGCCGCACCGCAGATGGAGATGGACGCCGCCCACGCGGCGGAAATTTTAGGCCAGGCGCTGGCGACTAGCTCCGCCGAAGAAACCGAGGCGACGCTGCACTCGGCCATTTCCGAGCTGACGCGCTTCGCCAATAACGCCATCCATCAAAACGTGGCCGAGCAGCAGACCGTGCTGTCGCTTCGGGCGGTATGGCAAGGGCGCACCGCCCGGGCCACCACGAATCGTTTGGATCCGGAGGGCATCCGCGGAGCGGCGGAGCGCGCGCTGGAGTTGGCGAAGCTGCAGGCGCCGGATCCGGAGTTGCTGCCCTTGCTGGGGCGCCAGGCCTACCGGTCCGTGGAGCGCGCGGCCGCCGCCACCGCCGCTCTCAGTCCCGCTGCCCGCGCCGAGGTGGTGCGGGAGATGGTGGCGATTGCCGAAGCCGCGGGCATGACCGCCGCCGGGGTGATGGCGAACAGCCAATCGGCCTACGCCATGGCAAACTCGCGAGGGCTCGAAGCGTTCTATCAGGACACGAGCGCGGAATTTTCCGTCACCATGTTGGCGGCCAACAGCTCCGGTTGGGCGAAGGGCAACTCACCCGATGTTCGCGCTCTCGACCCGGCAACCGGCGCCCGCGCCGCTTGCGCGAAGGCGCGCGACAGCGCCAATTCCGCCGAGTGGGCGCCGGGCCAATATACGGTCATTCTCGAGCCCGCCGCGGTGCTCGACCTCCTGGGTTTTCTGTTCTGGGACTTTGGCGGCCTCGCCGTGTTGGATCAGCGCAGTTGTCTTACTGGACGGCTGGGAACTCAGCTGTTCGGCGCCAATATCCACGTTCGTGACGATGTCTACCATCCCCTACAATCCGGAGCCCCTTTTGACGGCGAGGGCATGCCGCGCGAACGAGTGGTGCTCGTGGAAAATGGAGTCGTTCGGAGCCTGGTCTACGCCCGTCCCACGGCGGCGCGCATGGAGCGGGAACAGGCATCGCTGGGCGCCCGGCCGACCGGCCACGGCTTTCCCTTGCCCAATGAGTACGGCGAAGCGCCGCTCAACCTCGTTGTGGATGGCGGGACCGCCAGCTTGGAAGAAATGATTGCCTCGACGCGCAAGGGCATCCTGGTAACCCGCCTGTGGTACATCCGCGAGGTGGACCCCTACCGGAAGCTCTTGACCGGCATGACGCGCGACGGCACTTTCCGCATTGAAGACGGAAAGATCACCGGCGGCGTCCGCAACTTCCGTTTCAACCAAAGCGTCATCGAAATGCTGCAGAACGTGGAGGAGCTGGGCCCCGCGGTTCGCGCCAGCGGTGAAGAGAGCTTTGACATGGTGGTGCCGGCGATGAAGGTGCGGGACTTCCACTTCACCGAAGTGACGAAGTTTTAAGGTTCTGCTCGCTGGAGAGCCCGGAGCCGTTTGTGGCCGGAGCGCCGTTTTTCTCGACGCTGGTGATGGTGGAAATGAGTAGGGCCGCCAGCCCCCCGTACAGCAGCACGTTGGTCCAAGGGCGGGAGATCAAGTCGAGGCCCCAAAGTATCCACCAGAGGGACAACAAGCCAACCCAGAGCGGCGCCAGCATGCCGGATGCGATGCCGGCTCGGCGCTGGCGGCTGTATGGCGGCCGCGCCGGCGCCTGCTTCCGGCGGCGGCTCGGCGGAAACGGCGCCTTGGCGCCCGCCCTTCAGCTGTCTAGGTTGGCCGCCAGCAAAAATACCAGCGGCGCGTTCCAGTTGATGGCCACCTCGTTGCACGAGTACGCTGCGTGGTTGTCAATGTAGTTCCGCGCCGGAGGCAGCTCGGCGGGCAGATACTTGCGCATGGCCGCATCATTGCGCTGGCGGTTGGGGCCGCCTGCTAGCATCCCGGGCCACGGTTCGCGCAGGCCGTCGGCGACGCTGGGGCGGTGATGGGGGCGTTGCACGGCACGGCTCCCGCCGCGGGTGAGAAAGCACAAGGAAAAGGTATTGCGGCCCAGCAGATAATGCAGCGTCTCCAGGGCGGTGGCGGCGTACTCCGCGGCCGGGTGGAAGCGCGCAGCGACCAGCAATTGCATGGCGGCGTTGGCGGCGATGCTGTTGGAGCCCCAGACGTACTGGTCGGAGTGAAGCGCCACGCGGTAGCCATTCGCGGCGGCGCGGGCGACGATGCCATCCGCTGCCGCCACCGAGGCGGATTGAATGACGGCCACGATGTTGGCGTCCGGCTCGCGCCTCGCGTCCCCGGCGGCCAGGGCGTAGCTCCACAGCCCCAGGGCCGCCACCCGGCCCCAGCTCGGCGGCGTGATGCGCGGCAGCCGGGCGGCGAATTCCGCGTAGTGGGCACGGAAATAGGCGTGGCATTCCGGATCTCCCGTGGCGCGCCAAATTTCCGCCGCCGCCCACAGCCGTTCGTCCTCCAAATGGCCGTCGCCGTACTCGCCGGTGAAGATGCCGGGAGGGTTGCGGAAGGCGAGGTCCGGAACGCGGCCCAGCCATCGCCAGGCAAGCAGCGCCGCCGTTTGGCAGCGAGCGGCGAAGGCATCGTCATAGGGTCGCCACAGGCGGGAAGCGATCGCGGCCACGGCGGCCAAGTCCGCCGTGGCCGCAGTGGTTTTGTAGGGTGCGATGCCGGCGCCGATCACATAGCTGGTCATCCCATCGTCCTGCGGCATCACGAAGGGGGCAAACACGGTGCTGGTCTGCTTGTGCCAAACCCCGCCGTCGCGATCCTGCAGGCTCAGCATCCATTCCAGGTTCCATCGCGCTTCCCGCAAGAGATCGGGGGCGTTGCCGCCACTCTCCGGCAGGTCTAGGTGTTGGCGGGCAGCGGCGGGAAACAGTTCCGCGGCCCACATCAGCGTGGCGGTGCTGATCCCGCCGTTGACGACATAGCGGCCATAATCTCCGGCATCGTGCCAGCCGCCCCGATTGTGGACCGGTCCGCTGCGTCCGGAACTGGGGTGGAAGGCGGCCTTGAGATGGCAGGTCGGATGGTGGTAGGCGGCCATGCCAGCGCCCATGGCCACCGCGCAGCCGCAGCGCTGGCCATAGAAGAAGCGTGCCGCCAAACGAAAGATAGGCTCGGAGACCGAAGGCCCGATCTCGAACGCCAAGCTGGGCGCGGCGCCCTCGGTTTGCAGCTGGTATCTGCCGGAGCGCGAAAAGCCGGTGAAATCGGCCACCTGTGTCCAATCTCCGGAGTCGGCATCCCAGCGATGCGGCGAGAGGAGCCCAGCAAACAGCGGCTGGGTGCCGCCTGCGGCGGTCAAGGCGAATCGGGCGGACGGCTTGGGCAGCGTAAGCATGGCCAGCTTGCGGGCAAGGGGCCGATACCCGGCCTGATCTACCTTCCAAGGGGGCGTCTCGGCTGGAGTGATGACGCCGGCCGGCTCGTCCAGCGGGCGGCCGAGGTCGGTGTATCGCATCGTCTGGGCGGCCGCGACGGCGGGAAAGACCAGAGCGCCGCTCCAAAGAAAGTCGCGCCGTTTCATGCCGCGCCCAGTATACGTTCCTCGCGCCATCGGCGAGATAATCCCCTATGCCGATGTCCACCCCCTCCGCGCACGACGATCCGCAGGCCGGCCTCAAGCGCCAACTCCTCGCCTCCTGGGAGGACCCGAGGGTGCATATGGTGCTGGCGGCGGCGCTGGCGGGAGTTCCCCCGGAGTTGCGGGGCGCTCAACCGCCCGGCCAGCCGTTTACGCTCTGGAGGCTGCTGGAGCATCAACGGCTCTGTCTGCAGGATTTCCTCGACTACTGCCGCATGCCCAACTACGTCGAGCCGCCGTTCCCCATCGGTTATTGGCCGGCTGGCAATGAACCGCCCGACGACGGCGCCTGGGACGCCAGCCGTTCCCGCTGCCTCCAGTTGCTGGGCGAATTCGCCGCCCTGATTGGCAACCCAGCTACGGACTTGTTTGCGCCCTTGCCTGCTACCTCGCCCCTGGACCCGCCCGGCGCCGGCCCGCGCACCGTGTTGCGCCAAGCCTTGGCGTGTCTCGATCACACAGCCTACCACCTGGGGCAGATCGTTTTGCTGCGGCGGCTGCTGGGGTTGCCCTGCTAGGGAGTCCGCGCTGACCGCGACCGCGGCGCAAGGCTAGTCGCGGTCGCTGCCGCCCGCGAGTTGCACCAATTCCCCCGCGGCCGGAGACGCCGCCGCCGCGGCAGCCGGGGCGCGCTGGGAGTCCCGCCACTGGTCGAGAACGGACGTGTAGTGGGCGCAGGCCACGGTGCAATAGGGAGCGCAGGGCTTGGCGGTAATGTACTCTCGCCGCAAATCGGCGCGCGTATACTGTGCCAGCGGGATGCCCGGGTAGCCGCGTTGCTGCGAACAGTAATGCACCAGCCCATCCTCGCAGACGTACAGGTAACGGGCGCCGGCGCGGCACTTCCAATCGTGCGCCTGCGCGCGGGCAATGTCGTCCTGGAACCGGTGGAAGCGCGCATAGTGGCGTTTGCCCAGCTGTTTCACGCGCTCATAGATCGCCTGCTCCGCCGGGTTCAGCGGCCGTAGCTGGCCGCGGCCGTCATGGATGATGCCCACGGTGGTGATGAATCCCAGTTCCACGGCGCGCCGGGCGATGACCAGCGCATCCTCGGGATGCCGCACCCCAGCGCCCAGCACGGAATTGATGTTCACGTCGAAGCGCGCGTAGCGGGCCAACAGTTGCAGCTTCCGATCCAGCACCTTGAGGCTTTTCTTCGAGACCTCGTCGGGCTGAACGTTGTCAATTGAGATCTGGAGGTAATCCAGCCCAGCGCGATTCAGCCGCTCGATGCGTTCCCGCACCAGCAGGTAGCCGTTGGTAATCAGCCCCGCCAGGGCTCCGCCCGCGCGGATGCGACCGATGACGCCGTCCAGACTAGGATGCAACAACGGCTCGCCACCGCTGATGGTCACCAACGACGTGCCCAGCCGGATCAGGTGGTCAATGCGCCGCTCCATCTCCGCCAGCGGCACGGGCGCGGAGACGTCGTCGAACTCATTGCAATAGGCACAGGCCAGGTTGCAGCGCCGCATGGGCACGATATGCGCCTGGATCGGGTGTTCGGTGTGCAGCAGTGCACGCGCCACGCCGCGCCACTCGCGGAGGCGGCGGCGAAAAGGCTTGCGTCGCGGGCGCGGCATATTCCTTGACAGTTTGCCTGTCTCGACCCAGGTTTGTCACCGCCGGGGGCAGGGAAGAGGCGGATTCGGCGGGCGAATGGGCGAAAATGACCGGCTAAACGCGGCCGGCGCCGCACCCGAATTCGGCCCCGCCGTGGTCGGGCGCGAGCCCCGTTTGCCGGTCTGCGCCCCAGGATGGGGTGGCGGGCCTTATCCTAATGGGGTCCGGGAGCTTTGGCCGATGGCGCTGGATTCACTCTCGACCTACGTCGCCGGTTTGGAATCGCTGGGCCAACGCCCGTTCCTGATCGAGCAGGAACTCTACCGCGTTCGCCGCCATTCCTATCAGTCCCTTCTGCGCCGCGCCTTCGCGGTGATGGAGGAACTGCGGCGGCGGGGCCTACGCCGCGGCGACTGCGCCGTCATCTGGGGCAAAGCCGGGGCGGCATGGGCTGCGGCCTTCTATGCCTGCGTCATGAGCGGGGTGGTGCTGGTGCCGGTGGACACGGCGTTCTCCGCTGAGTACGCGCTGCGCGCCCAAGCGCACACCAATGCCCGCTTGATCATCGCCCCCGCCGACCGCTGCGCCGAATTGACATCCCTCGTGGCCGGTCTGGAGGCGCTGACCTTCGAGGCCATCAACGGGCTGACGCCGCGGGCGGGGGCCGCTGGCCGGGCCGTCGAGCCGTTGCCTCCGGATACGCTGCTGGAGATTGTCTATACCTCCGGCACCACCGCCGAGCCCAAGGGCGTGATGATCACGCATGGCAACGTCCTGGCCAATCTGCGCTCCGTGGAAAGCGAAGCGCGCAAGGTTCGGCGCTGGGCCAAGCCGCTGCTGCGCGTCGGCTTCGTGCACATCATCCCGCTCAGCCATCTTTTCGGCCAGGTGGTGGGATTGTTGGTGCCCACCTTGATTGAGGCCCGCGTCGTCTTCGTGGACTCGCAGACGCCGGAGGCCCTGACCCACGCCTTGCGCCAGCGCCGCGCTTCTCTGCTGATCTGCGTGCCCCAGCAGTTGCAGCTCCTGGCCGATTGGGCGCTTATCCAAGCCAGCGCTGGCCGCGGCGCCGTGCCGAGCGGCGCGGAGGTGGTGGCGGAGACGCGCCGGCACTGGTGGGGCTGGCGCTTTTGGCGTTGGCGGCGGCTGCGGCGTCATTTCGGGGCCCGCATGTGGGCCTTCCTGGTGGGCGGCGCCTCGCTGCCTCAGGAGTTGGAGGACCTGTGGGGCGCCTTCGGCTACTCGGTCATTCAGGGCTACGGTTTGACCGAAACCGCGCCCACCATCACCGCCACCCACCCCTTCAAGGTCCGCCGCGGCGCCGTCGGCCGGCGCCTGGCCGAGGCGGAGATCAAGATCGCCGCGGACGGCGAGATCCTGGTGCGCGGGCCGATGGTCACGCCGGGGTATTTCCGCAATCCCGAGGCCACGGCGGCGGTGTTTAGCGATGGCTGGCTGCGGACGGGCGACCTGGGCCGTTTGGATGCGGAGGGCAATCTCACATTTCTGGGCCGGAAAAAGGAAGTCATCGTCACCGCCGAGGGGCTCAACGTTTATCCCCAGGACGTCGAGGCGGCGCTGAACCAACAGCCGGCCATTCACGACAGCGCGGTGGTGGCCGAGGAGGTGGACCACCATGCGCGGGTTCATGCGGTGCTCGCCCCGGTCGGCGGTCAGACGGAGCTGGACGCGGCACTGCAGGCGGAACTTGAGGCCGCCGTGGGCGCCGCCAATCTCCGGCTCGAGCCGCACCAGCGGGTGCGCGGCTTTTCCGTCTGGCCAGAGCGCGAGTTGCCGCGCACCGCCTCCACCCAGAAGATCCAGCGGGTCGCCATCCGGGATTGGGTCAACCGCCGCCCGCTCACCACGGCAGCGGCGGCCGAGCGGCGGAGCTGGCAGGAGTTCTTGGCCGATAAGCTGCGCCTGCCAGAGAGCGCGCTGACGCCAGAACGCAGCCTGCAGGAACTCGGCTTGGGCTCGCTGGACCGCGTCGAGTTGCTCACCTGGCTGGAGACGCGGGCCGGCATCCCGGTGGA
Source organism: Terriglobales bacterium (assembly GCA_050746205.1). GTDB lineage: Bacteria > Acidobacteriota > Terriglobia > Terriglobales > SCQP01 > JAKAUF01. Next base: position 29,955 of record JBOGKW010000004.1, on the reverse strand, counting down.
CGAGGAGGCACTGACCGAGGCCCGCACGATTGCCGACGTCGCCGCCTTGGTCGCCGCCGGGCGCGGCAGCGCCGCCACCGCCGCGGTGACGGTGCCGGCCGCCGCTCCGCCGAAGCCCGCGCCCCCGCCCTTCCGTTATCCCCGTTGGCCCATCGCCGCTCCCACGCGCGGCCTGCGTGGCCTGGGCTATAGCCTGGTGGTCTTTCCGGTGTTGCGGAGCCATGTGCGGCTGCGCATCGAGGGGCGCGAAAACCTGCGCGGGTTGCGCCGGCCGGTCCTGTTCATCGCCAATCATCAAAGCCGCTTCGACGTGCCCAGCATTTTGCGCGCTCTGCCCTCGAACTGGCGGCCCTGGCTGGCGCCGGCGATGGGCGCTCGCGACTTTCGCGAGTTTCTCCGCCCCGCTGGCTACAGCCAAGACCGCCGCCGGGCGGCGTATTGGCGCTACGTCCTCACCCAAGCCTTCTTCAACGGCTACCTGCTGGCCACCGAAGGCGGCATACGGAATGCGCTGCGCTACACCGGCCAGTTGGCGGACAAGGGCTTCTGCCCGCTGATCTTTCCTGAAGGCCAGGAAACGCCGGATGGTCGTTTGCATCCGTTTCGCCCCGGCATCGGCTTGTTCGTGCATGAGCTGGGCTTGCCCGTGGTGCCCATTGCCATCGAGGGCTTGTTCGCGATTTTGCCCGTGGGCGCCAAATGGCCGCGTCGCGGCGTGGCGCGTGTGACCATTGGCCCACTCCAGGAGTTTCGGGGCCAGGATCCCGCCGCCATCACTGCTGCGCTGCAAGCCTGGCTGGAGCAGTGCTTCAGCACGCCCCTGGCCGTTCCCGCTCGCGTCTAGCCCGCCAGCGTCGAGCCCGGCGCGCTCGACGAAACGAATTGCCGATGTTGGGCGGCAATGAAGCGGTCCGTCATACCCGCGACATAGTCGCAGACTTGGCGTTCCGACCCGCCGCCCCCCGGGATTTGGTAGGCGGCAGGGAGTTGCTCGGGGTGATCCAGGTAGAAAGCGAATAGCTCGTTGACCATGCATTCCCCGCGGCGTTTTTCCGATTGCAGCCGCGGATGGTTGTAGAGGTGGCGGTGCAAAAACTGTTTCAGCTCCAGCCGCTCGGCGGCTGCCTGCGAAGATAAGCCGGCTAGCCGCTGGGGATGTTGACGTACCTGATCGGCGCCGATAAAGGCGGAGGCCCGGCGCTCGGTTTCCTGGATCAGATCGGTGGCGAAATAATCGATCAATCGCCGCAGCGCCTCATTGAAATGCAGCTTTTCCGCTGCCTGCGGATACCGTGTCTCCGCTTGGGCCACAAAGCGCGCAAACACCGGCACCTCGCGGCGTATCTGCTCCGGCGTCAACAGGCGAGCTTCGTACGCGTCATCCAGGTCCGCGGCGTTGTAACTGATCTCGTCCGTCCAGTCAATCACTTGCGCTTCCAGGGGCGGGCGCAGCGCCAACTCGTATTCCTCGAGGCCGATCTCGCCCGGGGGATAATCGCGGGAGTGTTTGATCAGGCCTTCGCGTACCTCGAAGGTCAAGTTCAACCCTGGAAACTCAGCGTATCGCCGCTCCAGGTGCTCGACCACGCGCAGCGCGTGCAGGTTGTGATCGAAGCCTCCCAGGCTCGCCATGGCCCGGTTCAATGCCGCTTCTCCCGCGTGGCCGAACGGCGGGTGCCCCAGGTCGTGCGCCAGCGCCAAAGTCTCCGCCAGTTCGGCGTTTAAGCCGAGCGCCGTGGCCACGGTGCGGGAGATTTGCGCGACCTCCAGCGTGTGTGTCAAACGGTTGCGAAAGTGGTCGGAATACCGCTTGGGAAAGACCTGGGTTTTGTTTTCCAACCGACGGAACGCCCGGGAATGAATGATGCGGTCGCGGTCGCGCTGGAATTCGCTGCGATAGGGATGGGGCGGTTCCGGGTAGCGCCGGCCCCGGGTGTCCGAGCCCAAGAAGGCGTAGGGAGCAGGGAAGGGCCTGGCCAACGAGCCGGCAGCGGACATGCGCCATTATCCCAGGGCTGAGGGAGCAGCGCACCGGGCGGCTACGTCCTGCTTCCCACGCGCCAGGTTCGGCGTTCCACATCCCACGGCCCACTCGCGGCAACTTGGAGAGTTCCCGAGCGCCAGCGGGCGCCCGTTGCCGACCGTCTCAACCCTGCATGCGCTGCCGCAGGCTGGGGGCGCCGTTGAAGCCAGCCGCAGCGACCCCGGGGCCCCCCCAGCGTGTAACGGCGCACACTGGGGTGGAGCGGAGCGCTTTGGGGTGGGACCAGCGGGAGCGCCCAGAATCGGGCGGCTGAGCCGTCATCGCTACGCGGCCAGCTTATCCTTCACCCACTTCGCGTCTTCCTTTACCCGGCTAGCGGTTCGCTGGAATCCGAGGGCGCCCTTGCGCAGCGCGCCCATCGCCGGCAGAGCCACCAAAACCGCCACAATCGAGTAGGCAATGCCCACAATCAACGACGCCCAGCCCCAGCTGCTCAGGCCGTAGGCGATGGCGCTGACCAGGGCCACGGTCAAAAAGAAAAAGCCCAGCGCGCCGAACGCCGCCGCCATGGCCAGTGACACGACGAGCACCCGCACAAAGCGGCCTTTCTCTCCGGCTTCCGCCGCCGCCATCTTGGCCAGATCGCGCAGATAGACTAGGGCGTGCTGTGCTAGTTCCCGGAACAACTCCAGCAGGCTTTGGCGCGAGGAAAGGAACGGCTCCCGCGGGGAATCTTCCGATGGCGGTGGGGGAGGCATGGGCTACTGGCGTTGTTGACGGTGGAAGTGCATCACGCCGTTATAGGGATACGACGCGGGAACCGTGTCGGGCAGATAGTATTTGAAACGGGTGATGGTGCGGTTGCCGACCACCGCCCAGGCCAAAAGCGCCCAGATGATCAGTTCGGTGCACAACACTCCGATGTATAAGCCGACCGTGTGGCCGTCGCGCAGGCGCTGGTCCCAACCGCGGAGGTCTTCGCGCGTGACGCGCGTCCTTGGCCGGGCAGCGTCGTTGGTTGGGTCGCGCGCCATGCGGGCTCAGTAGTAATACCCGTGCCACATGACGACGCCGGTGATCGTGAACATCCAGGCGACGATGGCGAAGATCCAGAACCAAAGAAACAGTGGAATGGGCCCGTGGCCTTCGCGCACCCAATCGGCGTGGTTCTCGACGGGCCCCCAGGGATGGTCCGCGTCGTAATAGCTGCTGCGGGAGCGTTGCGCCAGATAGGCCAGGCAGACGAACGCCACCAGCGCGAAGCCCAAAAACAATACCTCCGCCATGCGGTGAATGTTCGTCATCCAATTGAACATGCCCATGGCGCCTGCCTCCTACGCTGCGGATGCCCCCGATGCTTGGCGAGTTGCTATTCGCGGCAACATGGAGGCGCCCCGAGCGCCAGCGGGAGCGTCCAGAATCGGGCGGCTGAGCCGCTCGGCGCGGCTTCTTGGTCCCGGCCTGGGCGGGGGCGGCCGCCGCCGCGTTCCGCCGCACGGCGCTGGTTAGGGCCGCAGCCACAACGCATCCACCAGCAACTGGCCGATCAGCACGGTCAACAGCAAACCGGCGATGACCAACCCACCAACATAAATGCCCAATGCCACCGGCCGCCGCCGGCTGGCATTGAGCGGTGAATCCGCCACCCGCAGCGGCAGGCGGTTGCCGCGTTCGACGTCGCGGAACTGGCCGTGCGCCAGGGCCCAAAGCATCACCTCGCCGCTGACGGCAATGGAGAAGATCAATAAAATCAGCCAGACCCGCGGGGACATCGTGCGATCTCCTTATTGCCCTCCCGTGCCCGGGGCTGAGGCCTTCGCCTTCGGCGCGGCGCTCGGTGGCTGGGGATAGGGTTTGGCCGCGGGGCCCGGCACGGGCACCTTGGTGCCGGCGCCAGGGATGATGGGCTTCACGCCGGGAATGGGCGCCTCTAGAGAGGCCGGGATTCCATTCAAATCATTGCCTGAATCCACGTTGCGCCCGATGAAGTTGACCGCAACGTAGTTGGCGACATCCCAGATCTTCGCCGATTCCAGGTCCTCCTTGAAGTACGGCATGGCGCTGCCGGTGATGCCGTTCATGACCTGGTAGTAGATCATGCCGCCCGACCAACGATGCCGCTTGAGCACGGTGAAGTTCATCGGCTTGGGATTGAGAAAGCGAGCGGCCGGGCCATTGCCGTCGCCAACCGGGCCATGGCAAAAGATGCACATTTGCTGATAAACGAACTTTCCCTTGGCGACGCTGGCCTGGGTGGCGGCGTAAGGGTTGGGCATGGTCATCCATTGCCGCGGCACCAAGCGGGCCAGGTAGTCGGCGTTGTAATCCTCGCCTTGCCGATAGGCCGCCAGCAGGCGCCGGTGCCAGTAGACCTGACGCGCCATGCGTTCATCGGCCATCTTGAAACCCAAGCACTGAACGTACGCGATGATGGCTTGCATCTGCTGATGGGTGAAGAACGAAAAACGGGGCATGATCGAGGCCGGCCGGACGAAGCGCGGGTCCTCAAAGTGCGCCAGGTTCCAATCGTCGCTGTGCTGGCCGCCCTCTTGGGACAGATCCGGGCCGGTGCGCTCGCTGCCCAGCAGGTGGGGGCGGTCATAGATGTAATCGCCGCGCTGCGAAACGCGCAGCGCGCTGTAGTCCCAATCGGAGGGCCGGACATATTGGGTGTGGCAGCCGATGCAGCCGTTTTTGATGTACAAGACCCGCCCCTCCCGTTCCAGCGGTGTGTAGGGCCGGACGATGTTGGAGGGGCCGTTGGGAGCGCTCAAACCGGGCAGGAACAGCACCGCCCAGGCGGCAAAGGTGGCGATGGTCGCAATGCCCACGGCCACGGTGCGCGGCGTCATGCCCATGCCTGCCTGCCCTCCTCCCTAGTCCCCGGCGATCCCGGTGACCGCCGCCGGGCCGGCGGCGGCGCGCTCCAGGCCGAAGAACTCGCTCTGCTGCAGCTTCCGATGGGCGTAAACCGTCTTCACCATGTTGTAGACCTGGATGCCCGCGCCGGTGAGAATGAAGCAGCCGAAAACGCCGCGTTCCACGTAATAGCTGAAGATCTCCGGCAAGACCCGGTACACGGTCTCACCGTTGCGCCACGCCAGGCCTTGCAGCAAGCCCGCCGAGGTGAGCACGAAGGTGAAGCCCAGGATGCCAATGAGCATCAGCCAATACTGCAACTGGGCCAGCCGCTCGCTCCAAATTTCCCCATACATTTCGCGCAGCACGCCATAGCCGGCGCCGCAGGCGATGAAGCCGCTGAAGCCGAGCAAGCCCAGGTGGGCGTGTCCGACGGTGACGTTGGTGAAGTGGGCGATGCGCTCAAAGCTCGGCAGGGCCTCAATGGTGCCTTCGGTCGAGGTGAAGAAATACATGACGGTGCCGGCGAAAATAAACTTCAGCACCACCGAATCCGGCACCTTCCACCATCGGCCGCGCAGCGTCATCCATTGGTTCGTCAGGAAGGCATAGACCGGGATCAGCAAACCGACGCTGTTGATCTCCGCGATCAGCTTCAACCAAGGCTGCGCCGGCGCCTCGATCAGATGATGCGTGCCCACCTGGAGATAGAAGGCGAAGTAGGGCCAAAAGCCCAGCAAACTGATGGCGTGACTGTACAGTGGGCTGTCGGCTTCCCGCGGCACCCAAAAATAGGCCAAGCCGAGCGCCAATGGCGTGATCCAGGTGCCAAAGACGTTATGGCCGTAAAACCAGGCCCACTCGGCGTCGTTGATGCCTGTCATGGCGCTGGTCTTGGGGTGCCAGACGACCTTGCCAAAGAAAAACACGATCAGCGTCGCGGTGAAGGCGCCGATGGCATACCAATTGGTGACGTACAACAGGTGCTCGGCGCGCCGTGCCAGCGTCTTGAAAAGGTTGATCGCCAGCATCAGGATCGCGACGAGGATGGCCACGCTGATGGGAAAGACGTACTCGCCGTACTCATGACTCGTGGTGAAACCGGCGGGAATGGTCAGGAACCCGGCCAAGACCGAAAAATTCCAGATCCACATCGCCACGTTGCCCATCTTTTCGCTGTATAGAGGCGCCCGGGCCAGCCGGCAAACGGCGTAGAGCATGCCGCCGATCAACATCATGGACAGAAAGCCGAAGACCATGGTGTTGACGTGCACCGGGCGGATGCGGGGGAAGATGAGCACCCGCGCGCCGATCAGGTCCGGCGCCACCAGTTCCGTCGCCGCCGTCAACCCCACCACGCCACCGGCGACAAACCACCAGGCGCCGGAGATGATAAACCGCCGCGCGGTGCTGCCAGGCGTGGTGTCAATAAAGCGGAAGGCCATGGCGGGCCGGGGGGTGCAAGCCGGGAAGCGGCAGAGCCGAGACCCTGCCGCAGGTGAGAGTGCACCTGCCCTGGCCAGGGTTGCCGGAGGCCGTGGGGGCGCCAGGCGGTGGTGGGGCGCTGGGGCGATCGGCGGTTACGCCCCGGCGTCTCGCGGCAACTGGGAGACGCCCTAGGCGCCAGCGGGCGTCGCGTGGCTGAGCCGCATCACCACCCGACGTGCCCACCGCGCTAGCGCTCACGTCCCGGGGACGGCCACTTCCGGCGCGAGACCCGGCGGCCCTTCCGGCGGCGGCCCAGCGCTGGATGGCAGCAGCCCATGCGCCACCAGCGCCTTGCGGTTGCGCCGGGCCTCCAAAATGTCCCGTCGCACCTCGGCTAAGGGCAGCGCGGGCGCAAACTTCAAAAACGCCAAAAATTGCAGCATGAACCAGCCGAAGCTGCCCACCGTGATTCCCACCTCGATCCACTGCACGTGGAAGATGCCCCAGGAGCCGGGATCGAAGCTGTAGGCCAGTGTGGTCACGATGAGCACAAAGCGCTCCAGCCACATGCCGATGTGAATGAAGATCGAGAGGATGAACATCGCCACCAGGCTGCGGCGAATGCTACGCCAAAAGAACAGCAGCGGCAGCGCGCAGTTAAAGGCAATGGTCACCCAAAACGGCTTCCAGTAGTGGCCAAAGGCGCGCAGCCAGTACGCCGTCCGCTCATAGGTGTCGGCGCTGTACCAGGCCATGAAATATTCGGTCGCGTAGGAGAAGGTCACGATGCTGCTGGTCAGCAGGATCAGCCGGCAGAGCGCATCCAGATGGTCAATGGTGATGTGCTTCTGCAGCTTGAACCAGGAGCGCAGCGGGATGACCAGCGTCAGCACCATGGCCAGGCCGTCAAAGATGGCCCCGGCGACGAAATACGGCGGGAAGATCTCCTCGTGCCAGCCCGGCAGCAGCGACAGCGCGAAATCCCAGCTGACCGTCGTATGCACCGACAGCACCAGCGGCGTCGCCAGCCCGGCGAGCAAAATGTACAGCTTCAGATACGGCGACATTTGCCGTAAGGAGCCCATCCAGCCGAGCGAGAGGACGCCGTAGATGGTGCGCCTCCAGCCGCTGGAGCGATCCCGCAGTTCGGCAAAATCCGGAATCATGCCCAGGTACCAAAACACCACGCTGACGGTCAAATAGGTGCTGACGGCGAACACGTCCAGCACCAGCGGCGAGCGCATGTTGGGCCAGATGTGCCGCAGATTGGGATAGGGCAAAATCCAATAGAACCGCCACGACCGCCCCAAATGAATGATTGGAAAGAGCCCCGCCGTCAGCACCGCGAATATGGTCATCGCCTCCGAGGCACGGGAAAACGCCGGGCGAAACTTGGCGCGGAACAGGTACAAGATGGCGCTGATCAGCGTGCCGCTGTGAGCGATTCCGATCCAGAAGACGAAGTTGGTGATGTAGACGGCCCACATCACTGGCCACATCAGCCCGCTGACCCCCATCCCGATGTACATCTGCCGCGCCCAGCACGCCGCGCCCAGCAGCGTCAGCAGTCCGCTGATGATCAACCCCGCCATGTGGCGGAACGTCGGCCCGGTCTCCACCGGCCGCAGGATCTCCTCCGAGGCCTGTCGCAGGTCGAGGTCGCCTTGCGCCAGTTCTGTGAGGATGTCCGACATGGCGGTTCCGGCCGCTGCCGTTAATGCTTCCGTTCGGCGGGCTTCGCCGGCGGGTTGCCCACGATGTGGTAGGCGGGTTCTGGGATGGCCGTCGCCGACGCCAGGCTTGAGGGTTTGCCGGCGCCGAACTGGGCGCGGAGAAAATACGTCAATTGCCAGCGGGCGTCCGGTCCCAGATAGAGCCGGAAGGCGTGCCAGGCGTCGCCGATCGGCGGGTAGGTGTTGATGCTCCGCACCTGATCCATGCCCGTTCCGTTACTGATGCGGTCAAAGATCTGCGCGTTGGTCAGACTGGGAATCACGCGCGACAGCACCGGCGGCGCGGGGTCGTACTCCAGGCCCACCGGCGCGTCGCCGCGGCCGCTGGTGGCGTGGCAGAACCGGCAGTTGTCGCGATACAGCTGCGCGCCGTAGGGCAGATTCGGCCGGGGCAGCGGCGGCAGCGCCTGCCCGGGCGCCAGCAATTGGCGCGGCGAAAAGCCGAATCCATGGGCCGAGACCACGCCTTCGGGCAGCGGAATGTGTGGCCCCCGCCGTGCGCCGTAGACGTCCTGAAACGACATCTCATCCTTGAAGAAGCCCAGGCCTTGATAGAGCCACCAGCAGCCGAACGCCACCAATGGGATCACGATCCACATCACCGCCCGGGTCAGGATCGTGAGGTTCCGTTCTTGTTCGCTTTGGTATCGGCGGTTGAACATGCGCCCCTCGCCCGGGTCCGCCTAATGCCGCGGCAGGCTGGCTACCAGCGTTTGCTCCAGCGCCGGATCCTGTACCGGAAACAGCGGCGCCTGCCGCATGAACCAGAGATAGATCAGCCCATAAAGGCCGAGGAATAAGCAGCCGATGCCGGCCGAGCTGAGCAGCGGCGGAAAGCCGCGCGTCCAAATGGAGCCCATCACGATGAGGTTTTGTTGCAGCCACATGCCGGCCAAGGCGAACGCGGCGATCGTGGCCAGCGTCGGCCCGCGGCGCTTGAACGCCCGGCTGAGGCCGAAGGCGAAGGGCAAAAAGAAGCCCAGCGTGAGGACCATCCAGGCGATCGTTACCCACGGCTGGGTGCGGCTGATCAACAGCAGCAGATGGATGTTGTCCTGGCGGTTGGCGAACCACTGCACCATGAACTGCGCCCAAAACAGATAGGTCCAGAAGATGGCGAAGGCGAACAGCATTTCGCCGGCGTCGTGTAGCGTGTCGCGGGTGATGATGTCTCGCGCCGCCATCCGGTTCCGCCACGCCACCGCCAGAATGCAGATCAGCGCAATGCCCGCGTACCAGTTGCAAATCCAGAAGTACCAGTCGTAGATGTAGTCGTACCAAACCGGGTTCAAGGACATGTTCATGTCCATGCCCAAGATCCCGTAGAAATACGCATAGGCGAAAATGATCAGCACCCACAGCCGTCCCAGGCTGCGCTCAATCCGCGGCCGCTCTTGCTCCAAGCCCCGCCACCCCCGGCACAGGAAGCGCTGCAGCCAGGTGGCTCCCGCCCGCGCCGGATGGTTGGGGTCATCAAAGATCTCGCCCACATCCCGCCGCCGCGACCAATACAGGTAGCGCACCTCGAACCACGCCAGCACGATCCAGAACCCCAGGTCGCGTCCGAGCAAAAACCAGTGGTTCAGCCAGGGCCCCTTGCCGTACGGGATGTGATCCCACCAGGGATAGATGAACTTGGGCGCCAGCATCAACGGGATATAGAGCAGTACGGTCACGGGCAGCACCACCGACAGCCCCTCCGCCAGCGGCATCAGCGGCCGGGCCCAACGGCCGTTGCAGCCGCGCGTGACCGCGCTGAACAGCACCCCGTCCAGCGCCAGCCCGGAGAAGAAGACAAACTCCGCCAGATAGTCCGTCCAAAGCCGCTGCGGATCCACCACCAGCAGCGTGATGAACACGCCGATCCCGATCCACAGCAGCACCCAAAACAGCTTGCTCACCCAACCCGCCGGGGTTCCGGGGGCGCGGGTGATGGTGGGCCGCGGCAGCGTGGGCGGCGGGGCGTGCGGTGGTTGCGGCGGCGCAATGGCCATGGCGGCTTCCTAGGGCGCTTGCGCGGGTTCGGCCAATCGCCCCAGCCCGTGGTCATAGATGGGCACAACCGCCTCCGCCTGGGCCTGCGCCAGGATGGTACGGGCCAAGCCCGCTTCCGACAGGCTGCAAGGAATGAACATGCCAAAGCGGTCTACTCCGAACTCTGGCCGATACGCGGGGTGCAGGCGCAGATTGGGCAGTCCGGAGAGCAAGAAAAACCCGCCCATGCAAAACAGGGAGGCGAAAAGCACGGTCCATTCGAACATGGGCTGAATGAACGGCGGCCAACTCACGATCGGCTTGCCGCCGACCACCAGCGGCCAATTACGCTGGGTCCAGACGGTGAGCGCCATGGCCGACACAAAGCCGCCGATGGCGCCAAACAGCGTCCAGAACCGAATCCCGCTTTTCTCCGTGCGGAAGCGTAGATGGCGCAGCAGCTCCTCATCCGCCGCTGGCAGGAACGCCTCGAACGGAAGCCGCGCCTCGTCCGCCATCGCGTGCGCCGCTAGCAGTTGTTCCTCATCGGCAAACGAGCCCAGCACGCCCCGGAAGACCGGCGGCACGGCCGGCTCATCCTCATGCAGCAACGTCGCTGGCAACTTGGCCATGGCACCGCCCCCCCGCTCCCGGCCGTTCCGTTCGCCGCGCCGCATCCCGACTCACGGCACACCCATCTCCGCCGGCGTCGCCGGCGGCCGACCGTCGGGCGGCGGCCACAGCCCGGCGGCGACCAGCGCCTTCCTCCTCCGCCGCGCCTCCAAGATGTCCCGCCGCACCTCCGCCGCGGGCAGCGCCGGAATGAACTTGAGCGAGAGCAAAAAAAGCGCCAGAAACCCGCCGAAGCCGCCTGCGGTGATCCCGATCTCGATCCAGCTGACGTGGTACAAACCCCACGACGCCGGGTCGTAGCTGTAGGCCAAGCTGGTCACGATGAAGACAAACCGCTCCAACCACATGCCGACGTTCATCAAGATGCTCAGGACGAACATCAGCGGAATCGAGGTCCGAAACCGCTTCCAGAAAAACAGCAGTGGGAGCGCGCAGTTGAAGGCGATGGTCATCCAAAATACGTGCGAGTACTGGCCGAAGACCCGCATCCAATACGCGGTTCGCTCGTAGGTGTCGGCGCTGTACCAGGCGATGAAATACTCGGTCGCATAGCAAAACGTCACCACGCTGCTGGCCACCACGATCAGCTGGCAGATCTTTTCCAGGTGCTCGATGCGGATGAACTGCTGCAGGCTGAACCACTCGCGGATCGGAATCACCAGCGTCAGGATCATCGCCAAGCCGCTGAAGACCGCCCCGGCCACGAAGTACGGCGCGAAGATCTCCTCGTGCCAGCCGGGGACCAGCGCGGTCGAGAAGTCCCACGCCACCGTGGTATGCACGCTGATCACCAGCGCCAGCTCCAGCCCGGCCAGCAGGACGTAGAGCTTGGCAAATGGCGCGGTATCCCGCAGACTTCCGGTCCACCCCAGCGAGGCCACCCCGTACAGCGTCCGCTTCCATCCCGTCGCCCGGTCGCGCAGTTGGGCCAAGTCCGGCAACATGCCGAGGTACCAGAACACCAGGCTGACGGCCAGATAGGTAGTGATCGCGTAGGAGTCCAATACCAGCGAGGAGCGGAAGTTGGGCCAGATGTGGCGCTCGTTGGGATAGGGCAGAATCCAATAGGCGCGCCAGGAGCGGCCCAAATGAATCAGCGGAAACAGTCCGGCGCTGCAGATGGACCAGATCGTCATCGTCTCGGCGGCGCGCGAGAATGAAGACCGAAACCGGGCGCGAAACAGGTACAACGCGGCGCTGATGAAGGTGCCGCTCATCGCGATGGCGATCCAAAAGACGTAGTTGGTGATGTAGACGCCCCACATCACCGGCCACATCAGGCCGCTCACGCCGAGGCCGATATACATCTGCCAGCCCCAGCAGACGAAGCCCAGAATCGCCACCAGCCCGGCGACGGTGGTCCAGACGAGATAGTTGATGCCCGGCCACCGCTCGACCGGCCGGATCACCTGGGCGGACGCCTGGCGCAGATCGTGGCCGGCGGGGGCGAGTTCGCTTGCCAGGGACATGGGCGTGGGCCGCTAGCCGCATGACGGTGCCATTTCGCCGGCCCGACTAGAGCGGCGGCCCGGGCGCCGGCTGACCCGCCAATCCGTTGAGCACGAACTTGGTGCGTTTCAAATAGGTCACCGCCGGGAACGTGTTTTGGTCCCAAAACAGCCGGTACCCGCGGTCCTGCTGGTGCAACTGGGACACTCGGCTGTTGGGGTCCTTCAAATCGCCGAAAACAATGGCCTCGGTGGGGCAGGTCTGCATGCAGGCGGTCTGTATCTCTCCGTCGCGCAGCGGCCGGTCCTGCGCCTTAGCCGCCAACTCCGCCTGCTCGATGCGCTGCACGCAAAAGGTGCACTTCTCCATCACCCCTTTGGCCCGTACCGTCACCGCCGGGTTGAGTTGCTGGTCGAGTGGCTTGGGCCACATCGGCGTATACCAGTTGAACCGCCGCACCTTGTAAATGCAGTTGTTGCTGCAATAGCGCGTCCCGATGCAGCGGTTGTAGACCTGCGCGTTCAAACCCTCGTCAGTGTGGTAGGCGGCGAACACCGGGCAGACATATTCGCACGGCGCGTTGCCGCACTGCTGGCAGGGCATGGGCAGGAAGCGGATGTCGGGATTCATCGTCGTCGGCGGATGCCAGGCATCGCCCGCCCAGGTTTCGATCCGCAGCCAGGTCATCTCCCGGTAGCTCAGGCAACTGCTTTTGCCCAGGACCGGCACGTTGTTTTCCGCGTAGCAGGCCGTCTGGCAGGCATTGCAGCCGATGCAGCTGGACAGGTCAATGGCCATGCCCCAGCGGTGCACCGGCGTGGGATGGAAGGCGTAAAACGTCGCCCGCGGCTCGTCGTCGCGCACCGCCGGGGTGCTCGCCTCGGCGATCAGGCACGCCTCCGCCATGCGCTTGTCCTTTTGCAGGCGGCCCATCTGCAGGTTGGCCATGGGGCGGGTTTTGCCGGTGTTCGTCACCCGGACTTTCACCCCCATGGAGATGGGTCCTCCCGCCAGATCCAGCCGCGGCGTCCATAGCTTCTGCGGCGCCTCCCCCACGTTGCTGGCGAACATGCCGAAGTCGCGATGCCCTTGGCCCAGAGGGATCCCCAGCGTGTCCTGGCGGATAAACGTGTCCAGGTGCACCGGCCATTCGCCGTGCCCGTAGGGCGTCTCCAGGCGCAGGATGCTGCCCTCCGCGGCATGCAGCTTCCAACCGGTGTCGGGATGAATTTGCACCCAGCTGTCCCAGACCAGCTTGCTCAGCGGGTCGGCGATCTCCTGCATCCAGGAGCGGTTCGACTGCCGTCCATCGAAAAACTGCACCACCGGGAAGCTGGTCACATAGAACTCTCCCGTGCCCTCGAACGTCGCCTCCAGCGGCAGCGGCGGCGGATCGCCGTTCGGGCCCTCCAAGGTGGTGGTCGGCAGCGTCTCGTTGATCGGCGGACCCAGTCCGCCCGGCGCCGGCTCGGTGGCGATGGCCGGCTCCGCCGCGGCAGTGATAAAGACCCCCTCCATCAGCAACCGCCGCCACGCCGCCGCCTGCACCGGCGCCGGTGCGTTGGGCGCCAAGCGTTGTTGCCAACTCCGCCGCAGGTAGGCATCGAAGCTGTGGACCGCGGTGGGCGGGTCGTAGGTCACCGGCGTCGGGTTCGGCAGGGTCGGGCTCTGCTGCCAGTTGCTGCCGATCGGCGCCACGTCGGCCGGCAGCGCCGCCACCGGCGCCATGCCAATCCTTTTCAGAATCGGCCCCTGCACCGCCGGGCCTGCCTGCGCCGCCAGCCACAGCAGCACGTCCGGCGTCGGCCGGGTCTCGAACACCGGCCGTCGCCCGGGCTGGAGGATCCCGCTCAGCCCGGGAATGGGCGCATAGTCCCCCCAGCTCTCCAGCGGATAGTTGTCTGGCAGCACCAGGTGCGCGTACTTCGTCGTTTCATCCCGCCACCAGCCGAAACTGACGATGAAAGGAATCTTGCTCAGCCCCCACTCCACGTTGAAAGCGCCGGGGAAATTGAACGCCGGGTTGGCGTGGTGCAAAAACATCATCGGCACCCCCCCGCGTTGTGCCCGGGTGAAGATCGCGGCCACCTCCCGCGCCCGCGCCGCACCGCTCAGCGCATGGGGGTGATCCAGCAATATCGTCGAGCCGATATTGCCCAGCAGGTTGTTGATGGCGTTCAGGATCAGGTTGGCCGTCAATGTGGCGTCGGTCAGGTTGCCATAGCCCACCGGCAACAGTAGCGACGGCCGATTGCGGGAAAGACGTTGCGCCGCCGTGTCCACCACATCGGCGGGGATCTCCGTCCGTTCCGCCGCCTGCTGCTGGCTCATCCCCAAGCCCTGCGGCGCGCCCGCTGGTAAACGCAGCGTCTGGCCGGCATGGAAGGCCACCCGCTCCGCCAGCGCCATCGCCAGCAGCGCTTCGCTGCCCGGCCGCAGCTGCCAATGCTCGTCGCTGTTGGCTCCGGTCATCGTCACCCGCGGCCCTACGTGAATGAAGTACGCCGGATCGTGCGTATGGCCGTAGCTGTGGCCGATCGCCCAGTCGGTGGCGAACTGGACGTTGGAGACCCAGGTCTGCAAGAACTCCGCCCCAAAGCTCACCACCGCTTTGGCCCGGTCAAAGCGGTAGAACGGCACCACGTCCCGCCCAAAACTGATCCGGTTGGCCTCCCGCACCGCCTCGTAAGCAAACGCCTCGTAGTACGTCGGCGCTGGATACCCGAATGCCGCCAGCCAATCCCGCAACAGTTGGTCCAGCGTTCCGGTCTCCAACTGTCCCAGCCACGCCACCTCCTGCTGCCGCCCCTCCCGCGCCACCTGCGCCATTTGCTCTTGCAGCATGGCCAGCGCCTCCGGCCAAGTGGTGACCACCAGCCGGCCGTGGCCATCGCGCCGCATCGGCTGCGGGAAACGGTCCGGGTTGTACAGCCCCTGCACCGAGGACTGCCCTCGCATGCAAAGCTTGCCGCGATTGAGCGGATGCCGCGGGTTGCCTTCCGCTTTGGTCGGCCGTCCGTCGTTGACCCGAATATGCATGCCGCAGCCGGCGGGACATTCCCGGCACACCGTCGCATAGTGCTGCGGAACGCCCGCAATGTACCGGTTGTCGGGCACCACCAAGGGCAGGATGTGGCCCGTGGTTCGGCAGCCTGCCAGAGCGCCACCCGCCGCCGCCGCGCCTGTCGCCTTCAGAAAAGCCCGCCGCCCCAGTCCCGCACCTCCCGCGCCGCTCACGCCGGCGTTGGCGATCTGCACCAGTTGGTCAAAGGGATTGGCGGCGTCCGGTGGCATGGCTGGCCTCAGTGATGGCAGGCTTGGAAGCAATCCGTGCGGGCCCCGTATTCCCGGTGGCAGTTAATGCAAGTGCCCATGTTGAAATTCACTGCCTCGTAGACTCGATTTTCGTGGCCCACGTCGCCGTGGCAGACCCCGCACTGCACCCCCGCCAAAATGTGCGGTTGATGCGGAAAGTGGACATATTGCGGAATCCAAAACACCCGCACCCAGGGGATCGGCTTTTGCTCCTGCCAGTAGCGGTGGAGCTTGGCCACCTGCGGATAGTAGGGGATGATTTCGCGATGGCAGCCCATGCACTTCAGCACCGGGGGCATCCCGGCATAGGCGGATTTGGCGACGTCGGCATGGCAAAACACGCAGGCAATTTGCCGTTCGTAGTGAATGCGGTGACTGAAGTTGATCGGCTGCTGCGGCGCGCCGCGGTACGGCAGGTCCTGGAAATAGAAGACCCAAAGGAAAATCCCCAGCAATACCGCCGTCAAAATAAACAAGTGCCGGAGGGAGAAGAACATGCTCCACTGCCGGCTCGCTCCTGCCGCTGGCCGGTACACGGAAGTAAATGCGTGGCCGGAGCGGATGGGTTGTCCAGTCGAGGCGACGGCGACTTCGAGACGCCTCGCGCGTCAACGGGCGTCCGTTGCCGGCCGTCCCAACCGGCAAGCGCCGCTGCGTGCCGGGGACCCCGGCGAAGCCCAGCCGCAGCGACCCCGGGGTTCCAAGCGCGCAACGGCGCGCGCTGGGATGGAGCGGCGCGGCTTGGGGTGGGACCGGTGGGAGCGTCCCAAAAGCGGGCGGCTGAGCCGCCCGGCCCGGAGCCGGCGCGGCGCTACGGCTTGCGTCCGCCGATCTGCGGGCCGACTGGCCGCATCTCCGGCTGCGGCCGTTCGTGGTACTCGCGTGTCCAGCGCGTCACGCGCGGGAAGCCCCACATCGGCCGCCCCATAATTTCCGCGGCCAGCGCCTGCTTCGGCGTCGGCTTCTGCCGCCAGATGGTCAGGATCAGCAGCAACATCGCCGGGAACAGCAGCATGCCGTCCCAACCAAACCAGAGCCAAAAAACCCGCCAGCCCAAAAACGCGATCCCCGCCACCTCCAGCACCCGGATCGGCAGGGGCAGAAAATAGGGAGGATAGCCTGCTGGCAGATCATGCTTGTGCACCCATCCGCTTTCTAGCCACAGGCCGGCAATGGTGAGGATGCAGGCCATGGCCGGGCTATAGAGCAGGAAGCGCATGCCCAAATCGGGCGAGCCGACAAAATGGTGCCGGAAGGTCGCCTCCGCCCAGGCACAGTAGACCACCGCCATCATCGCGAAGGCCATGCGATGCCGCAACATCATCGTAGCCACCGCCGCCTGCGTCTCGCCTCGCGCCGCCGCATCTAGTCCTCGCCCTGGGTGCGGTAATGCGCCACCCAATTCATGATCGCCACGCAGATGGCGATCACCAGAAACGACTGCACCAACCCGCCCGGCCGCCGTTCCACCGCCCAAAGGCCAATCCACAGCGCGAAAAACACCGCGCACAGGACCCACATCACGCCACGGTACACATGGCCGCTAGATGCCGCCGCTTACCGGCGGGATGTGCTCCGCCGCCGCCCCCGCCGCCGGCTAGCGAGGCCCGAGCGGGGCCAGCAACGAGCAGGGCGAGGCCCCAGGTCGCGAAAGGCGAAGTACCCAACCGGACCGAGCGGCCACCCTGGGGTCCCCAAAGCGCCGCGCCTCGGGGTGGGAGAACGACGCCATGCGACGCAGATCGCCCCGCCCGAACCGGCCGCATACTGGGCTTTGCCCCCCGCTTCCCCATCGCGGCAACTGGTAGACGCCCTAAGCGCCAGCGGGCATCCGTTGCCGCCCGTCGTCCCACCCGAGCCTGCGGCACGGCATGCTGGCGACCCGGTTGAAGCCCAGCCGCAGGTCCCGCGAACCCCGCGGTCCCCAAAGCGCAGCGCCGGGGTCTCCAGCGCGCAACCGCGCGCGCTGGGGTGGAGCGGTGCGCCTTGGGGTGGAGCGCCGGGAGCGTCCAGAATCGCGCGGCTGAGCCGCTCGCAGGTGCCCGCAGACGACCGCATCGCCGGTGCGGATCCCCCCGCCGGGATCGGCAGCCCGGCGCCGGGCAGGGCGCCCAGCGATCGGCGCCGGGGCCGCCTTCGCTCCGGCTTTGTTGCCCTGATCGGCCGCCCCAACGTCGGCAAGAGCACCTTGCTCAACGCCCTGCTGGGCCACAAGGTGGTCATTGTCAGCCCCCACCCGCAAACCACCCGCACGCATGTGCTCGGCGTGTACAACACCCCGCCCGGCGTCCGGCCGCACGGGCAAATTGTTTTCGCTGACACCCCTGGCTTGCACCGCTCCGCCACGCCGCTCAACCGAGAGATGTTGCGCCACGCGCGCCAAGCGCTGGAAGGCCGCGACCTGGCCCTGCTGGTCATGGACGCCACCCGCTCCGCCGGCCCGGAGGACGCCTATGCGGCCCAGCTCTTGGACGCTCCGGGCGGCGCGGGCGCGCCGGCGAGGGGTGCGGAGCCCGCCCCGCCCCCTGTCATTTTGGTGGTCAACAAGATTGACCGCGTGGCGGACAAACGCGCCCTGCTGCCCTTATTGAACCAGTACCGCCAACAGCGGGACTACGCGGCCGTCGTGCCCGTCTCCGCGCGCAGCGGCGAGCAACTCGACGTGCTCATCCAGGAGATCCTGCGGCTGCTGCCCACCGGGCCGGCCTACTTTCCCCCGGAGCAAACCACAGACCAGCCCGAGACGTACTTCATCGCGGAGCTGATCCGCGAGCAAGCCTTGCGCCTGACCCGTCAGGAACTGCCGCACGCCCTGACGGTGGCGGTTGAGGATTTCACCCGCGGTCCTCGTCCCCGCATCGAAGCCATCGTGTATTGCGAACGCGAAGGCCAAAAGGCGATTCTCATCGGCCGCCACGGCGCGATGATCCGCGAGATCGGCGTCGCCGCCCGCGCCGAGATCGAGCGCCATCTGCCGCAGCTGGGCCGGCCGCTCTTCCTCGCTCTGCGCGTCGAGGTCCATCCCCATTGGCGCGCCGACCCCGCCTTTTTGCGCCGCCTCGACTGGCGCGGCCAAGGCTAGCCCCGGTGGCCTGGGCCATCCCCCGCGCGGTCTCCGCCGGCGCCGGCGCGGCGCCGTCCTCTCATCCTGACCTAGCCGGTCAGGGCCTGCAGTTCCGCCAACACGGCGTGATACATCTCCTGCCGCGGCGCGGGTTTGCCGGTCCAGATCTCAAACTGCGCCGCTCCCTGCGCCACAAACATCTCCAGGCCCGCAATCACCCGGGCCCCGCGGGCCCGCGCCCGGCGTGCCAACTCCGTTTCTAGCGGGTTGTAGACCAAATCAAAGACGATGCCGGCGCGGATCTCCTCCGCCGCCAGCGGCGACTGCTTCGGTTTTGGATACTGTCCTACCGGCGTCGCTTGAATCAGGATGTCGAAATCCGTCTTGCTCAGCTCCCGCCGCGCGATCGTCTTGGCGCCCGTCGCTCGCGCCAACTGGCGGGCCCGCGCCGGCGTGCGATTGCAGATATAGACCTCCGCCCCCCGCGCGGCCAGGCCGAACGCCGCTGCCCGCGCCGCGCCCCCGGCCCCTAGCACCAGCACCCGCTTCTTGACCAGCGGCGTCACCTGCGCCAGCGGTGCAATGATGCCGGCGACGTCGGTGTTGTAACCGTAAAGCTTGCCCGCGCTCCGCACCACGGTGTTGATGGCTCCCACCTGCCGGGCCAGCGGATCCACTCCGTCCAGCGCGCCCAGCAGCGCGGTCTTGTGCGGCAGGGTAACGCTGAACCCCCCCAACGGCAGCTGCGCCGCCAGCCCCATCGCCTCCTCCGCATGCCGCGCCAGAAGCGGTACGTACACCGCGTTGACGCTGGTGCGGCGGAACGCCGTGTTCAGCATCAGCGGCGACAGGCTGTGCGCGATTGGATGCCCCACCACGCCGTACACCCGCGTCGCCCGGTTGATCTCCTCGATGCGGAAAATTCGCTGCAGTGTAGCCGCATCCAGCTGCCCCTCAGCGGTCGGCTCCTCCGCCGTCGCCGCTGCAAACGTAAATGGGCTGCCAGCCTGCGGCGCCAGAATGCGGCTCGCCTGTCCTGCCTCGCCCATGCAGAAGGCCACCCGCGGCGCTGGCAACTGCTGGCCCCAACGCAGCACCTTGACGTTATCTTCCAGCCGCTTGGCCATCCAAACCCCTTTATAGAGGTCAGCAGGCAGCTCTCGCATCCGCCGTTCAATCGCCGCCAGGTGCCGCGTAGCGCCGGAGTCGTGGTAGGAAATCATCAGGTTGGCCCGCGTCCGCAATTGCCTCAGCGCCGCCAACCCGGCCCGCTCCGCGCTTTCCAGCGACAGGTCCACCCATTGGCAGCCGGCGTGCGCCGCCTTGGCTAAAATGGCGCATTCTGCCTCAACCGAGCCGCGGAAGTTGCCCCCCGATTGGGTCTTCCGGCAGGTCGCCAGCGCCACCACGCCGGGGCGGGCGGCTAAAAATTCGCGCAGCTTCGGCAGCCCCGAGGCAGGTTGGGTCAGAACGTCTAACCGAAACTCCAGAAAGGAGTTAGACCGAGCCACGCGCTCCGCTAGGGCGATCATCTCCCCGGCCTGCCGGGCCGCAATCGGGATGCACAGGCGGGGTAGCCGTTCGGGCAGTACCCGGTTGGGAACCGGATTGCTGGAAACTGCTGCCAGGAGAGCCATAAGCTAAGGCATGATACCGAGGGCGCGGCAAGGAGGGAAGGGCCCTCCCCGTTCGGCCCCCGCACCGGCTCGGAGGGCGATCTCTATGTCATTGAAACTAAGGTATTTGTTGCTGGCCGCCGGGGTTGTGCTCCTGGCCCTGCCGGGCGCGGCACAATCCTCCCCGCAGCGCCATCTGCCTCCCAGCCAGGTCGCCTGCGCCAATTTCTTCTCGCCGCACGGCTATCGCTCCGTGCTGCGCATCATTGGCGCCCGCGGCGGCACGGAAGTGTCCATGTTCACCACCGGCGACATTCTCTATCTCAACCATGCCGGCCGTTTCCAGCCTGGGGATCAACTGCGCCTCATGCGGGTCGTGACTCCGGGCCAAGACCAGGAGCAGTTCCCCGGCCAGAGCAGTGTGCTCCATCGCATGGGCACGTTCTTCGAGGTTGTCGGCCGCGCCCGGGTGCTGCGGGTGGATCAAAATCAAGTGGCGCTGGCGCGCATGACTTTTTCCTGCCAACCCGCCCGCGTCGGTGACTTCGCCATTGCCTGGCGGCCCAACCCGAATCCCACGCTCCCGCGCGTGGCCAACGTCAATTGGATCGCCCCCGTGCGCGGAACATCGCAGTTAGTCGCGATGGGCCGTGATATGGCTGGCAATCTCGGACGCGGGGACGAGATGTATCTCACCGGTGGCGCCGCCGTCGGGGCCCATGTGGGTCAGGTTTGGACGATCTTTCGCCGCCACGACAGTCCCAGCAACTGGCAGTTCAAGACCGAATCCGAGGGCATGACCGCTAGCAGCAATCACCCGGAGTCCGGCGTCAACACCGCAGCCTTGCGCAGCCTGCCCCAACCCGCCGACGTGCTGGGCCGGGCCGTCATCATTCGCGTCGAGCCCCGTTCCGCCACCGCGGTGATCACGGTTTCCCGCGCTCCCATTTTGGTCGGCGATCAGGCGGTGCCGACCGGTCGGTAACGGGGCGCCTGCGGGGATAGCTAGCGGCGCCGCAACGCATGCCGCCGGGGCCCCGGCCGCGCGGTGCGCGCCTCCCGCCGGCTTTTCTTGGCTTGCGGAGCCGGATTTCTCGCGCTTACCGCCAAAACTCTAGTAAGCTGGTTACACTACTGTGTCGCCAGGTGGTCATGGTGTGGATGCCAAAGCTGCTGGCGGCGAATTATTTTTGAGTGCGTCGTCGGCGTAGTCGCCGCAGGAGATTTACCCGCCAATGCGCAAGCGAATCTTTTTCTGTGCTGGGGCTATCCTCGCCCTGAGCTGCTTGATCTTCGCCCAAAACATCACCGCCACGCTCAGTGGCACGGTCACCGATCCCTCTGGC
Source organism: Terriglobales bacterium (assembly GCA_050746205.1). Taxonomy (GTDB): domain Bacteria; phylum Acidobacteriota; class Terriglobia; order Terriglobales; family SCQP01; genus JAKAUF01. The sequence continues at coordinate 8,554 of JBOGKW010000004.1, read as the reverse complement.
GCCGTCGTCCCCGGCGCCTCCATCACCGTCCTCAATAACGCGAATGGCGGTCTCCGCCGGGTCACCACGGGCTCTCAGGGCAGCTATTCCGTCAGCAACTTGGCCCCCGGCGTCTACACCGTGACCGTCTCGAAGTCTGGTTTCCAGACCTTCCAGACCAAGAACGTCATCCTCCAGGTCGGGCAACCGTTCGGCCTGCCGGTGCGCCTCAAAACCGGCACCGTGACCCAGACCGTCGAGGTCAGCACCACCACCGCCCCGGTGCAGCTCGAAACCGGCGCCCAGATCTCCACCGTCAGTGGCCATCAGATCCGCCAGCTCGAGCTCGACAACCGAAACTTCGAGCAGTTGGTCGCGCTGCAGCCCGGCGTCACCTCTAACCTGGGCATGACCGTCGGCTTCGGCATGGCCAACACCACCAACCTGGCGGTGGACGGCGCCCGCCAGACGATGAACAACTGGACCGTGGACGGCGCCGACATCAATGACACCGGCTCGAACTCGACCATCCTAAATGTCCCCAGCGTGGACGCGCTGCAAGAGTTCAGCATTGCCGGCAGCGGCTATAGCGCCAAATACGGCCGCAGCGGCGGCGGTCAGATCAACGTCGTCACCAAGAGCGGCACCGACCAGTTCCATGGCGACGCTTATGAGTTCGTCCGCAACAACATCCTGAACGCCAACGATTTCTTCGCCAACGCCTCCAACCAGCCCATCGGCATTGACCACTACAACGACTACGGCTTCACCTTCGGCGGTCCGCTCCTGAAGAACAAGACCTTCTTCTTCTGGTCCGAGGAATGGCGCAAGGAGAGCGCCCCCTCCACGTACCAGTACGCCCTGCCCAATCCCCAGGCGCTGACCGGCAACTTCACCGGCCTCTACTACACCGCGCCCAACGCGACCGAGACGCCGGTGACGCTGAACGCCGCTTCCGCCCCGGCCGGCTGCATCACCGGCAACGTTGTCAGTCCCAATTGCTTCAGCTCCAACGCCGAGGCGTACATCAAGAACATCTACTCCAAGCTCACGCCGGCGCCGGGCGCCTGCCTCTCCGGCGGCGAACCCGACGTCGAGTGCTACCCCTACACCGTTAACCTGGCCGCCACCAACAACACGCGTGAGGATTTGGTCCGCCTGGATCAGAACGTGGGCCAGAACATTCAACTTTTCGCCCGCTACATGGGTGACAACATTCCGACCACCGAGCCCGGCGGCCTGTTCAACGGCGGCAACTTGCCGGGCGTCTATCCTACCTCGACCGATGCGCCGGGCCGCAACTGGGTCTTCCACGCTGTCGAGGAGTTGACCCCGAATCTGGTCAACGAAGCGGCGTTCAACTATAGCTGGGGCGGCATCAACAGCGTCATCACCGGCGTCGGTGGCGACGCCAGCGGCTTCTCCGGCCTTTCCACCGCTAACTTCCCCTTCCAGGATCCCTACAATCGCATCCCCGGCATCAGCATCTCGCAGGTGACGGGCGTCGGGCTACCCAGCGCTCCCTACCACGAGCGCAACATTGACAAGCAGGTCTACGACAACCTGAGCTGGACCTATGGCAACCAGACCATCAGCACCGGCGTCACCCTGCAGGACATGGAGAAGACCGAGAATGCGGATAACAATGTCGCCGGCGCGCTCAGCTTCGGCGATGAGTACGGCAACCCCGGCCTGGCGAACTTCCTGCTCGGCTATGCGAGCAGCTTCGGCGCCTCCAGCCGGGACATCGTGCCCGACCTGCACTTCGCCAACTTCGGGACTTATCTGGAGGACGACTGGAAGGTGACGCCGACGTTGACGGTGAACCTGGGCATCCGCTACCAGTACTTGCCAACTCCCTACGACTCGACCGGCATCCTCGACAACTTCGATCCGGCGACCTTCAATCCCGCGGCGGAACCGGCGATTGAGTCGAACGGCTCCTTCGCTCCCGGCGGGGTCGTTCCCGCTCACTACATCAACGGCATCATCATCGCCGATCAGACCTCGCCCTTCGGCGCGAACGTCAACCCCAACAACACGGCGGATTTCGCTCCCCGCCTGGGCTTCTCGTGGGATCCCTTCGGCCATGGCACCACCGCCGTCCGTGGCGGCTGGGGCCTCTATTTTGACCGCACGCTGGACGGCATCTGGGAGGAGAACGAGTTTGCCGACCCGCCCTTCCTGCAAAACGTCAACATCACCACCAGCACCACCACGCCGTTCGATCTGTTCGATGATCCCAACGGCGGCTCGCTAGCGGTCGGATTGTTCCCGGAGAGCCTCACCGCGACGGGCGATCCGGCCTATGCCACGCCGCGCATTCAGGACTGGAGCCTGTCGCTGGAGCACGAGTTCGCCAACAACACCAGGGTGCAGGTGGCCTATGTGGGCAACCATGCCAGCGACTTGCTGCTGGAGGAGGATCTGAACCAAATCCCCCTGACCGCACTGGCCGGTGAGACCGGCTGCGTCAGCGGCGGCGCCGCGCCGGTAGGCACAGCGGCCTCCACCTGCCCGGAGGAAGAGGCGCTGCGGCCGTATCTGGGCTATCAGCAGATCCAGACCCGGACGCCGGCGGCGATCTCCAACTACGACTCGCTGCAGGCCTCGGTCAAGCACCAGGTCGGGAGGCTCACTCTGGATGCCGCCTATACCTGGTCCAAGGATCTAAGCTACACTTCCGCGGATCGCTTCGCGAGCGTGCTCGACACCTACGACTACGGTCTGGACTACGGCCCGGTCAGCTTCAACCGGCCCCAGGTCTTTGTTCTCAGCTATATCTATGACCTGCCCAACTTCGACCTGTCCGGCTGGGCACGCAACGCATTTGGCGGCTGGGAATGGAGCGGCATCACCACGCTCGAATCCGGAACGCCCATGACCATCAGCCAGTACGTAGATCCGTTCAACTGCGACGACTATACCCTCAACGGCGGCGATCCCTGCCCGGCCGGCACGTACCCGGGAGGGATCGGCATTGACTACGGCGGCAACGTTCCCCGTCCCGACCTGGTGGGCAACCCGAACGGGCCGAAGCAGGCCTCGGAGTGGTTCAACACCAGCGCCTTTGACCTGGCCGTCGGCCATTGGGGCACCGCCGGCAACGGCATCGTGATGGGTCCCGGCATGGACAACTGGGATATGGCGTTGATGAAGAACTTCCAGGTGGGCGAGCGCGTCCACGCCCAGCTCCGCGGCGAGTTCTTTAATACCTTCAACCATGTCAACTTCAATAGCGTCAGCACCACGCTCGGTTCCTCCAACTTCGGCCAGCTCGATGGCGACCAAGGACCGCGGCAAATCCAGCTTGGCCTGAAGCTCGTCTTCTAAGCGCCGTCCGGGCCTAACCTACGGGGCCTCCGCCGCCAGCGGGGGCCCATTTGTTTCGGTGTCGGCTTCGGGGGCCGCCGTAGCACCGCATACTGCGGCGCAGGCCACCGCGGAACGGGCTCGCCCGTCGGCTGGCAGGCCGTAGGACAGGCGTCCTCGCCTGTCTGCCCGGCGGCTGCCCCACGGCCCGGCAGCCGGGACGGCTGCCCCACGGACGCGAAACGCTGGCCAGGCTGCAGAGGCTGTCGCCCAAAGGGGCAGATGGCTCTCGCGGAGCCCGGGCCGACACCCGCGGTGAGTTGGCCGGCCGTAGGACAGGCGTCCTCGCCTGTCTGCCCGGCGGCTGCCCCACGGCCCGGCAGCCGAGACGGCTGCCCCACGGACACGAAGCGCAGGCCAGGTTGCACCGACCGTCGCCCGAAGTCGCAGGTGGATCTAGCGGAGCCCGGGCCGACACCCGCGGCGAGTTGGCCGGCCGTAGGACAGGCGTCCTCGCCTGTCTGCCCGGCAGCTGCGCCACGGCCCGGCAGCCGAGACGGCTGCCCTACGGACGCGAAACGCTGGCCAGGCTGCAGAGGCTGTCGCCCAAAGGGGCAGGTGGCTCTAGGGAGCCCGTGCCGACACCCGCGGCAGCGGGTTCCGGTCGCGGCAGCCCGCCCGCCCGTAACCATGCCCCCGATCGCTCCATGCGCCCTGTCGCTCCGCTACGCTACAAGCATGCACCTCGGAGATCGCGCTCCGCTGCTGGCCCTGGCGCTCGCCCTCGCCGCTGGCGCAAATGTCGCGGCCACTTGGAGACGCCCCGAGCGCCGGCGGGCGTCCGTTGCCGGCCACCGAAGCCCAGCCGCAGCGACGCCGGGGTCCCCAAGTTCCAGCGACTCGCTTTGGGGTGGGACCGGCGGTAGCGGCCAGAATAGGGCGGCTGAGCCGCGGCGGGCGACCCAGGCGCTGGGTCCCGATGCCGCCGCCGGGTCGGCCGCGCTGGCACGGCGGGATTACGCCGCCGCCGCCATCGCGTTTCGCCGTGCGCTGCGCCTGCATCCCAACGCCGTTGGCCTGCTCAACGATTACGCCATCGCGCTTGATGGTGAAGGGAAGACCGCCGCTGCTTTGGTCCAATACCATCGCGCCCTGCACTTGGCCCCGAGCGATCCCGCCACGCTCCGCAACATGGCTATCGCCGAGCTGCGAGCCGGCGAGTACACCGCCGCGCTGCACTATCTCCGCCCGCTGCGCGCTGCCCATCCGCAAGACTTCCAGGCTCAGGCCCTGAGCGGCGAGGCCCGCCTGGCGCTGGGCCAGCCCGCCGCCGCGGCCCGTGCCTTGGCCCGCGCCGCCGCCCTCCAGCCGGGCAATCTCCGCCTCCTCTATACGCTGGCCCGCGCCCAAATGGCCGCCCACCAGACGCCCGCCGCCGTCGCCACCTTCGCGCGGATCATGCACCTGGCGCCCCATTCGGCCGAGGCCCATACGCTGATGGGCCTGGCCGAGGAGCGGGCCTTCCATCTCCGCAGGGCCGCGGGTGAGTTCGGTGCCGCGCTGCGCGTCGATCCGGATTTTCCCGGGGGCCACCGGCGCTTGGGGCTGGTCTACGCGAAGCTCAACCAGAACGCCGCCGCCACGCGGCAGTTCGCCGCGGCGGTGCGCGAGGCGCCCAATGACGCCATCTCGGCCTGCTTGCTCGGTGAGCTGTCCATCCGCCAAGGCCGCCCGGGCGCCGCGCTGCCCTGGTTCCAGCGCTCGGCTCGGTCGGACCCCAACTACGCGCTGGCCTGGGCCGGCCTGGGCGAAGCCAGGCTCGATCTGCATCATCCCCATTCCGCCCTGCCAGCGCTGCGCCGCGCCGTCCGGCTGGCGCCGAACAATGCGCGCGATCATTTTCTGCTGGGCCGCGCATTGCGCGCTCTGGGCCAGCGCCACGCTGCCCGCCAGGAAATCGCCCGCGCCGCCGCCATCCAAGCCGCGCAGCGCGCCGCCTACACCAAAAAGCTGACCAGCGGCCCCGCCCATCGGCTGTAGGGCGGAGGGCGCCGGGCAGAGGGCGCGGGAGCCGCGCTACCACGCTCGGCCATAGCGGCGGTAGTTGTGCCATATCCGTCGCGCCAGCCCCAATCCCTTGACAACATCGCGTTTGAAGCCCGGCCAACGCGGCCGCCGCCTGCGCCCGCGCGCCCCGATCTCCGACGCCGCCCCCGGCCGCGGGGCAATCACCGCCGGCGCGAGGCAAAACACGTCCAGACCGTGGCGCCAATAGGAATCCAACGCGTTGTCCACCGGCTCGTAAATCCGCCGCGTGTAATCCAGCAACACCCGCGCCCCGTGCGGCGTGATCACATAGCCGTGCGTGCCGCCGGGCTGGCGGTGGAAGGCCATCAGGCCGATCTCCCGACCCTCTCCAGCCGCCAGGCTGTACTGCCGCCAGCCCGCCCGGGGCAGCAACCGCATCAGGCGCACCAGATCCCAGCGCGGCGCTCCCGCCTGAGCCGACCGCTCTAGCGCCGCCAGCGCCTCGGCAAAACCCTCCAGGATCTCGATGTCATCCTCCAGCACGCACCAGCACGGGTCCCCGGACGCCAGGCAACGCGTCCATACCGCGCGGTGACTGAGCAGGCACCCAATCTCGCCCAGCGCCAAATCAAAGCCGTACCAACGCCGCCGCGCCCGCCGGTCATATTCCGGCGGATAGGCGTTGACGACGCTGCCGGGATGGAAGTCCCACGCCTGCCCCAGCGCCGCCATCTGCCGGCGCATGCGCTCCCGCCGCTCCCGCGACGATTCCATGGAGATGACGGTGACGTGCATGCTGAAGAACGATGGTGCGGAACGATGGCGAAGAACGACGGTTGGGAGCGCTCGCAAAGACGCGGGACTGTTCCCCATTGTGGGCTATCGCCGCGGCAAGGGCGCGGCCAGGCGCCGGTCAGGCCGGCAGGATGCCGGTGCCCCCACCCGCCGCCGGTCGTCACCGCCGCCGGGCCCCGGATTTCGTGCCGCGGACTACAATGATCGGTTCGCTGCCGCAGCCCCAGGAGTCCTCATGCGCCGTCCCTACGCCGCTCTCGCCGCCCTCCTCCTCGCCGCCCTGCCCGCCGCCGCCGCGCTGCCCATTCCCAAGGAACGCACCGTCGTTACCCATCAGACGGCAGTCATCGCCGGCCACCGGATCTCCTACACGGCCACGGCCGGAACGCTGCTGCTGTATAACGCCGCCGATCATGCGATCGCCAGCGTCTTCTACATTGCCTACACCGAGGATGGCGCCAGCCCCGCCCAGCGCCCCATCACCTTCGCCTATAACGGCGGTCCCGGCTACGCCTCGGCGCTGGTGGATATCGGGGGCTTCGGCCCGCGCCGCATCGTCTGGCCGGCGCCCGGCCAGGTCGCCGCTGAGCAGCCGCCCTACCAACTTCAAGACAACCCCTACAGCATTCTCAACGCCACCGACCTGGTCTTCATTGACGCCATCGGGACCGGCTACAGCCGCGTTGTCGGCGATGGCACGCCGAAGCTGTTCTATGGCCTCAGCGCCGACGCCTCCGCCTTCTCGCAGTTCATCCGCCGCTACATCGCCCGCTTCGGCCGCTGGAACTCCCCCAAGTTCCTGCTCGGCGAGAGCTACGGCACCACCCGCAACGCCATTCTCGCCTTCGATCTGGTCTCCAAGGGCGTTTACCTCAACGGCGTGATCATGTGCTCGACCGTGCTGGACTTTCCCACCATCAACTTCACGGTTGGCAACGACCTGCCCTTTGAGCTGTATCTGCCCTCCTACGCCGCGGTGGCGTGGTATCACCATCAGTTGCATCCCCAGCCGCCCAGCCTGCCCGCACTGGTCCGCCAGGCGGAGGCCTTCGCCGGCGGCCCCTATGCCCACGCCTTGTTTTTGGGCTCCAAGCTGCCCGCGGCGCAAAAACAGCAAACTGCCGCCCGGCTCAGCCAGCTCACTGGCATTCCGGCCTCCCTCTGGCTCAAAGCCGACCTGCGCATCACGCTGCCAGTGTTCCGCCGCCGGGTGCTGGGCCCGGCGGGCCCGATGACCGGCCGCTATGACGCGCGCTTCACCACGCCGGAGCTGCAGCCGCTCTTCCCCCTCCCCGGCGACACCGCCTCCGGCGCCACCAACACTGCCATCACCGGCGCCCTGACCGCCAGCTTTGCCCGCTATTTGCACCACGATCTTCATTACACCAGCTCTCGGCTGTACCTTCAGGAGAGCGACACCGTCTTCCGCCTCTGGAACTGGAGCTTTCACCCGCCGCTCAACGCCCTGGGCGCCGGCGTCGGCAGCCTGGCCACGCCCAACGTCGCCTCCGATCTGGCCCGCGCCATCGGCAATGACCCCGGCCTGCAGGTGCTGTTCAACAACGGCTACTACGACATGGCCACGCCCTTTTTTGCCACCGAATACACGATCGGGCATATGGGGCTGCCCGCGGCTCTGCGGGCCAACATCCACACGGCGTATTACCCCGTTGGCCACATGCTCTATCTGAACCCCCGGGCGCTGCCCGCGCTGCAGCGCAACATTGATGGCTTCATTGCCGCGGCGACGGGCGGCCATCCCGGCGCCTAGCCAGCGCCGAACCGCGGGCGCCGCGGTGCGCTGGCCAGCGCTGCCACAATCGGGCGGCTGGGCCGCTCCCGGCACGCCCGCCCGCCGGCGCGAAGGGCGACGGTACAATGGGGTGCACGACGATGTCTAGGGCCTTACCTCCGGCGCCCTTGCGGGCCGCCCTGGCGGATGTATTGGAGATTCCCTCCGATCAGGTGACCGCCGACCTCAGCGCGGCGGGCCTGCCGAGTTGGGATTCGTTTCGCCAGTTGCAGGCCATCTTGGCGCTGGAGAGCGAGTTTCAGGTGCGGTTCGATCCGCGCCGCATGGGTGATTTGACCAGCGTGGCCGCCTTGGAAACGGAGTTGCGGGCGCTGGGCGTAAGCTTCGAGGCATAACCGGAGCCGGGACCGCCGCCATGCCCATCCATCCCGATCTGCTGGCCATGCTGGTCTGCCCACTGGATAAAGCGCCGGTGGATTTGCAGCCTGATCAGAGCGGCTTAAAATGCTGGCAATGCCACCGCGTCTACCCGATTCAAGACGATATCCCGGTGATGCTGGTGGATGAAGCCACAATTGAGTCCTGAAACGGCTCTGTCCGCCCAGTCGGCGCCCCAGCGGGTGCTGCGGGATCTGCCCAGCGGCGCCTGGGTCGCGGTAATTCGCCTGCGCAGCCTTGGCGACATCC
>JBOGKW010000003.1:0-58411 GCA_050746205.1 Terriglobales bacterium | reverse complement strand
GTCCGCACCGTCCGGCGGCGGCTGGAGCGGTGGGGAGATCTGTTCGCCGCGGCGCTGCCCGCCAGCGGAAAGGGGCAGAGGCTGGCGGTGATGCTGGCGCAACTGGAGCGGGCGCATCTGGCCAGGGCGGGGTGAGCCGGCCGGCGGCGGGGCCGCCCATGTCCGGAGGCCCTGCGCGCCAGCCGAAGGCGCGCCGCCGCGCCGTAGGGCAGCGGTCGCAACTGCCGACGGTGGCGGGCCAGAGGCCCGCGCCCCAGAGTTGCACCCGTAGGGCAGCCGAGCCGTCGCAACTGCCGACGGTGCCGGGCCAAAGGCCCGCGCCCCCGGGCTGCGCCCGTAGGGCAGCTGAGCCGTCGCAACTGCCGACGGTGGCGGGCCAGAGGCCCGCGCCCCAGGGCTGCACCTGTAGGGCAGCCGTCCCGGCTGCCGCAAATTGCTATACTCGGCGTTTCATGCTGCCCGGACACGCCACGGCGGAGGCTACCGCCGCCTATGCCGCGCGCTTTCCCGCCCTGGCCGAGGCCGGGCATTTCCGCGCCGCCAAGGGCGTGGGGGCGGAGAGCTGGATGGTCTCGTCTCTCGGCCTGGGAACCTATTTGGGCGAGGCTGACAACGCCACCGACGCCGGCTACCAGGCGGCGATCGAGGCGGCGCTAGCGTCCGGCATCAACGTGCTGGACACGGCCATCAATTACCGCCATCAGCGCAGCGAGCGGGTGTTGGGCCAGGCGCTGGCCAGCGGGCGCTGCCGGCGGGAGGAGATCGTGGTCTGCACGAAGGCGGGGTTTTTTCCCTTTGACAGCGTGATGCCCGCCGATCCCCGCGCCTACATCCTCGCCACCTACGTCCAGCCCGGGCTGGCCCACCCCGGGCAAATCGCCGCCGGCGCGCACTGCATGGCGCCGGTCTATTTGGCCGATCAACTCCACCGCAGCCGGCAAAACTTAGGCCTGGAAACCATTGACGTTTTCTATCTGCACAACCCGGAGACGCAAGCGGCCGGGCTGTCGCGGGAGGAGTTTTACCGCCGGCTGCGGGAGGCGTTCGCGTTTCTTGAGAAAGCGGTTGCGAACGGCCTGATCCGCTATTACGGCGCGGCGACCTGGAGCGGCTTTCGCGTGCCGCCGGACCATGGGGAGTATTTGGAACTGAGCCGCATGGCGGCGCTGGCCCGGGAAGCGGGTGGCGAGCAGCACCATTTCCGCTTCATCCAGCTCCCCTACAACCTGCAAATGCCGGAGGCCAGCGTGCTGATGAATCAACCGTTGGAAAAGCCTCCCTATGTGAGCCTGCTGGGGGCGGCGGCGCGGCTGAAGATCAACGTGGTCGCCTCGGCCTCGCTGGCGGCGGGCCAGCTGGCGGGCATGGGGACCGACGCGCTGGAGTATTTGCGCCCGTTTCTGGTCCCGGCGGAGTCGGCGGCGGAGTGCGCGTTGCAGTTTACCCGCGCCGGGGTCGTGACCGCGCTGGCCGGGATGGCGCGGGCGGAGCATGTGGCGGCGAATCTGCGGGTGGCGGCTTGGCCGCCGCCCAGCGCGGTGCAAATCAGCCGGCTATTGCGCCAGTGATGGCGCGGGGCGTCCCACCTGCCGAGTGGTGGCGGGCGTAGGGCAGGCGTCCCGCCTGCCGAGCGGGGCTGCCCGGGCCACGAGAACGACGTGGTGCACGGCGAATCGCCCCACCCGAACCGCCCGGCGCCGGCCTAATCCTCGCGGGCGTAGGCGATTTCCATGCCCGTGGCGCGAAGGGCGGCGAGGGCGGTGAGCACGGCGGCCGCCACTAGCAATACGATGATGGCGGCGGCGGTGCCGGCGGGGGCGGCGACGACCGCCACCGAGCCGGCGGTTAGCGGCACCGGCAACAGGGAGTTGAGATAGAACAGCACGGTGACGTGCTGCAACCAGGGGGGCAGAAAGAGCAGAATCGCCTCCCAGCCAAATAAGACCAGCACCGGGATGACCGGGTTGCGGAACAGCAGACCGAGCAGCAGGAACAGCCCGCCATAGGCGGCGCAGGCGAGGATGGCGACGCCGGCGTAGGCCGCGGCTTGTCCCGTGGGCACCGGGCCGGAGGCGATCAGCGCCAGCGTGAGCAGCGAGGAGCCGGCGAATAGCACCGCGGCGCCGATCAGCGCGGCCAGATATTTGCCCCACAGAAGCACCGGGCGCGGGGTCGGGGTGAGAAAGGCGTAATGCAGGCTGCGGGCCGCGTTCTCGGCGCGAAAGACGCGAATGAACAACCAAGCGCAGCCGAAGAAGATGGCGGTGCGCAGAATCAGGCCCTCGAAAAGGTCCGGATAGATGCGGGGGGCGGTATCGAACGTGTGAAGCCCGTGGGCGCGGGCGACGATGCGGCCCAAGGCGACGCCGAGCCCCACCAGCACGGGTAGGACGGCGAGGACATAGACGACAATGGCGCCGGGGGAGAGCCATTGGCGGCCCAGCTCGACCGCGAGGACCGGGCCCAGCAGCGAGCGATGGGCGGGCTCTGGCCCGGCGGAAGGGGTGGCCTCCGGTCGGGCCGCGGCGGTGCGCTCCGGCCGAGAGGGAGGAATGGGGTCAGGCATGGTCTGCCTCCGGCTCCGGCGTCAGCAGGAAGCGGTACACCGCGTCCAGATTTTCATCCACCGGGGCCACGGTCTCGATGTGCAACTGGCCGTCGCCGGCCAACTGGTTGAGCGCGAGCAGGAAGGCCTCCGGGTTCCGGGTCTTGACGAGCACGGCGCCGGGTTCGGCGCCATCTTCCCGCCCCGCCTCTCCCGCCGCCAACCGCGCCTCCAGCACCTGCGGCCACCGGAAGGCCTGCGCCGCTAGCTCGGCGGGGCGGTCGCAGCGGACCAGGATCTGGAGCGGATGGCGGCGAATCTCCCCGCGCACGGTGAGTACGCTGCCGGCGCCGAGCAGATAGCCTTGGTCCAGCAGCAGGACGCGATCCGACATGGCGTCCACCTCATGCAGGATGTGGCTGGAGATTAGCAACGCGCGCCCGCCCGCGGCCCAGTTCCGGAATAGCGTCGCCATCTCCGCCCGCGCTAGGGGGTCAAGGCCGTTGAGCGGTTCATCCAGAATCACGACTTGCGGATCGTGGGCCGTGGCCTGCGCCAAGCGCAGGCGCTGGCGCATGCCTTGGCTGAAGGTCTCGGCGCGGCGGCGAGCTACCGCCGCCAGGCCCACTCGCTCCAGAGCGCGACCGGCGCCGCGCGCCGCCTCCGCCGGCCCATAGCCGTGCAGGCGGAGGTAGCGGGCGATGAAGCCGTGAGCGGTAACGCCGGGGGGAAACGCGTCCCAGGAGGCGCAGTAGCCGAACTGGCGGTACAGTTCGGGGTCGCCTGGGGTCCGGCCCAAGACGGTGAGCTCGCCGCGGGTGGGATGCAGCAGCCCGGCAAACAGGTTCATCAGCGTGGTTTTTCCGGCGCCATTGGGGCCGACCAGGCTGGTGATGCCGGCGCTGATGGCCACCGTGACCCGGTCCACGCCGAGCACGTCGCCATAGAACTTCGAGACTTGATGGGCGGTCAGCAGTGACATGGGCGTGGAGATCAACGCACTGGGGGATACGGCCGCAACGACCGCGCCAGCAAAGCCAGGCAGCCAGCGACGATCAAGCCGCAGACCAGCCACGCCGACCATGCGGGCACGGGGGGCAGCAGGCCCCAGACGGCGCGGCCCTCGGGCCCGGGCACAAACCCGTATTGTGGAAGGTTCAGGCGGAACAAGCCCTGCCAGATGATCCGCATCAGCGCCAGCGGGCTGAGCAGACGGCCCCAGGGGGTGAGCAGGAAGCGATCCAGGATTTGCCCGGCGATGCCGGGAATGAAGAATAGCCCGACCAGCGCGGCGGTGGCGGGCCAGCGCCGCTTCAGCGAAGCCGACAACGCGTTGGCCAGCACGGCGAGCAACACGATCCAGACTAGGGACCCGGCCAAGATGCCCCAGCCAATAAAGGCATGGCGGGCCAGCCAGACGTGGCCCGCCAGCGATGCCTGCAGGAAAAACAACAATAAGCCGGGCAGCCAGGTGACGGCGGACAGCAACAACAGCAGGGGCAGCATCTTGCCCCACAGATATTGCGGCCGCGTGATGGGGCGGCAGAGGTAAAGCGGCAAAGCGTTGTTGGCCTGATCGCGGGCGATGGCCGAGGGGCCGAGCCACAGGACCAGGAAGAAGGCGATCACCGCCTCAATCAGCAAATAGAGCGTGAAGAATTGGGCATTCACCGGCACCAGGCGGTCCACGGCCAGGCGCAGCACCCGGAGCGCGCCGGCGTTGTAGTGCAAGTAGATCAGGATGGCGAACACCAGGGTGGCGATGCCGGCGGCGCCGAGCAGCAGCGCCACCAGGCGGGAGTGCAGCGCCTCGGCCAGGCCCCGGCGGGAGATGGCCAGCGGCAGCCGACGGGCCGGCACGAGCGGGCCGGTGTAGGCGTGATAGGAATGCTCGAAGATCGGCATGACGTTCAGGCCGCGCCGGCGCCGGCGGGCGCGGCGGGATGGTTCATGGCGCGGAGGAAGATCTCCTCCAGCGAATCGCGCTTGAACTCGAAGCGGCGCAGCTGCACCTGGTGGCGGGCGGCGGCGCGAAAGATCTCCGCCGCATCCACGCCCTCGGGCAGCACGACGCGGCCGCGGTTGCCGGGCTGGGTGGCGCAGACGCAGCCGAGTTGCTGCAGCGCCGTCCAAAAGGCGGCGGCCTCGCCGCCCTGCGTTTCCAGGAAGACGAAGCGGCGGTTGGTGCGGCGCTCCGCCTCCAGATCGCATTGCGCGGCGATGCGGCCGTCCCTCAGGATCAAGATCTCATCGCAGCATTCCTCGACGTCGTGCAGCAGATGCGAGGACAGCAGGAATCGCGTCTCGCCGCTGGCGCGCAAGCCGCGGATGAGCTGAATCATGCGCCGGCGGGCGGTCGGGTCCAGACCATTGGTGGGCTCATCTAAAAACAGCAGCCGGGGCCCATGGACGATGGCTTGGGCCAGCTTGGCCATTTGCTTCATGCCGGACGAGTAGGTCTCGACCGGGCGGTATCGAGCCTCGTCCAGCCCGACAAAGAACAGCGCCTCATGCGCGCGCTCCAGGGCGGTCGCCGGCGGCAGGCCGGAGAGTTCGCCCATCAGGCGCAGAAACTGCACCCCGGTCATGCGGGCAATGAAGGCATCCCGCTCCGGCATGTAGCCGATGGCGGCGCGGGCGGACGGACCGGCGGCAATGGGGTTGCCGAGCAGATGGGCTTGCCCGGAGGCGGGGGGATAAAAGCCCAGCAGCGTGTGAATGAGCGTGGTTTTGCCCGCGCCATTTGGTCCCAACAGGCCGATGGCGCGCCCGTGCAACGCGCAGGTCAGTCCGTGGAGGATGGTGTGGCCGGCCAGGCTCACCGTGAGGCCTTCGAGGGCGATGGTGGCCAGGGCGGGCACCGGCGGCGCCGCGGCATCGGGCGGTGCGGCCGAGGGGTTGGAGGTCACGGGCATAGGCTAGCAGAGGCCGAACCACACCCGGGAGACGACGGGAGTCGGCAATGGCGGTTCCACGCGCGAACGGTCGCGGCTAGGGGCTTGGCGGGGCATGCCGGTGGCGTGGAAGCACCGAACTGAAAGGGCCGAAATCCAACGCGTGCGCGCCGATGAGGCTGTGCTCGAAGAACTCCAACGGTCCCGTGGTGCCGTTCATGGCCAAGGTGAGGCTTTGCGGCGCGGCGTAAGCGCAAGCAGCGGTCGGGGCTTGCGAGGCCAGCGAGGCGATGGACTGCCGCTGGGCCGCGCCGATCTGCCCCGCACCCGGCAGCGACAGCAGGCTGTTCAGCGCCGGGCCCAAATCCTGATAGAAAATGGCCGAGCAGTTGACCTGGTCGTCCATGGGGAGGGCCGCCAGGAACCGTTGCGAATGGAGGAGGTTGTAGCTGCTGGAGTGATACCGCAGCGCCTGCGTGAGCCAGGCGGAGTTGGCGGCGGCGACCAGGTCGCCGCCGGTGTAGAGATAGACCAGGTGGAAGCCGAAGGGCAGCGAGAGGCGATAGGCATCCCGGCCATTGACCGTGACCGGCGTCAGCACGCCGCCGCCCATCGGCGCCAAAGCCGACGCAATGGCCGATTGCATCGCCGCCGGATCGTTGACCGCGGCAGAGAAGACCCAGTTGGGCGAGGGCAGCATGGGGCCGTCCAGGGCGATGACGAACTCGCCCGACAACGGAGCCAATAAGCTCCGCAGCCACGCCGGGGGGGCGGCGGGCGGCCGGCCAGGGCCGGCTTGCAATTGCATGATCTCCGCGGCCAGCCGGGCGGGCGGAATGGTATCCGCCGCCACCACCAGCCGCGGCTGGGGCGAGACGTAGGACAACCCGACCATCGGCTGTGGCTCGGAGAGCATGGCGGCTACACCTTGGCGCGGGGAGCCGAACGCGAGCACGGCGCGATTGGCGGTGACGCTCCCGGTTTGGCGCACGGTGGCAATGAAGGCGGTGGCATTGGCCAGCCCCAATCGCGACGGCCACTCGGCGCCGGAGGAAACCTGCACGCGCTGGATCCAGGGGTGGACGTTGGCGGCCACCAGCACGCTCACGCCGGCGGCATAGGTGTGGGCGATGCGGCCGTAAAACGGCGTGGTGGTGAACCGGGGGGCGGCGGAGAGGAGCCCTGCTTGCAGGCGGCGCAGGGGCGCCGGGCTGAGCGCGGCGGCGAGCAAGCCATGATGCAGCCAAATCACCGGGCCGGAGCTCATGGCCGGGGGTAGCTGATTGCCGCTGACGATGTGCGGAGCATGGCTGCCGCCAGCGAAGGTGGCAGGGGCGGTGAGCTGGCGCAGGCGGCGCTGGAAGTCGCGCGGCCGGAGCACGCGCGCCAGCAGCAGCGGCGTGGTCGGGGCGCCATGGGCGTCGGCGCTGGCTGCGATCACGATTTCCGGCCCCAAATCGGCGCCCAAAGCGAGGATCGGTTGCAGCGCGCTTTCCATCTTGGTCGCGCTGGGGTTGCGATGTTGCCACCAGGCGCGCAGCACCGGGTCCTGCTGCAAACGCGATTGCAAGATCTGATAGGACTGGCTCAATTGGCCATGGAGATTGGGCAGGGAGGCGAAGAAGGCCGTGTTGGCGGGCAAGAGTTGGGCCAAGGCGGAGCCATACCGAAGTTGCGGCGGTGGCACCTGCGCCAGGGCCCGCCGCAGCCGCGCCAGGCTGGCGACGAGGGCCAAATAGTGCGGGGCGTTGGCGCCCCAGGCGAAGTCCGACGCCAGCGGAACCCCGGGCAAATCGGGATTGGTCGAGAGCTGGCCGCCGGCGGGGACGATGCTCTGCCGGCCCTGAACGTTGACCCGGACCGAACCGCGCAGCACCGCGACGCGGGCGCCTTTCAGGCCCTGCTGCACGGCGAAGATCGTGCCCAAGGAGGTCACCACGGCTCCCGGCGCGACGACCTGAAGATGGCGGCCACCGGTTTGGTGCGCCGCCTCGACGATGACATCGCCGGCGATCAGGTGAATGCGGGTGCCGGCGCCGTTGGCCGAAAAGGCAAATTCCGAATGGGCCCGCAGATCCAGCCGGGAGCCGTCGGGCAGTTGCAACTGGGTTTGCGCGGCATTGCGATACCGCGGGCCGTAGTCCAGCCAGCGAGCCTGGACCCGCGCCGGTCCGCCGGTGCCGAGTTGATACAGCGGACCGCCAGCGGCCAACACCGTCGCCTGGCCGGCGCGGGGCGAGACGCGAACGTAGATGACCGCCACGGCGATGGCGGCGGCGACCGCCAGGGCCACCGCGGCCCAGCCAAGGGCGGGCCGGCGGGTGGCCGGACTGGCGAGGGCCGGGGTTTCCGCCATCAACGGCGGCCGGCCGGCGAAGGCGCGGCGGCAGGCCACGCAGGAGGCCAAATGGTCCTCAACCAAAAGGCGAAGTTCCGGGGCCAGCCGCCGGTGCTGGTAGGCGGGGGCCAGTGCGCGCATGTCGGCACAGCCGCGCAACATCACCGGGCCCTCGGGCGCGGCAGCGGGCGCTCCGGCGGCGTCGTCGCCTAGGTCGGCTGCAATGCGATTCCAGACCGCCGTGCCGGAGGCGGCGACCTCCGCCTCGTTCAGGTGGGCGGCGCGGATGGCGGCGTTGAGCGCCTCCAACGAAGGTCGAGAGTGGGCTTCCGGATGCGGTTTCATGACGGCTCTCCCCAATGGCGGCTGAGGGCTAGGCGCAGTTGCTGGCGGGCGCGGTGCAGGGTGACGGCGACCGTCACCCGCGGCATGCGCAAGCGGCGGGCGATCTGCGTGTTGTCCATCTCCTCCCAATAGCGCAAGACGAAGATTTCCGCCGCCCGTCCCTCCAGCCGAGCCACGGCTTGGCGCAGCAGGGTTTGCAACTCCTGGGACCGATGCGTCCGCTCGGGGTCGGGGGCGGGCGAGGTGAGGCGCTCGGCGGCGTCCGCGGCCGCTTGCGGGCGGCGACGGCGCAGGCAGTCAATGGCCGCATGCAGGGTCATGCGGTGCAGATAGCCGCCCAGCTCGTCACCGGGCCGAAGGCCCAACCGTTCGCCGTCCCGAGCCAGTCGCAGAAAGACGGTCTGCAGCACGTCCTCGGCGTCGCTTTGGTTGCCCACCACGCGGTAGGCGGTTTGCAGCAAGCGGAGGTGATGGCGGCGATACAACTCTTCCAACTGCGAGAGGGGCGCCGCCGCTGGCGCGGCGGCCGGGTCTGAGGCGGGGTCGGGCGCGGGAAATGGGGGCATGGTGGAGGCCGGAGCGCCAGGCGGCTCCAGGGGTACAAGCGGTGAGATGGCGGCCAGCACGCAATGGCTCCTGCCGATTCTACGCGCCTAGCCGAGGGAAATTACGTCAAAGCGCTCGGCCGAGTTCCCCTGGCGGCTCAGCCGGCCAGCGGCCGGCCGTCCCAAAAAGCAGTTGCCCCAGCCGCGGAGCAGGGCGTTACCGGACGCCGCGGTGGGCGACGCGGGCGGCCAACGGCGCCGGTTCCCCGGTGACGCCGTCGCTGGCCAGGGCTGCCGAAGCGACGGGGGCCTCCACCGGGGCGGCGGCCAGCGCGGCGACGGCAGCGGCGGCGGGTTCGGGCACGGCGGCGGGCACCGGCGCGGGGGGCGCAAACAGTTGCTCCAGCGCCTCGGCCAGCGGGCCCTCGGCGCCGGCTCGCGCCGCAGCCTTGAGGGCGTTTTGGGGCCGGTGCAGCCATTTCTGCATCAGCCCGCGGCTGAGGGCTTCCATCCAGGCCTCGACCTGGGCCCGCTCCGGCTCGGGCAGGCTGGCCAGCTTGGGTCGGAGCCGCTCCAACTCCCGCTGCCGGAGTTGCTCGCATTGAGCGCGCAGGGCCTGGATGGCCGGTCCGGCTTGCGCCCCGCGGGCGTGGTGCAGGAACTTGTCCACCCCCTGTTCAATGAGGGCCTCGGCCCGCGCCGCTTCGCGCTGGCGTTCCGCCAGGTTCTGATCCACCGCGGCGCGCAGGTCGTCAATGTTGTAGAGGAAGGCGTTGTCCAGCTGTCCAGCGTCGGGCTCGATATCGCGGGGTACTGCGATATCCAGCAACAACAATGGCCGGGAGCGGCGGCGGGCCAACAACGCCGCCACGTCGGCTCGGTCCAGGATCGGCCGCGACGCGCCGGTGCAACTGATGATGATGTCCGCCGCCGCCGCTTCTCCCCAGGCGCCGAAGGGGATGACTGCGCCCTGATGGCGCGCCGCCACCGCGGCGGCCCGCTCCGGGGTGCGGCTGGCGACCAGCAATCGGCTGGCGCCCTGGCGGAGAAAATGGCGGGCGGCCAGGGCGCCAGTCTCACCCGCGCCGATCAACAAGACGCAGCGACCGTCGAGCGAGCCAAAGATCTGCAGCGCCAGCCCGGCGGCGGTACGGCTGATGGAGACCGCGTGCCGTCCCAGCCCGGTCTCCCGGCGCGCCCGCTTAGCGGTGCTGAACGCGCGGGCCAGAAGCGGATGCAAGCCGCCGCGCATGCCCCCTGCGGCGCGCGCTGCGGCATGGGCGGCTTTGATCTGTCCCAAGATCTGCGGCTCGCCGATCACCTGCGAGTCCAGGCTGGCGGCGACGCGGAACAGATGCCGCACCGCCGCCGGGCCCCGATGGCAGTAGAAATGGGGCGTCTGGCCGCTTAGGTCGCGGCCAAACACCGCCGCCAGCGCCGGCCATGGATCCCATGATTCCGCCTCGGTGGCGAGCAACAACTCCACCCGGTTGCACGTGGACAGAATCAGCGCGTCCCGCACCCCTGGCCAGGCCAGCAACTGCCGCAGCGCGCGGGGAAGGTGTTGGGCCGAGATGGCATAGGCCTCGCGCTGCTCCACGGGCGCTGTGTGGTGACTGATGCCGATGAGCAGCAGGTTCATCGCGGAAAGAAGTGATGTAGCCCGCTGGCGTTGCCGCTGAGCCAGCCGGCGGCGGCGATGAGAAAGCAGACCACGGTGGCATAGGCCGCGCGCCGGCCCCGCCAGCCGCGCGACCAACGGGAGAACAGCAGGAGCAGATAAACCACCCAGGCCAGCAAAGTGAGGGCGATCTTAGGATCGTGGAGATCTAGCGTGCCCCAGGTGGCGTCGGCCCAGTACAGTCCGATCGCCAGTCCGCCGGTCAACAGCGGAAAACCTACCAGCAGCGCACGGTAGCTGAGCCGGTCCAAGGTTTCTAGTGGGGGCAGCCAGCGGCTCGGCCCGGGCTTGGGAGGCCGCTGGCGCAGGCGGCGCTCCGCCAGCAGAAACAGGACCTCCGCGGCGAAGGCCAGCACCAAAGCGGCGTAGCCCAAAAAGATCAGTGTGGCGTGCGCCGCGATCCAGCTGTTGCGCAGGCTCGCCGCCGGCGCCCCCACACCCACGCGCGCCACCCCGTCGGCGCCGTAAATGGACGTCAGCGTGAGAGCGAACACCAGCGGGAACACCACCACCGCCAACGACGGCGGCGAGTAGAAGCGATAGGCGGCCAAAAATACCGCCACGATCAGAAACGCCAGCAGGCTGCTGGCCTCGCTGTATTGGGTGATAGGGAACTGGCCGGTGGCGAAACCGGTCTCGACTAAGCTGACGAACTGGAAGCAAAAGCCTAGGGCCACGGCGCCGCGCGCCAGACGAAACAACGTCTCCCGACGCACCGCCAGCGTGATCCAGGCCGTGGCCAGGCCAAAGGTGTAGAGGCTGAGGGCTAGTCGGGCCCAAAACAGGCTGAAATTCAGCATCCGGTGCCGCGGAACCTAAGCTCAATTATAGATGCGTGGGTCCGCCGGTAGGGCGGGCTGAACTCCCGCCCAACCGGACCGCCTAACGGCGGTCACGGCAAAACGTCACGCAACGGGCCTGCGGGCGGACGGGACGCCTGGCCCACTTGCGGCGCGGTCGTAGGGCAGTCGTCCCGGCTGCCAAGCGCGGAGGGAAGTAGCCAGCACAGACAGCCGAAAGCGACAGCCGAGGACGCCCATGCCACGGGCTGTCGCCAGGCGCGCCGACGCGGAGGCAGGCCTAGTCCGGCGGGCCGCTCCGCTCCAGGGGTCCGCCGCCGGCAGAGGTGACCGGCCCCAAATAGCGGGCGGCATCGAAGGCCTGCCAGCGTCGCCAAAACGCGCGCAGGCTGGCGATGATGGGGACGGAAAGGAATACGCCGATGATGCCGGCAATCTCCGCCCCGGTGAGCACCGCGAAGATCACCAGGAAGGGGTGAATGTTGAGCTGGCTGCCCATGATCTTGGGCGAGTTCACGTAATCCTGCACAATGCGCCAGACCACGAGAAAGCCGATCAGCAGCGCCCAATGCCCGTAGCCAAAGACGAAGGCAGAGCCGAGGACCATGGCCGCGGCGATGATAGGGCCGAGGGTGGGGATGAACTCGAATAACCCGGCGCCTAGGCCAATGGCGAATCCATAGGGCAGGCCGACCAGGGTCAGGAAGCCGATGTAGACGGCGATGGCGATGAGCATCAGGATCAACTGGGCCCGGATGAAGTTGCCCCAAACGTCGTGCAGATCCGAGAGCAGGGCATCCAGGAACTCCCGCCGTGCGCGACGGCGGGTCAGGTCAATGATGCCGCGGCCCAAGGTCTCGCCGCTGACGAGAAAGAACACGCCCAGCAAAGGAATCAGCCCGACCCACCACAGGTTTTTGATGAATGCGGCGACGTAGGCGGAAACGTCATGTTCCATGTCGAGGATGGCGGCTTTATGCTGGGCCACCAAGGTGGTCAGCTCCGCCTGGGTGTGGGCGCTCCAGCCGCGCGCTTGGCCGAGATGGGCAATCAACTGGCCGCTGGCCAGGCGCTGGGTGATCTCCGGCAGTTCCCGATCCAGATTCTCGACCTGGTGCACCGCCGTGGGGCCGTAGCGAAACATCAGCCAACCGACGAAAAACACCAGCACCGCATAGATGACCGCGATCGCCGCGCCCCGAGGCAACCGCAAGTACTTCTGAACCCAGGGCACCAGCGGCTCCAGCAAATAGGCAAACAGGAGCCCGAGCAAAAAGGCCAACAGCATGTACCGCGCAAACCAAATGAAACCGATGGCAATGGCGTAAACCAGCGCCGTGGTGAGAACGCGGAATGTGCGCGGTTCGAGGAACGCCACAACGTCGCTCCCAGCGCGAGTCCGTTGGTTCACGCGCTGGGGCCCGGCCGAGATTCCCATCTACGTTGGATGCCCCGCATGCCAAGTTGGCGTCGGAATGCAAACCCTGGGCGTCCATGGTGAGTCATCCGGGTTTCCGAGTAGCACGTCCTGGGGTGGAGGCTTGGCGGGCAGGGCCGCCCGGGCCATCGCCTCGGGCCGGCCGCGATTACTTACCCGACGCCACCACCAGGTTATCCTGCACGCTGAAGACATTCGGCACCGCGCGCGCGGCGTGGTCGGCCAGCGTCTTGTCCAGGTTGCTGGCCACCACGCCATCCAGCGTCACGTGGCCATTATTCACCACTATGCGGATCGGGTGGGCAGGGTTCAGCGCATAACGGCGCAGCGCCGGATTGCCATAGATGGCGCGGGCGACCCGGAAGCGGATCTGGTCGTCGAAGGTGGAGGTGGGCGCCACCTTGACGTGATCGCGCACGCCACGCACGCCCTTGGTGTTGTCCACGATGTCAAGGGCCGAGTCGCGGCTGGCGTAATCGTGTACGTTGCCACCGACGGTGACCACGCCGTCGTGGACGTGCAGGGTCAAGTTGTTGAAGACTTGGCCTTCGCCCATCCGGTCGTAGGTGAGCCGCTCCGCCAACTGCTTGCGCAGCGTGGCGTCGGGAACATAAGGGGCGTTGACCTTCAGCAGATTAATGACGCCGTTGACCGAGCCGACCTGCCGGGCGATGTGCGCCGCCTGCAAATCGGCGCGGTAGTCGGGCACCGAGCCCCGCAATGTGACCACCCGGTCGGAGACGGTGGTTGCGACGTGGGCCAAGGATTTGTTGCCGCTGTACTGCTGCCGCAGGTAGTGCTGGATCTGCTGGTCCAGGGCGTGCGTGGCGGACGCGGCTTGGGGCGGCGGCGGCGCGGCGCCCGCCGCCGAAGCGATCAGCAGACCCATCGTCAAGCCCACAACTGCCATCGTCCTTCTCATGTTGTGCCTCCCGTGCTAAGGTCTTCCGCCTAATCACATAGACGCTCGGCGAAAAGCGTCGGTTGCAAATTGTCGGGTGCGGGCATCGCCTTTGGGCGGTGCCGTGCGCCGTCCGCGATCGAACACTGTAGTCCCAGAAACGGATGGTCGCGGCTGCCAAGCCGCGCCGCGCGGCCCGCGGCGGCCGCAAAATCCGCGGCGCCGCCGGGGCGGGGAAGGAGGCCAGCGATGGCCAACGGCGTGCAGCACAATGGAACATGCTCGCCCTGGGCCACGAGTTGCGCGCCGCCGCCCGGCAACTGCTGCGGGCGCGCCGATACAGCTTGGCGGTGGTGCTCACGCTGGCGATCGGCATCGGCGCCTGCGGGGCGATTTTCACGGTCGTTCGTGGCGTGCTGCTGCGGCCGCTGCCCTACCGCCAACCCGGTCAGCTGATGCTCATCAAGGAGCGCATCCCGCCGTTCAGTCAGCAGGCTTGGGGCGGCTCGGCGCCCGACATTGGCCCTCTGACGCGGGACCAGCGGGTATTTTCGGGCGTGGCCAGCTTTGGCGGTGATGCCTTTGACCTTTCCGGTGGGGGCGGGGCGCCGGAGCGGGTGGCGGGGGCGCGGGTCGCTTGGAACCTGTTCCCACTGCTGGGCGTGCGGCCGCTGCTGGGCCGGACCTTCACCCGCCAGGAAGACATCGGCGCGGCGCCGGTGGCGCTGCTGAGCGACGGCGTCGCCGCTCCACGGCAGTCGGCGAGGGATTGCGGCTGGTCCTCAACCTGGCTAACGTGCAGCAATTCCGCGGAGCGGCGGGGCCGTGCAGAATCGGCCGGCTGAACCGCATTCCGCGCCCTATCCGGGATACGGGGCGCCGGCTTTCACGATGCGAATGTCGTGATCGGTGAACACGTCGTGCGAGCCCGGGAGGTGGACCTTGGGCATGTGACAGGTGACACAGTCGTGGGTGCCGACCGGGCAGGCCGGCCCGGGGTGACTATGGGCGATGGCGGCAGTGACGCGCTCGCCATTCGCAACATGGCAGGCCAGGCAGGCGTGGTCGTAGGCGGCTGGCGCCGTCACCAGTGGTTCGTGCGGATTATGGCAGGCCAGGCAGGCGATGCGCCGGTCGGTCGGGTTCCAGCATTGGCTAAGCGTCAGCCGGTAGGGCTGAAAGCGGACGTCGAGCGTGCCGGTAACCCCCATCGCCAGCACGGTCATGGTAGTGCGGTGGCAGGAACCGCAGAAGTCTACGAGGTCGTTGGCGTCCAGCTGGCCGGGATTGAAGATGTGAAAGCCGCCGGCGAAGTCGTGCGCCCGCATTGCCGCCACATGCGCCGATCCCGGTCCGTGGCATTCCTCGCAGGTCACTCCGGAGGTGGCGCGCTGGGGCTGGAACTGCCCGCCGAGATAGCTGCCCGTGGTGTGGCAGACAAAGCAGGCCCGCGCCTCGTCCGGCGCCATCCGCCGACCCAGGGCGTCCCAGAGCGGGCCCGGTGGCGTGGGCCCGTAGCCCATGGTGGTGGCTAGGCCGCCAACGCGGTTGAAATAGCTAACCCGGCTTTCGTGATACGCGCCATCGCGCTCATAAAGATAGGTCTGGCCGGCGGCGCCGAGTCCAAAGGCCCAAGTTACCGGCACTGAGACCGTCTTGCCACCGCGGCTAACGCTATAGACCCACGGGGCCTTCGGCCCGCTGCCCTTGGCCCGCAACCGGTACACATCGGCGGCGATGGTCACCGCCAAATCCGAGTGGTGTTCGAGGATGGCAGCCTCCGCCGGCAGGTCAGAGGCGTGGCCCATGCCGGTGTGGAACTGGGTGCGGTAGCTGGTGTGGCAGGCTACGCAGGCGTGAGCGCCGACATACTGCAAGCCCGCCGGCCCCCCCATTCCAGGCCGCCAGCCGGCGGAGAAGAAGTGCCGGGGCGCGGGGGCGGCCCGTGGGTTGGGGTAGGCCCTCGCCTGGCGCGCCGCCGGGCCCCGCGCGGCGGAATGGCCGCCTCCGGCCGCCGCCCTGCCTCCGGCGGGCCCGGCGCCCATCCATCCGACCATGCCGGCGACCAGCGCCAGGGTGGCGGCGGGAAGGCCCCAGCGGGCACGGCGAGGAAGGGCGGGAAACATCGCGAAGCGAAACGGGACTTGCCGCCGATTATATGCGCTTGCCCCACCCCTTGGGCGGCCGCGGAAACTCTCATTTCCTAGCGGGTGAGGAGGGTCGGGGGGCATTCTGGTCCGCCGAACCGTGTCGCAAAATGACCATCACTTTCCGCAAACTGTCCCTTGACCGGGTGGTCGGGAGGGACTAACGTAATGCGCGGCACGGTCGGAAAGGTCAAGTGGTCACCGGGCCCAGAGTGCACTGCGTCACTGAGGAGAATCTGGTTATGCGGCAGTTTTCGAGCTTCCTCCCCGCGCGTTTCGCCCTTCGCGCCGCCACCGCTCTTGCATTGGTCCTGGGTTTGGCCTTCGTCTTCCTGCCACAGGCGCAAGCCCAGGCGCAGTACGGCACCATCACCGGCACCGTCACCGACCCCAGCGGCGCCGTCGTGCCCGACGCCAAAATCGCGCTGACCAACCAGGCCACCACCGAGACGCGCGCCGCCTCCACCGACGCCGCCGGTCTGTTCAGCTTCACCGGCGTGCCGCAAGGGACCTATTCGCTCACGGTCACGCACCACGGGTTCAAGACGCTGCACAAGAGCAATGTCATTGTCTCCGCCGGCGCCCAGATCGGCATACCCGGGCTGAAGCTGGCTCTCGGCGCCGCCAGCCAGACGGTCGAGGTCAGCGGCCAGGCGTACTACGTCGTGCCCACCACCTCCGGCGCGAAGGAAATGACCATCACCAACCAGCAAGTCGAGAACATGCCGCTGGAAGGCCGTTCGGTCGTGCAATCGGTGTTGATCCTGCCCGGCGTGGTCAAGAACGGCTTTAACCCAGAGGTCACCGGCTTCAACGGCACCGCCGGCGGCGTCGGCGGCTTCAACGTGAATGGCGGCCGCGGTGACGCGGTTTCGCTGACCAATAATGGCTCCATCAACATTGACCCCGGCAATCTGGGCGGCGCGGCGGTCATTCCCGACAAGGAGATGGTTTCCGAAGTCACGGTGCAGACCTCCAACTACTCCGCCGCCAACCCCCAGGGCCCGGTGGTCATCAACACCGTCACCAAAGCCGGCACCAGCCAATTCCACGGCGAGGCTTACTGGACCGGCCGGCGCCCAGGCTGGAACTCCAACGACTGGCTGAACAACCAAGCCGGCCTGGCGCGGCCCGAGTCCACCTTTAACTATCCCGGCTTCAACATCGGCGGGCCCATCATCATTCCGGGCACCAGCTTCAACCAGCACCGTAATAAGGCCTTCTTCTTCTTCGGCGCCGAGTGGATGCGGCAGACGCAGGACTTGGGCGTGCACGATGGCAGCGTGCCCACCCAGGATATGCGCCAGGGCAACTTCACCGAATTGCTCAACGGCAGCCCCTACCAGCAGTTTTGGACCTCGGGCTTTACCGGCGGCGAGGCCACCACCGCGCCTTGCACCTCCAGCGTCACCACCAGCCCGTTTTACGAGGCCAGCGCCGACAGCTCCCAAAATATTCCCACGTACACCTTTGGCAACGGCGCCACGGTCACCTGCCAAACGCCGGGCATTATCCCCTTCGGGCCCGCCGGTTCCCCCACCGCCATGGACCCCGGCGGGGCGGCGTTCATGAAGCAGTTGGTGGATGAGGAGCCCAACCACACGCCGACCGCGGCGTTGCCCTACAACTACATCAGCGACGCCACCGGCCCGGTGAACCACAACACCTACACCGGCCGCATTGACTACGACTTCACCGAAAACACCAAGCTCTACGTCACCCTGGATCATGAATCCGAGATAGCGGTGGACCCCTACGGTCTGTGGTGGGGTGGCTCGACCATCCCCTATCCCGGCACCGAGACCGCCAGCCAGCATTCCAACCAAATGACCGGCACGCTGGTGCAGGTGCTGAGCCCGACGCTGACGAATGAAATCACCTTCGGCACCACGCGCCTGATCCTGCCCTGGGACCTGGCTGATCCTTCGCTGGATTCCACCTCCGCGCTCGGCTACCCCTATGGCGGCGTGTTTGCCAATCCCACCGGGCTGATGCCGTCTCTGGAAGCCTACCAGAACGCCCTGCCAACGCTGATCAATGGCGCCGGCGATACCGTGCCCACCACCTACGCCGATAAATGGCTGAACAACATCCGCGACGACTTCTCGCTTGATGCCGGCAACCACCTACTGAAGTTTGGCGCCTTCTTTGAGCACATTACCAATCAGCAGCCCAGCGGTGACCCGCGGCCTACCCTGCAGTACTCGGTCTGGGGTGCGCAATCTCAGAACGCCTACACCGATTTGGAACTGGGCAATATCACCAGCTTCTCGCAGTCCAGCGCCTTCCTGACGCCCGTTTTGGCCTACAACGAACTGGACGGCTACATCGAGGACACCTGGCATACGAGTTCGCGCCTGACCCTGACCATCGGCCTGCGCCTGGATCACATTGGTCAGCCGTTTGACTCCAAGGGTGAAATCACCGCGTTCAGCGAACCGGCTTATGTTAGCGGCGGCGGCTATCTCTGCCGAAATCCCGGCGAGTTCGGCTGTGCAGCGAGCACGGCTCCGAGCAATTACACTTTCACGGTCAATGGGACCACCTACACGATGACCGGCTCGCCGACCGCTTACACCGGCGGCAGCTCGGCGGTTGGCGCCTATCCCGGCCTGCTGCGCACCGCGGAGGATCCCGGGGTGCCCCTCTCCGCCGTGCCTACCCCCGCCATGGAGTTCGCGCCCAACTTCGGCTTCGCCTATGACCTGACCGGCCAGGCGAAGACCATTCTGCGCGGCGGCGCGGGCGTGTTCTACTACGAAAACGAATTCAACGTTCCCAACGGCGCCGTCTCCAACCCGCCCGTGGCCAGCACCGTAAGCCTAGGTGGCAGTGGCCTGTACCTTTCGAAGCTGAACTCCAGCTTTCTGCCCAACTGCGACACGGCCAGCGCCATCTCCAACAATGCCTGCATCACCGGCATTAGCGCGTTGGCTGGCAACAACGACCGCATGCCCTATACAGTTAGCTATAGCCTGACGTTGTCGCAGTTGCTGCCCTTGCGCACCGTACTGGAAGCCAGTTACGTTGGCAACGTCAGCCGCAACCAGATGTTCCCCGGTGGCAGCGGCAACGGCGGCTACGACTACAACCTGATCCCGATAGGCACCGAAACTCCGATGTGGAAGGCTTCCTGCGCCGCTCAGGGCTATACCCTGATGAATTGCACTACCCCCACCGAGCCCAGCCAACTCAACGGCGACCAGCCCTTCCGGCCCTATGCCGATTATGGCAACATCAACTACTTCGCGCCGGAGCTATACCAAACTTACAACGCCTTCCAGCTCACCGCCACCCGCACCACGCCCCATGTGGACTACAGCATCGCCTACACCTTCAGCAAAGCCATGGGGATCAGCGGTGTATACAATGGCGGGGGGTTCCCGATAGACCCCTTCGATCTGGCTAACAGCTATGGCCCGCTGCCCTACGACGTCACCAACGCTCTGTCAGCGCAGTACAACATCGTCCTTCCGAACTTCGGGCAAATGCTGTTCGGCCGCCACCTCGTCAGCAGTGAGGCTTTGGACGGCTGGCAGATCACTGGCATCACCAGCCTGCAGCAGGGGTTCCCGCTCGTCAACGCGGACCAAAACGCTGCCGCGGGCACCTCGATCACCATCACCGGCGCAAGCGTTTGCGGCACCAACGGCGCTTCGGCCTGCCCGGGCAACTACAATGCCAATTTCATTACCGGCACGCCGGACGATCAAGTGCATAGCTTCGTCACCTGCAATCCCACGGCGAATCTGGGGCCGAATCAGGTGTTCAACGCGAGTTGCTTCGAGTCGCCGGGGCCGGGCGAGAACGGCGATTTCCAGATCCCGTACATTCACGGCCCCGGCTTTGTGAACACCGATCTGGGCTTGTTCAAGAGTTTCGGGATTGGCAAGAGCGAGGTGCGCAAGCTGCAGGTGCGGGTCGAGGCGTTCAACGTCTTCAACCACCCCCAGGGCATTCTGGCGGTCAACGGCGCCGAGACCTCGTCGCTGGAGGTTCCCTACGCCGGCTACATGCAATCCCCGGCGCTGGGCAGCAGCAACTCGGCCGTCAATGCGGGGAACATTCCCGGATATTTGCACAGTTGGACGGGCCACCGGGAGATGCAGTTGAGCCTGAAGTTCATCTTCTAATCCACCGCCGGTGTCGAACCCCCGCGGCGCGCTCCCCCGCGCCGCGGGGGGCGCGGGGGAAGGGCGTCCTATAATGTCCGCCATGCGGTGTTTTCGGCGGAGCTTGCGGGCGACGGGGCTAGCGCTGGTGTGGGCCACCGCGGCTCTTGGGCAGGCAGCACCGCGTTCGCTGCCGGCGTCCGCCCCCGCCGTCGCCCAGCAGGGCGTGACCGACGCTCGCCAGGGCAGGTTCGGCGCAGCCATCCGCGAGTACCAGCGCGCCTTGCGCTTGGACCCGCAGTTGGCGCCGGCGCGGATGGATTTGGCCCTGGCCTATTTCAAAACTGGGCAGATTGAGGCGGCGGCCCGCAACTTCCACCGTTACTTGGCGCTCGCTCCCGGCGATTATCGCGCCTCGTTGCTATTGGCGACCTGCGATTTGTCGCTCGGCCGCTACGGCCGGGCGGTGGCCCTCACCGCGCCCTTCCGCGCCGCCCATCGCGGCGACCTGGCCCTGGCCTATATCCGCGGCACGGCGCTGATCCGGGCGGGGCAGGTGCCACGCGGCGAAGTTTGGATCAACCGCATTATGCAGAGCGGCGATTCGCCGGTAGTGCACCTGATGCTGGGCGACGCGTACCGGCAGGATCGCAAGTGGCGGCGGGCCATCGCCGAGTACCAGCGAGCGGTGGCCATGGACCCCAAGCTGCCCTTGGCCCACCTGTGGCTGGCCGAGGCCCAGTTGCTTAGCGGACAGTCAGCGGCGGCGCTGAAGAACTTCGAGGCCGAGTACGCGCTTGACCGCACGAATTACGAGACCAATTTCTATCTCGGCTTTCTGTATGCCCAGCAAGGCGAATCGGCAAAAGCCGAGCCCTACCTGCGCCGGGCCCACGAAATGGTTCCCGGCGCCTTTCAGCCCGCCTTGCAGCTGGCTTTGGTTGAGTTCCATCAGGGACAGTTGCAACCGGCGCGCGCGCTGCTGGCGCCGGCGGTGAAGGCCCACCCCAAAGACGCTCAGGGCCACGTCATTCTGGGTGAAATCTACTACCGCCTGCATCAACCCAAGCTCGGTGAGGAGCAGCGCGCGATGGTCCGCCAACTGGTCGCCGCCAAGCAAGCGCAGGCCATCCAGCAGCGGCAGCGGGAATCCTTGCAGCTTGCCGCCCCTACGGCCGGAGGCCATTCATGATCGCCGCCGCGGTGGGGCAGGCGTCCCGACTGCCGCGTTTCATGCCCGTTCCGGACGAGCGCTGTCCCAGGCGCGCCCTGGCCGAGCCGGCTCATGCCGGCGCCGCCTTGATGCTGGCGCTCGGCCTGGCCCTGGCCCTCGCCGCCCAGGCTCCGCCCCGCCGCGCTACGACGGCCCAACTGGAGCAGGCGGCCAAAACGGCCGTCGCCGTTGGCGAAGCCGGTCCCGCGAGGCAAGCCCTCGCCGCCGCCCTGCGCCGGGATCCGAATTGGAAAGAGGGCTTGTGGGATTTTGGCACGTTGCTTTATGAGGCCCACGATGCCGCCGGCGCCCGCCAAGCGTTCGGCCGGCTTACCGAGCTTGATCCCAAGCACGGCGCTCCCTGGGCCATGCTCGGCCTGTGCGATTTCGAGGCGCGGGATTTCTCGATGTCCGTCACGCACCTCCAGGAAGGTCGGTCGCTGGGCCTATCCAATGCCAACCTCAAGGACGTGGCGCTTTATGACGAGGCCCAGGATCTCATCATCCTCGGCGAGTATCCCCAGGCCAGCCATCTGCTCAAGCGGTTCGCCCTGCGCCATCGGTCCTCGCCGGGGATTGTCGCCGCCTTCGGCCTAGCGGCACTGCATTTGCCGTTGCTGCCGGAGCAGCTCGGCCACATCCTGTCGCCCCGCCGTCGCCGCTTGGTGCAAGCCATGGGCACAGAAATGTACGATCTGGAGTCCCGCAACCAGGCGGGGGCGCAAAAGGTGATGGCTGGAATCTTGCGAACGCATCCGCACGCCCCGTACGTGCAGTACAACGATGGCCTGCTGCTGCTGCGCTTGGGGGAGATTCCAGCCGCCGAGGCCGCCTTTCGCCGCGAACTCGCCATCCAGCCCAATAACGTCCCCGCCCGCCTGCAGTTGGCCGCGCTCTATCAGCAGAACGCCCGGTACCCGCCCGCCCTGAGTTACGCCCGCCAAGCGCTGCGCTTGGCCCCTGCCAACTTCGCCACTCATTACATGGTGGGGTTGATCCTGTACCGCCAAGGCCAGTTCGCTGCCGCCGCCCACGAGCTGGAGCGCAGCAAAGCCCTGGCTCCCGAAGACAGCCAGGTGCGCTACGCCCTGGCCCAGGTGGATCTGAAGCTGCACCGCGACCAGGCGGCGCTGCGCGAGGAAAAGGCCTTCCGCCGCCTTGAGCAGCTCAGCAGTTCTTTCCGCAACCAGGGCGTCCTGCCCGCTTCCGTCTACCAACCGGCCGCTCCCCATTCCGGTACGCCATGACCCACATCACCTTTCGTTCCGCCACCCTCGCCCTCGCCGCGGCACTGCTCGCCGCCACCGCCGGCGCGCAACTGAAGCCCAGCACCGTCATTCGCCGCAACGCCAATGAGGTCATGGTGGACCTGGTGGTGACCAACCGCCACGGGCAGATCATCAAAAATCTCCAGTCCGATCAGCTCCAGGTGCTGGACAACGGCAAGGCGCAAAAAATCGACAGCTTCCGCCTGGTGTCTCGCTCGGTGCACCTCACCGGCGCCGACCTGGAAAAGGCCGGCCTGTCTCCGGACCTGAACCCCCAACCCTTCAACCTCATCGTCTTCGTCTACGATCGCGTCACCGGCAGCGGCCGCCAGTTGGCCAAGCAATCCTCGGATTGGTTTCTTCAGCACGACTTCGCCCCCGGCGACTTCGGCGCCGTCTATCGCATTGACAATGTGCTCTACGCGCTTTCCCCCGTCACGAAGAAAGAGGGCACGCTGGCCAAGGCCATTCAAATCGCCGTTGGCGGCACCGCCCAGCAGTATCGCCAAACCTCTCTGACCGCGCAGCAGGAGGCCAACCAGGCCCAGGCCGATCAGGCCCAGGCCTTGAGTGAAGCGCAGCAGGCGGAAATGTCCACGGGCGTGCCCGCCGGAGGCCCCGGCGTGGCGGCGGGTACGATCATGCAGGCCATCTTCAGCCAAATGATCGACGACAGCCTGCAGCGCTCCGCCGCCATGGCCGGCGAGGATCAGGGCTGGCAAAGCCTGACCGCGCTGCGCTCGCTGGTGGACGGCCTGGCGCTGCTGCCCGGCCGCAAGGAGATCCTCTATTACAGCCAATCGCTGGGCGTGAACAGCAATACCATCTTCGTGCTGCGCGCCCTCATCCATGACGCCAATCGCAACCACGTCAGCTTTTATGCGATTGATCCCACCGGCCTGGCGTTGCAATCCAGCGCCAGCGAAATTGCCCAGACCATGCAGCAAGCGGCGCAAACCGCCGATCAGCAGGTCATGGCCGGCGGCGTCGGCGCGGTCACCGGCGCCGAGGCCAACCTGGGCAACAGCGAGGAGGACGTTTCGTACTCTGGCCGCCTGACCAACTTGACCGAGCTGGCCAACGCGACCGGCGGCTTCGTCGCCGC
The DNA here is from genome assembly GCA_050746205.1 of Terriglobales bacterium. GTDB lineage: Bacteria > Acidobacteriota > Terriglobia > Terriglobales > SCQP01 > JAKAUF01. Next base: position 35,079 of record JBOGKW010000003.1, on the reverse strand, counting down.
CCGCACCAACAACCTCAATGGCTTCATGACCAAGATCGGCGATGACATCACCGACCACTATGAGCTGACCTATCAGCCCACCACCGCCGGCGTCGAAGGCTACCACGCCATCGTCGTCAAGGTTCTCGGCCATCCCCACTGGGTCGTCCGCGCGCGAAAGGGCTACTATGCGACGCCGCTGCTGGCCCGCCCGGCGCGCAGCTACGAGTTGCCGTTGCTGGCGGAGCTCAATGTCCAGCCCCCGCCCAGTGATTTGACCCTAGCCACCGCCGCCTACGCCTTCCCGGCCGCCGGCAACTTCTCCGCCGTGCGGCTGGAAACGCGCGTGCCGATGAACGATCTCGCCGCCGCCCAGCCCGATGCGGCGCTCGTTCAGCGCGCGCCCGATCTCAAGGGCAAGGATTTGGTCCGCTTTACCCTCCTCCAGGTCATTAGGGACTCGCAGGGTCGCGTGGTGGCAAACTACAGCAAGCCATTCGGCTACTCCGTCCCGCCCAAGGGCCTGGCGCAGTTTCGCCGCGGCGAGACGCCGCCCTTTGTCCGCACCGTGTTGCTGCCACCTGGCGCATACACCATGCAAACAGTCTTGTATCAGGCCCAGCCCAAGAAGGCCACGGTGGTCACGCGGACGGTGACGGTGCCCGCCGCCGGCAAAGTACGGCTGAGCGGCGTTATGGTCCTTGCTGGCGCCCTGGCCGCCCAGCCCGCCAAAAAGGGCGCCGCCGCGGGCTACGACCCGCTCCTCTACCAGGACCATCAGCTCGTCCCCAACTTGCGGAGCGAGCTCAGTGCCAGCACGGACCCGCACAGCACTGTCGGCTTTTATTTCGTCGCCGCCGTGCCGCCGGGCACCCAGGGCGCGACCGTCAGCATGAGCTTCGCCAAGGACGGCGCCACCTTCGTGCAAACGCCGCCGACGCCCTTGCCGGCTGCCGATGCCCAGGGTCGCATCCCGTTCCTGGCCAACATCCCGCTGCACATCTTTCCGGCCGGGAAATATCAGGTCACGGTGACCGTCCAGGCGGGCGGCGCCAGCGCCAGCTCCACGGGGGATTTCACCACCGTCGCACCGTAGCTGGTGTGGTGGTGGACGTGGAGCCGGAGGCGGATAGCGGTGGTTTCCCGGGATTCGGGAGCGGGCGACTGGTGCGACCCCTCCCCGATTTCCGTCCATCCGTCAGGTGAGCCGCGCCGGACTTGTGGCTGGGCTTTGCCGGGCTCGGCAGCCCGCAGTGGCGCACGCTCGGGTGGGGAGGTCGGCCACGGACGCGCGCCGGCGCTCAGGGCCTCTCCAAGTTGCCGCGGCAGGTGGGATGGTGGCCAGGGACGGAATCGAACCGCCGACACGCGGATTTTCAGTCCGCTGCTCTACCGACTGAGCTACCTGGCCACGTTAGATCCAACTCTTTTATTAACATTGAGTTGGCGCGATTTGCCAATGGTCGCATTCTCCGGTCCAAAACCGCTGGTGGCTGTTTTGGTGGCTGTTGCGTCCGCCGCCGGATCGGCCAGCCGCTCCACTGCCTGCAACTGATGCTGCGGGGCGAGATGGGCATAGCGGCAGGTCATGGCAAGGGTCCGGTGACCCATCAATTCTTGCACGGTTCGGATGTCCACCCCAGCCATGACGAGGCGGCTGGCGAACGTGTGCCGCAGGCAATGCCAGGTGAAATCCGGCAGGCCCGCCCGGCGCACCGCGTCCTCGAACCAGTGCCGTGGTTTTTGGCTTGCCGCGTCTTTGCGCCGCTCGGCGCGGAGGATCACCGGCCCGCTCCCCCCGGACCGGGCTTGCAAGGCCGTCAAGGCGTCCATGGCGAGACGGTTGAGCGGTACGTAGCGCGGGTGTTTGTTCTTCGTCCGATACAACGCCAATTGGCGGCGCTTCAGGTCTACGTTGTCCCAGGTGAGCTTGTACTGCTCACCGGCGCGCATTCCGGTGTTCAGGGCGAGGTCAAACTCCGGTTCATGAACCTTCCAATGTTCGCGGATCACCTGCCGTAAGCGCGTTTCTTCGTCGGGGTTGAGCCACCGCAGGCGCGCGTTGTCTTCCCGTCGGGACCGGACCAGCCGTGCGGGGTTGATGGCAACCTTGCCATTGGCCACGCCGAGCCGGTAGGCCAGCGACAGGAATGCCTTGTAGCGGTTCGACGTGGCTGGCGCCCATTCCTGTTCTTCTGCCAGCCGGTTCAGCACGCGTTCAATCTCTTGCGGCGTGACGGAATCCGCCGGCTTGGAGCCAAGCGCCGCTGCAAGCAGCGGATGGCGCGAATCAACCGCAGGTTCGCCCTTCTTTGCCGCAATGCGCTGAGTGCTGTAGTGCTGACGCACATGGGCGGCGGCATTATCCAGCAAATCGCGCACCAGGATCGCCTTGCGCCGTATGGTCTCAGGCAGCTTCTTGCCTTGCAGCGCCTCAACCTTGCGCTTGCGATACAGGTTGAGCGCCATGCCCTTGGTGCCCGCCTTCTCGCGCCGGCGTCGCCCGCTGCCGTCGAAATAGTGAATCCACCAAACGCCGGAACCCTTGACCTTCTCGTAGACGCCCTTCACGTGCCACCTGCCGGCCGCTTGGGCGGTCGCCCGCCCAATTTACCATTCTCGCGCGCGATCTCGCGGAGCCGCTCGATTCCAAACCGCTCCAGGCGGACGCGATATGATTTGCGACCCATCCACGCTGCCGCTTCCCGAACTTTCTTGGGCGCCATTTTTTAATTCTAAGCGTTTCGGTTTTGTGCGTCAAATGGCGAGATTTTCAATTTGAATCCCGCGAGTGGAGAGGTATCCCGACCGCCCGGTCCAAGTCGCAGGGAACGGATGGACAGCGGGCGAGCATCGGCGCCGCCAGTATCGTGCCTGAGGCGAAATTAGGTTGCCGCGCGCATCGAGGGGGTGAAGGTGACGCCGAGCAGCAGGCCTTCTGGACTGAGGCAGCGGCTGACGGTTTGGCCCCACGGTTCGACCTTGTTCTTGACCAGCATGCGGTCTCCGCGGGCTTCAAGCTCGGCCGTTGCCATCTCCACATTGTCAACGTCAAACTCAAGCCAGGCTTGCGGGACGGGCATGTCCGCCGGCCATGTATCGGAGGCAAAGCAGGATTGGGCAGCGCCGGACAGGGGCCACAAGGCGAAGGTTTTTGCGCCGGGCATGGTTTCCGTGTGGAGGTAGGCCCCCTCTTCCTCCTTGAACGAGATGCCGAGGGTTTGCCTGTAAAGTTCCCAGCTGGCGGCCGCATCGCGCACGATTGGGCCAAACCCCGCAATGAAAAGGATTTGAAACTGGGAAGATCGTTTCATTTGGATTCCATTTTACAAGAAGGCGAATTAGCTGGCCGGGCGCCTGCCGGAGATCACGGGAACGTCGTGGCGAGCGAGTTGAGCGACGGCGGAGTAGGGAATCAGCGTGCGCTTGCCCAGCTTTCGGTACGCCAATTGTTTTTGGGCCAACAGGTTCTCCACGGTCCTCACGCTCACGGCCAGCATCTGCGCCGCCTGTTGCTTGGTCACCAGAAGCGGTCGAAATGCTGTTGTGCTGTCGAGGCCGCCTTGTCCGAGAGGCTGCATCGGTTCAACGGCGCTTGGTTTGGCCATGACTACGACGCCTGTCTTCAGGCTACGGAGGGCGCGGCGCCGTGTCCAATACGCATTCGGTATCGCGTGATACGTGGTTTGTATCGCGCCGGCGCTCCTCGTTTCTCATGCTTCGAATGATTGCGTTTGCTTCGAATACGTGAGACGATGGATTTGAGGTGATCGCGATGTCCCGGGCTCTTTTGACGCCAACCCTTCCCACCGATATGGACGCGAGTTTAGCCAAGGAGACGAGCCGCCTGCTCGCAACCCGAACTCGTTCTGCGGCTCCACTGAGCGTGCGCGTGGTCGGCGCTCCAAAGGAAGAGACCCTTCGGATTCCCGCATCCGCGGTCAAGATGCTGGTTCGCATTCTGGAAGAGATGGCGCTTGGCAACGCCGTCACTTTGATTCCGGTCCACGCAGAACTCACGACCCAGGAGGCGGCGGACATCCTAAACATCTCGCGGCCTTCCCTGATACGACTCCTGGACGAGGGGAAGATCGAATACAGGAAGGTTGGCACACATCGCCGGGTTCGCTTTCTTGCGTTGATGTCCCACAAGCGTCGTGCCGATGCTGAACGTCGCGCGGCTCTTGTCGAACTCGCCGCCTATGACCAGGAGATTGGGATCTGATCGGTGGCTGCCTTCATCGTCTTCTACGACGCGAACGTTCTCTATCCGGCTGAATTGCGCAATTTCCTGATGCACCTCGCGCTGATGGGAATATTTCAGGCGAAATGGTCCGCGGATGTGCACGAAGAGTGGATCGGCAGCCTTCTGAAGCGGCGTCCGGACCTCACACGCACGCAATTGGAGCGCACTCGCCAGCTCAGGGACAAGGCCGCGCCGGATGCGCTCGTTACCGGATATGAACGGCTGATTCCCGGCCTGGTATTGCCGGACGAAGGGGACCGGCATGTGCTGGCAGCCGCGATCCACGGCGGAGCCAGCGTCATCGTGACATGCAACCTCGTGGATTTTCCGCCTCAACGGCTTCGGCGGTTCGGCGTGCAAGCGCAGCACCCGGACGATTTCATCCTGCGCCTTCTCGATCTCTCGCCGGCTCTGGTCGTGGAGGCGGCAGAGAACCACCGAGGGAGTCTCAAGAATCCTCCAAAGACCGTGCATGATTACCTCAACTCCCTGGAGTTGCAGGGATTGCCCAAAGCCGCATCTGTTCTCCGCCAATACATCACCGGCAGTCGCCCTTAAGCGCCGTTCAGCGCGCACGTCCACTATTGCAGAAGGCGCCCGATAGGCGCTCGCCATTCCATAGGAGCATCGTCGCCCTCCGCGAGTGCCTTGTTCTCTCTCCCAGCCGCCGGTGCGCGGCGGCGCGCCGCTGTGGTCATGGCGGATGGTACAGATATCAGAAGAACAACAGTGCGCGAGTTGGTGCGGATTCGCATGCGGATTTGCATGCAGTGTTGTACCAAGCGCGGCCCGAAATCTTGATCAGATTTTGATCAAACCCAGGACCATGCCGGGAACGACTAGCGATTCGGCAAACGCCGAATTGCGGAACTTTGACCCGTAGGGCCAAAGCCCGTCATTACGGGGTCGTTCCCGGCAGGGGGTGACACTGTTCCCGGAGTCACGGGCTGCCCCGCGACGGGATGAAAAACTCTGGCAACCGCCTCTGTTTCAGAGACTTGCTTCAAACTCGTGGGTGACGCCTCGGGTGATGGATCACTTGACGGTATTGGTGAAGCGGCCTCCCCATACGGCCTTTTGCTGCGGCATTCGCCCAAAAACCGGTACTCGTCAGGGAGCGGAAAGCGAATGAAGGTGGCTTCGCGCGCACATGGCGCCGAAGCCGGCGTTGCCATGGCGCTGGGGGGCGAAGGTGCCCGCGGCCGCTTGGCATCCTGGCCGCCCGATTCCGGGCGGCCGTAGAGCCTGCGCAGCCGGGCCAGTTCGGCGAACTCGTCGCTTGAAAAGTTCGTCTTGCCCTCCTGCCAGCGCCCCATCAAGTCCCCGTACCGCGTCGCATCGGGCCCCGCCGGATCTTCCGATCCCGCCAGCCGGCGGGCAAACTGACGCTCGGCCGGAGCGAACTTGGTGGGCGTGTCGGTAACGTAGAAGAGCCGGAGCCGCGGGATCAGGCCCATGAGTGGGGCGTAGCGGTCAAGGAACGAGCAGAAGCTAGAGACCGTGACCTGGCCGTCATCAATGAAGGAGAAGGTGACCTCGGGCTTGGCGGCCGAGCCTCGGTCAGCGCCTTCCTGGACGATAAAGATCGGATACTTCTCAACAAAATACCGGCTGCAAGGGCGGGCCCCGAGGTTGCGCGCGGGGTAGGTCTTGCCGGGCAGGTGACCGGGCCGGGCGCCAAACTCCTGGCTGAAGAACGCGACTTTCTCGGCTTCGGTTTCGAGCCACCGGGCGTCCGAATGGGCTAGGACGAAGTCCAGCGCCATCAGCCGGGCCTTCAGCGTCACATCGCTCCTGGCGCGGCGGTTGTTGCTGTCCTCGACCCCCAGGACGCGGTAGATGCGATTGTTGGTCAGGTGATAGAGGGTTTGGTTGTCGCCATACGAGATGGGGCGCCCGTGGCGCTTGGTGACGAGCTTGGCGATGAAACCATGCACAGCCTTGCCGTATCCGGCGCCGGTATAGGCCAGGTACTGGCGGGTGAGGAAGACGCCCGAGTGCATGGCCACCATGCGCAAGAAGGCCGCCTCGCGCTCGGTATAGCCGAGCGTAGTGAGCACGGTGCACGGGTTGGCGGGGCTCGGGCTCATGATTCAGAAGCTCAAAATCCCGGCCATGAGGTCGTGGTCGTCAAGGATCGTCGGCCCCAGCCGCCCACGGTCGCCCGGATCGGCGTAGATGGTGAACCCGGCCCGGGCTTTTTGGGCAATATGGCGGTGGTGGTAGGAGGCGGTGGCCAGTTCGATATCGGCCCGGGCTATGCCAGCGCCGGGCATCTCGTACTCGATGCGGAGGTCGGGAAACTGGACCCTGCCAGCAAGAACCGGCAGCTCGAACTGGGCGGCCACGGCCCTCTGAAGGATCTCGCGGTCCGCGTTGGGGTGTTCCTTTTCCCGCCGCCGCAGCTCGCGGAGGTACATCTTCTTCATCTCGAAATCGAGCACTACCCGCCGGATCGTGGCGCCTTGCGACTGGAGCTGGGCGGCATGAGCCCGGTACACCGGGTAGAGGTTGCTGTCGTGGAGCGCCTCGCGCTGCTTCACCAGGCCGGCATAGATGGCTTGCGAGCGGTCGTGGCCGGGCCGCGCGGTGACCACCTTTTTGCCCTCCCTGGTGAGCGAAATCAGGTGGATCTTGACGGGGGAGCCGCCCGGCGTACGGGCCCGCTGGCGAACGAGGCGATCCTCGATCAGGCCATCGGAGCGTAGCTGGAGCAAGGCGTCGGAGCAGGCGCGGCGATGGCCGGCGAAAAAGACCTGCTCGATGGTCCGCGCCAGGATGACGCGGAAACGGCCCACTTCGGCGAGCAGTTCCAGTTCCCGAGCGGATACGGGCCGCGGCTCGCGCGGGCGGGCGTCGCGCGGTCGGGGTTGGCTTCTCATCCGGGCAATGCCGCGCCCGGCGGCTCGGGCCGGAGAATGGCCCCGAGCGGTCCTTTCGCACTTGGCGGATCGGCCGCAATAATCCGAATATCGGCACGGGCAGCCCTCCGGAACACCCAACTCGGTAGGCACCGGGGCCTCCTCGCGCGCCGCAACGGGTTGCCCGAAACGGCCCTTGCCGCCCCAGGGCGAGGGGAGGTGCCGCCCGGCGTCGGCGTTCTCTGGGCTGGGCCTGCGGTCGCTATCGAGATCCCGATCCATGGCGGATTGCTCCTCTATGGCTCCTCGGCCGCCTTCGGCGCCGCGGGCCGGGGGTCGCGATTCTCCCGGGCTTTGGGCGGTGCATTGGCCGGGGATTTCCGGCGGCCCAGCGGTCGGCGCTCGAAGCGGTCTGGGGCCGCCCGTGGCGGCTGCCGCTGAATCGTGGAGCACGAGGCGCCGACGAGCTTCCTGAACTCGCACTCGGCGGTCTGGGCGAACTCGCGGGCATCGCGGCCGAGCGCCTGGCTCCATGGCGCCGCCGGGCGGGCGGCGGGGTGTGCCGAGCGGGCCTCCGCCTCGCGGCCAGGCGTCTCGCGTGCGTCAGAACGGCTCATGGCTTAACCTCCAAAGCCCTCGGCTGCCGGCCAACCGCGGCACGTCTCTAGCCTGGCAAAAGCCAGCCGATGAAGTTGACCGCGGCCAGCGCCATGCCGACGCTAAAGATGATGCCGACCGCGGTGTCCTTCGACCGGCCTTCGCCGAAAGCGAACATCAGCCCGCCCACGACCACGGCCACCCGGCTCAATCCACGGGCAATCGGCTCGGTGAAGCACGATTCCAGGACGTTAGCCGCGTTCTCGCAAGGCAACCCGGTGCCTTGAAGTGCGGCGGCCTGGGCCGACAGCGCCAACCAGCCCCAACTCACGATCAATGCCACGTGCTGCTGGATCTGCGCGAGCGGCCAGCGCCGAATGATCCTCACGCTGGCATCCTTTGGGTCCAGCGCCCACCGCTTGGCTTGAGCGGCGCAAGGCAGCTGAACCCTGAAGCCGAGGATGAAACTCGGCAGGCTTGGCGGTCCAATACTTCCTGCGGCCGGACTGAGAGACAGCGGCTATCGGGAGAGTGGCGGTGCAGCCTTGGGGTTGGCTTCAATGGGCACCGCGGTACAAACGAACATTGAAGCCGGTTGCGAGGGCATACAGGCGTACCGAATATGGGCAGCGGGATGGGCAACCTTCGCAATTGTCCACGCCTTCACAACGTCCTTCTTTGCCGTAGCCATGTCTCCGAGCAGAAACGCGACGATGCACCGCTCGGGACGGCGCCAGATAATGATGCCGATGAAGCCCCAGGCAGCGCGTCACCGACCATGACATGTTCGATAACCGCAAATAGAGCTACCTAGTCTCCGATGCGCGCCTGCTGAGGCAAGATGTAGACCTCTGGAAGCTAAGCAAACGAGAACATCCGCGATCCGTTCCGGTCACTCGGTTCGCAACGCACTCATCGGATCGATGCTTGCCGCCCGCAACGCGGGAAGCCGTCCTGCCAGCCCGCCCGCCATCAGAATGGCGAGCGCTGCCGCAATCAGCGAGACAACTGTCCCGCGGCCAAAATCCACAAACATTCGCTGCAGCAGCACCTCGGCCAGCACTGACGCGGCTGCTCCAATCGCCAGACCGATCCCAACCATCGCCAGCGTATTCTCCAGATTCAGTCGCAGCACGTCGCGCCGCTGCGCGCCGAGCGCCATCCGCACCCCGACCTCATTGGTTCTCAGTGCGGTTACATAACCGATCAGCCCATAAACACCCACTACTGTCAGCAGCAGCGCTAGCCCGCCGAAGGCCGCCAACATCCACACAATCAACTTGCGCCCCGCCTAGCGCCGCGTTGCCCTCCGGCCGCCGCTGATACCGCTGGCTGGTCCGGTTCACCGCCAACAGCCCGCAAGCCCGTCGTTCGCTGAGGCCCCACTCCGCCGCCGCGAACGCGACATCTGCCCGGCCTACGAGCTCCATCCGTTTTTGTCGATCACCGCCTTCAACACCTCCTGGTTCAACGATAAGTTCGCCACCAGCTGCTTCAGCCGCCGGTTCTCCTCCTCCAGTTGCCGCAGCCGCCGCGCCTCGTTCACGTCCATGCCCCGGTATTTTGCCTTCCCAGCGTAGATCGCGTGCTTGCTCACGCCCAGCTCCCGCTCCACCTCCGCCGCCGGCCGCCCCGACTCCATCTGCCGGATCGCCCCGATCTTCTGCTCTTCGGTGAACTCTTGTTTCTTCATCTGGCCCTCCTTCGAGCCCGGCAACCCTGCCGCCCCTGCGGGCCGCCAGCGCTGTGACCCAAAACCCAAAAACTGGACCAAGTGAAACTGGAGGAGGTAGCCTTGGCGTGGCAGTCAGGAGCGGAAGAAGATGCCACGGAAGGGACACAGTGAAGAGGAGATCCTCATGGCGCTGTGGGAGATCGAGGCCGGGGAGAAGGCGGCCGATGTTTGCCGGCGGCACGGGATCAGCCAGGCGACGCTCTACCTCTGGAAGAAGCAGTTTGCCGGTTTGGGCACCAATGAGCTGCGGGAGTTGCGTCAGTTGCGGGAGGAGAACGGCAAGCTGAAGCAGCTGGTGGCGGACCTGTCGTTGGACCGGCACATCCTCCAGGAGGCCCTACGAAAAAAGGTCTAAAGCCTCGCCGTTGGCGTGAGCTGGTCGGGTGGGCGCAGGCGGCCTACCGGGTAAGCGAGCGTCGGGCGGCGGGGCTGTTTCGGGTGCAGCGGTCGAGCGTGCGGTATCGCAGTGTGCGCCCCGACCAGGAGCCGTTGCTGATGCGGCTGCGCGAGTTGGCAGCGGCGCGGGTGCGGTTTGGGTACCGGCGGCTGACGGTGCTGCTGCGCCGGGAGGGGTGGCGGGTGAATGCGAAGCGTGCGTACCGGCTGTATTGCGAGGAAGGGTTGGCGGTGCGCACGAAGTCGCGTTCGAAAGCGGCGTTGCGCCAGCGCCAGCCGCTAGCCACCGCCCACCGGCCCAACCCACGCTGGAGCATGGATTTCGTGCACGAGCGGCTGGTGGACGGGCGCTGGGTGCGGATCCTGACGGTGGTGGACCAGTTCACCCGGGAGTGTGTACTGCTGGCCGCCGCGGGCCGCTTCAGCGGTGAGCGCGTGGGCGAGGCGCTGGAGGCGGCTCTGAGGGCACGCGGCAAGCCGCTTTCGATTACCGTGGACAATGGCGCCGAGTTCGCCGGTTGCGCGCTCGATGCCTGGGCTTACCGGTACGGCATCGAACTGCACTTCATCCGGCCCGGCAAGCCAGTGGAGAATGGGTTTATTGAGAGCTTCAACGGCCGGCTGAGGGACGAGTGCCTCAATACGCACGTGTTTCTGAGCCTGGAGCAGGTGCGGATGTGCCTGGACCGCTGGCGGGACGACCACAACCGGGTCCGGCCGCACAGCGCGCTGGCCGACCGCGCTCTGGAGGAGTTCGCCGCCGGTTGGAATCCGCCTCCCCCGCTCGCTATGCTCGCGGGCGAGGCGGATTCCATGGGAACCACCCCGTTACTGGGGGTTCTCAGTTGAGTCTCCAAAGACTCGCCCGGCCGCTGAAAACGGCCATTTCCGCCATGCAAAGGCCAAAAGCTCTGGTTTCCCCTGGTACAAAATTGGGTAGTGGTTCACGCTGCCCCACATCCTAACCTGCTTGCGGGCCGGTTTCTCGGGGGCAAGTCACGGGCATTTCCGCCGATGCCCAGCGCCGCCTGTAGCGCAAGTGCATGATTCTAGGCCGGTTCCTCCCCCGTGCTGGCCGCCCGCCGGCCCCGGGGAAGAGCAACGTGCAAAAAAACGGGCCCTCGCTACAAAGCTGGCGGAATCGCCGTCCCTCGCAGGCCTTACCTGTTGGAAGTACCTACTTGGCTCGTCGCGGTGCGTGCATCCGAAGGATGCGAATATAGTCGGCGTGGTCGGCGATGGCTTCCGTCAGAAAGCCGCGTTTATCCTCGATGGCGGCACCGGCACCGTCGAAGCGCTTGTTCAACTGCACGACGTTGACGATCTTGAGATCCGTAACGCGGAAGAATACTGCCACGGCCTTGGAGATGTAGATGTAATAGTAGTCGAAAGAGGTTTTGAGCCGCGTGCCGGTGCAGACGCCGGCAGCGTAGCGCCCGTCCGGGCTGAGGCGGATGCTATCAAATGTACAGCCCCTGATAAAAGTCCCACGCAATGGCTTGTCCCCTGTCGGCGGGTATCGCAGGAGCAGGGAACCCCAGTCCTTGCGGCTCGGGACGGACTTCACGGCCGCGTACAACAAGCCTCCCTCGGCCAGGGGAACCATAGTGGAAACGCCCTCAAACCCTGGGTCGAGTATGGTGCGCAGCTTCTTGCCGTTCAGGGAATCGTACTCGTTCAGCACCGGAACCGCCCGCACGGGATTGGCGGGATTGGGCTCTTGCTCATTGATCCAGACCCGACCTGGGCCGAACACCGGCGGGCCGGCAAACGGCTGGATGTTCAGCCTAAGGGTACGTTGACGGGGAGGCGGTCCTCTGGCGCTGGGCACATCCATGACTACCAGCGAGCCACAGCGGTAGGGCGGCGGGGCCTTGCCCGGAGGCGCGGGCGGGAGCGTGATCTCGCCTCGGTGCCACGGCGGTATGGGCGGGCGCGGATTGCCGCAGCGATAAAAGCGCAGCGCCGCGCCGCCGTCCGAAAATCCACCTAGCTTCCAAGGCTTCGCTGCCGACGTGTCGGTATGGATCGCCTTCTCGGTAGCCAGGGAGCGGGCGTCTATCATCCAGATCCCGTCCGCCGTTGAGGAGGCGACCAGCAGGCGGTCGACTGTCGGCCCGAGCATGCGGACGATCGTGAAGATGCCGTTAGGCGGCACGCTGTGCGCCGCTAGAGGGATAGACTGGCCTGCCGGCGGCGTCGCCAGCCGCCATTTGGCGATCCGCAGAGTCAGCCCCTCCCGGCCCGACCCGGCCCAATAGGCGGCGAAAAGATCTCCGGCGGCAAACCCGACATCTATGAGACTCGGCCTCGCAACGCGAGGCCTGAGCCTGACTCGGGCAGCGGCCGAGTCCTTGCGGCTGGGCGGGCGCGCAGAGGCGAAGGCCAGCCCGCTAGCGGCGGCAAGGATTAGGCCCGTACGGCAGGATGTAAAGCCGCAAGAGTGATTCGTAACCCTTGCGGGTACTGTGTCTGAAGCGGGGCAGGATAGCCTCCCGCCACCGCTCCACGAGTTCGCCGAACGTTGCCGCCATGACCCGGCGGGCCGCCATCGGTATCGCGGATAATCTCGGAGCAACGCCAAGGAGCTTATTGAGGGGCTCTGTCCTATGGGTTCCCAGCGTTCACAAGAGGATGCCCACCAAGAGCTAACGGCGCAATTCTGGTTTGGAGTCGTTTATCCGTTCGACGCTCCATTTGCCGCACCAATCCATGGCCGCGCGTGCCTTACCACCCGCCTCGCCGACAGCGAATCCTTTCAGAGCGCGGCATCCGCCTACTGGTCCAACCTTTCCGACTTCCCGAAGCGGGGAGGTCTGAAAAATGTATAGCTCGTTCCACTCTGCCCGCTGAGTGTCGAAGTGGCTCCATCTCGTGACCTCCACAACCACTCCAAAGAAATTCCCATGCGGGGAAATTCCGAGATCAGCCGGGCCACTATCGACCCAACGGTCAAGCAACTGCTTGGGTGGCGATGGCAGTGAAAGTTTTTGCATTTTGCCCGCAAGCAAGCATGACCACACCCAAGTGCCCACGCCGTCGTGTTTGCCCTCTGCTCCCACCGGGAGTCCAGCGGCGAATCCGTGGAGGCCCCCAGCAAAGCAACTACAGGGAACCCTCGGCACGCTGGTCGCGGCGTCTTTGGCCGCTAAGCTGTTGCCCATAAAGGTCACCGTCCTACGGGAGCAGTCCGTGGTCGAGCTTGGGACCCCGACCCACAGCGCCCCGCGTTCGACATCCAGCGCGCCGGCGGGCTCGTCGTCCGGCTTCGGACCCGCGACCACCCTGCCTGTCGAATCCACGAGCACAAGCGCAACTGCTTGCTTAATGCCCCTGCTGTCCAGAAGTTTGTCGCTCTGAACCGCCAGGTCGCGGCCGCCCTTCCAGAAACCGAGGACCGTGATTCGTCCCTCTAAACCAACTCTTGGCGTGAGCTCGAAGGATGACCGCCATTTGGCGGCTGCGATATCCCACACGCGAACACTTTCCGGGTCCCCCAGGGGTATCCGAGTAACAATAGCGGCGAGGCTGCCGTCGCTACTGACGAAAACCGAGCAGTTAACGTGCCCATACTGATCGGTTTGGACGGTGGCTCGGGCTGATTCGCGGGCCCCGTTTGCGCGAGTTATTTCCAGATGAAGGGCTTGCCCGCTAACCGTGAGCGCAACCAGGTTCCCCTGGCTGGAAAAAGCCGCGCGAGCACACGAGATCACAGATTTCTGGACCTTGGCCATGCACACCGCGGGCAGAACGGCGAATGCGAACAGCAGCGCGACTTTTGCTAGGCGCATCATTTGCCGCTGCCGATCAGTGTGGCACCGCACTCCTTATGACCGACCAAGTGTGAACTGAAAAATCCACGACATCGTCATAAGGAAATGTGCCGTCCGCGTGGATTTGGCCGTTCCAGGTAGCCGCGTCAGGGCTGTCCGGCCCCGGGACGGGAACGTGAGTCGAGAAAAGCAGGTCCGGATCTGTGTCTGAGTATCCTCGGAAATTTATGTCGCCCGGGTGGAAGAAATCGATGGCATCAACGCCAGCATTGCGAACGTAGCCGCTCGCCGGTGCATTGAGAGCACTGTAGACCGCCGAGGCTGAGGCGAGTGTCTGATGGTTGGTCCCGAACCCTGCGGCGTTGTAGAGCGTTCCCGAAAAAACGCAGGTTCCACCGCAGTTCCCATTAATTTCCGCCGTGAAATCATTGAGCGCTCCGGAACCCGCCACATCCACAGCGTTTTGCTCGCCCCTGTTTGTGTCCCAGACCCCCTGATAGGTGTTCTTGCCGTAGAATACGCGGATCCCGTGCGGCCCAAGAGTGGCATTTTGCCGCTGGTCTCCCTTTATATGTGTCCTCGTGAAGTGCTTGTGGTTCTTGTCCCACGTTCCCTCATAGTTCTTGTGACAGGTTGCACCCTCTTTGCCACATCCCTTGAGCCAGAGATCCAAACCCGTCGGGTCGGTCAGGCTGATCGGATTATCCCGGACATAGACGTACCTGTTGAGAGTCTGGGGAGAAGCATGCTGCGGCAGCGGTCGCAACGGAATCGAATGCCATCATATGGTCATCTCTGCGCTGCGGGGGCGGTCAACTCCTGGGGGACAACGAGCCCCGAACCGGTTGACGGTACGACAAGTACAGCGCCTCGGTTTGGTGCACCTCCTCCGATATCCCCATAGGAAATTTCCGCGACCCCGGCTGTCCAGACCAGAAACACGCATGCGAACGCGACGTCAATGGCAATCGCCGCTCGCAGTGGACGGTTCTGCCAAAGAAAAAGCAACTCGGCGGTCGCGAGGCCTGGCACGAACGCAAGCGCCATGAACGCAAAGCCAAGCAGCCACGGGATAATGGTTGGTTGCAGGTGAGCTAGGTATTCCGAGCAGAGCCCGGCAATACCGACAATGGTCAATATCCGCACAAACAAGTGGAGACCAGTTAATAGGCCGGAGGTGACTTTTAGGTTCAGAGGGGTCATTGGTGATCAGGCAATTTTGATTTCGGCGTGCTTGCCTGCTTGAGTGCATCGGCCCCGAAAGTTTTGCCGTAAGCTGTCTGCACAGCTGAGACAGCTGCAGCCAATTGTGCGGGCGTGATATGCCTCTCTCCGTCGCTGTGCTCTTTTGCTAAAATCGGATGCTCGATCGGGTTATGCCACTCGATTGGATTGCCCTGGCCGTCTCTGTGCATCGGTGAAGTTTCGTCGCTAATGGCGTGTACGGCACGCCCGAAATCCGTCATCGCCTTCTGGTTGTCGCCGGCCGCCTGATCCGCACGTGCGGACGACTCGGCAGAGTTAATAAAACTCTCAGTGTCGCTTTTCGCTTTTGAGATCGACTCGCCAGGCGCCCTCATGCCGTGCTCGTAGGCACCGGACTCAAATTGGTTGTAGTCTACCCTGGCGCTCGACGCCTCCATCGTCGAGAGTTGGTCCGAAGACAAGCCTGGGAACGCTTTGGCGTAAATTAGGTTGTGGATCCAGGTCGGCCAGTGCCCGTCTTTTGTCTACGTTCGTGACGGGATTATTGCCCGCATATTCGTATAGATTCAGCGACTGGGGGTCAGCCAGATTGGCGTAAGGGATGGGCTCGGTGAGATCCTCGCTCCAGTCCGGGGTCAGGAAGCGGCCGAGAGTGGAGCTGTAGTAGCGGGCGCCGAAGTCATCGAGGCCGGTTTCGGTGTCCTGGTACTGGCCGGTGAAGTGCAGCTGGCCGATGCCGTTGCCGTACACCCGGAACTCGCCGTAGGCCCAGCTGGTGTCGCGCTCGACCACCGCCTGGCTCATGTTCGTGCGCGCCCGCACCGTCCCCAGCGTATCGGCGTGGTCGAACACCACCACGCTCACTAGCCCGCGCCCGTTGAAGCGGAACTCGGCCTGCAGCACGTTTTGGTTGCCGTCCAGCACCGTCAGGCTCTGCGGCCCCGCCCCGTACATATACTCTTTTACCACGCCCCCGACGTTCTCCGACACCCGGCGTCCCTCGGCGTCGTAGCCGTAACTGGCGGTCGAGCCGCCGTCGGCGCCGAGCAGGCGACCGGCTGCGTCGTACTGGTAGCTGTGGCCGCTGCCGGGGTCATAGGTCAGGTTGCCGCTCAGGTCATTGGCGTACCCCCGGGGCGGCGGCGACAGCGTCTCGCCCGCGTTGGGAATGTTCTGCCCTGCCGCCACCGCCGCCAGCAGCAGCACCGCCGCTGGCATCGCGGCCCCTCGCCAACCCCCCGCCTGTGTCATCTCAGCTCCATGTGCGACCTAACGCGGGGATCGCGCCGTTGGCTCCGTGAGCCAAGTCGGCGCGAACAAGCCGCGAAATTCCGTAGGGCGGCTCGCCCCCGGCAAGCCAAGCGGCGCGGCCCCACACCCATCAATGCCGGCTGGGGCTCGCGCGGACCCCGGCTGGCCGAGCGTAAGCGGGTCGCCTGGCAAAGTCAAGCGCGGCCCCGCGCCAATCAATGGTCAAACGCGAAAGGCCGTCGTAGGCGGAGCTGCGGCTCTCGGCGCCCTGGCTCACCCCGGCGAGATTGCGGGACCGGCAGCTACGCGGCTAAACGGAACGGCAAGGCAAGAACGCCCGGCAAGCGGCCAAACGAAAAAGGGAGGAAAAGTCCCTGCACGGCCCTACGCGGGCCGGGACGGCTTTCAGGGGCGGTCCGGGGGCCGACAGCCCCGCCTGCGCCATCCTCGACCCCGCATCGGCTGTTCTGGAGCCGAGCAGCGTCTAATGGACCACACGCCCCGCCGGATCTTCGATGGTGGTCGGTCTGATTGGCTGCTTGATTTGGGGAACGCTCAGGGCCGTTATTGGTGGAGGACTACCGGCGGCGGGCGGTATCCGAGCACGTCAACTCGAACCCCACCGCTCGGCGGATACTCCAGCGCAGACCGCGCGGTCCCTGCCTGCCCGCCCTTGCCGATCGTGTATCGGAACTGCACCGGGACATCCGCGTTCGTGGTGTTGCCAAACTGCCAACTGCCAGCGATTTGCTTGCTCGGCCCCACCAGCAGCGGATTGCCCGCCGCCTTGCTGATCTGCTTCACTTTCCCGCCCTCAACCGACAACTCGAATGTTACTGATCCCTCGACGCCGGCCTGCAATGCGAGTGGGGGATAGCCTGGCATCAACCCTGAGACGACAGAGTGCCGCCCGCCGCCGGGCCGGGACTGGGCTGCCAACCCCACCACAACCATCACAATGAAGATCAATGCGGCTACGAATCCGTTGCGCACGATTCCTCCGCTAGTGTGGCACTGTCGTTACAGGGATGATGATTGGCGGACCGCTGGCCCCGGGCGCCAGACTATACGGGGGACGCGACAGGATTTGCTGTATCGAACGATCCGCCGCCGCTGGCAAAACCCCAGCCCCCAGCCGGCAATCGCCTGGGCAAAACGAACCCGTAACACCTTCTGAAGCAAGCACCGCACCCGTTACACCGTAGGCCCTCTGCTCGCTTTGACGTTGTGTGACCGATAACGCTTGCGCGAGATTCGAGCCATCCGGAGCGATCTTCTCAACCTCCTCCTGCGCATCAGCTGCGTGGCTGCCTTCGTGGGCGACAGCAGCGTCCAGCTCGGCTCCAGAAAGGCCGCTTTGGAGGGTGATGTCGGAGTCAGCCCTGACCAGATTCGGCGAGTTCGGGTCGTAGCCCACCTGCGAAACCGTGGTCCCGGCACTCCCCTTGCCAGGATCTCCGAACGCTACCGTCACTCCATTGTCCACGTTCGCTTTGCCATAAGCTTCAGCGGCGCGAACAACATCCGCATTCTTGCTCTTGAGAGCATTCGCCAGCGATTGAGCGAGCGCCTTGTCGGCGGAGGAGGTGCATGCGTGCCCCTTGGTGCTGTCGGCGCAGACGTAATGCCCGGTGGGGTCGGTGAAGGTGACCGGGTTGTTCCAGCCGTAGGCGTAGAGGTTCAGCGACTGCGGATCGACGAGATGCCCGCCCAGCGGATCCGGGGTCAGCCAGCGGCCCCAGCTGGAGGTGTAGTTCCGGGCGGGGAAATGGTCTAGGCCGGTCTCGGCGTCATGCTGCTGGCCGGTGAATTGCAGCGGGGTCGGGGCGCCGCTGCAATTGAGTCCTTCCCCGAAGGGCCCGCTCGTGCAGGCCGACTGCTCGTAGCCGGCGAGGGTGGCGGCCATGCGCAGCGTGCCTAGCCAGTCCGAATAATCGAAATAGGTGGTGGCGTTGCCGTAGGTGGCGAAGTGCCTCCCGCCCGCGAAAATCTCCCCCCGCAGCCAGTTTCCGTTTTGGTCCAGCACCGTCGCCGCCTGGCCGGCGGGACTGTAGAGGTAGTATTTCGCCACGCCGCCGACGAGCTTTTCCACCCGCTGGCCGAAGGCGTTGTACACGTACTGTACCGCGCCGCCGCCGGCCGTGGCCGAGGCGATGCGGCCCTCGGCGTCAAAGGCATAGGTGTTCCCGTAGGCGTCTTCCAGTAGGTCGCCGGAGGCGTCGTAGCTGGCGCTCACGATGTGGTTGTTGGCGTCGAAGCTCAGTTGCGCCGAACTCCAAATGGTCCCGGCTATCGGGTTCTCCTGCCAGCGGTTGCCGAAGCGGTCATAGACGTAGCCGGCGGCGGTCGTCGGCGAGGAACAGGTATCGCTACAGGCTTCGAGAAGGCGGTTCAGCGGACCGTACTCGTACTGCCATTGGCCATTCACGCTGTCGGTGGCGCCGGCCACATCGCCGTCCGGGGCGTAGGTGATGCCGGTGACGCTGTAGGCGCCCGAGCCCTGGCCGTTTTGCCCCCCCGTGAGGGCGGAGCCGGAGGTGGAAGGCGAGAAGCTGGGGGAGGAGAACTGGCTGGGGTCGCTGGTCGCGGAGGACGCCGAGAGAGAGTAGTTGGTGTTCACGCCGTCAGTACGGGCGGTGATGATCAGCGATGCGCCGCTGGGCGAGGCGGTGGCGTAGGAGGAGCCGGAGTTGATGGCGCCTGCCAGGGCCGAGGCGATGGAGGCGGTGGTCGAGCCCTGGCCGTAGGAGGCGTTGAATCCCTGGCCGTTGATGACGGCGGAGACCGTGCCGGAATCGTAGGTCGTTGTGTCGGACCCCCCAGTCATGGCGGAGCCGGAGAGGGAGCCGGAAAAGGAGCAAGCGCTCCAATAGGTGTGGGTGTAATCGCAGGAAGTGCCGAGCGAGTAGTTGACGCCGGTGCCCGTGCCCTTGCTGGTGAGAATCACGGCGTCGCCGCTAACGTAGGCGCTAACCGGCATCGAATTGTCGGCGTTCACGGAGGCGGAAAGGCCGGTGGCAACATTGGCGTCGGTCGAGTTCTCGGCATACGAGGTGCCAACGGTGACCCCATTGACGACTAGGTATACGTCCCCGTGGTCGTAATACCAGGTATAGGTGCAACCGATTTCGGGGACGGCCTTGCCCGCCGGCGCCCGGGGGCACGTGATCTTTTCGTAGGCGCCCTCGCTCCCTTGAATCGTGATGCGGCCGGTGGAATGGGTCGATGGCACCTGGACACTTTGTTCGGCGCCGGAGATGGAAATGGAGCCCTGGCCCGGCTTTGGGTCGACCCCAGCCGCGCCCGTGACCGAGCGCGATGTGAGCTGCATGCGGTCGTTGTAGGTGTCGGTTTCGACTTCGGTGCCGCTGGTGCCGTAGCTGAATCCGGTCAGTTGGCCGCCCGCATCATAGCTCGGCAAGGAAAACAGCGTGCCGGGGTGGTTGGCGTCGGACAGGCTACTCGTGATGGAGCTGAGCTGGTCCGCGTTGTTGTAAGTCGAAGTCAGCGTGACACCGGCGCCGTTGCCGGCGGATGTCGTGTCGCCCAGGAAGTCATATGCGTAGTTGAGTTGGTAGTTGCCGGAGCCGCAGTCGAGCGGCACGCACTCCTGGTTCATCGCCACCCAGCCCATGGAATCGTAGGAAAAGATTTCGCCGGTCTGCATCGCGCCGTTGGCCACCGTCTCCGCCGTGGTCAGCCGGCCGACCGGATTGGCGAGCGTGACGCCCCAGGAGGAGCCCTGGCCGTAGGCGAACTCGACCTGAGGCGTGCCGTCCGAGTAGGTTTTGGTCAGAACGCGGGAGTCGGCGTCGTAGGAATAGGCCGTGGTGACGCCGCGGGCATCGGTTCGGCAGGTCAGCTCACCTGGATAGGCGTTGGTGCCACAAGCAGCGGTGTCATAGTTGTAATGGACCGTGCCGGATTCTGGGTTCTCGGCGGAGAGCAGGCGCGAGAGCGAGTCGTAGCTAAAGGAGCGGGCGTTCAGCCCAGATTGGGTGACCGAGGTCAGGTCGCCGAGGGTGTCGTAGCCGTAGGTGGTCAGAAAGCCGGTGGCGGCGACGTCCTGGCCGCAGGTCGCGGGCGTGGCGCCGCCGCCGTAGGGCATGGCGGTGGCGTCCACCTCGCAGACCGAGGTGAGCCGCCCCAAACCGTCCACCTGGGAGACGCGCGTGACGCTGTAGGAACCGTTGCCTTCGTCGGTCACTTCGGTTGCCCGGCCTGTGTAGGTGGTGTTCACCACGGCGCCGTCCGGATGGGTGACGCTCTTTGTCCGGCCCAGGCCGTCGTAGGCGTAGGTGGTCACGCCATAGGTGGGATCGTTGGTCGCGCGGTAAGGGTTGGTGACGGCCAAAACCTGCCCGAGCCCGTCGTAGGTAGTTTTCACGTAATCGGCGCCGACCGTGTCGGAGGTGGTTTCGCTTTCGACCACCTGGCCCATGCCGTCCCGGACGCTCACCGTGGTCAGCCAGTTCCCCGGGGAGATCTCCTTCGAGGTGGTGACGCTGGGCGAGGGCGCGCTGTCGTCGTAGGTGTAGGTCGTCTCGCCACCGGCCGGCGGGGGGTAGTTGACCTGTGTCAAGCGCGCCAGCGGGTCGCTGTAGGCGTAGCTGGTGGGGTTCCCGTTCTCGCCCGTGCTGGACGCCAGCTCCCCGGAGGCGTAGTTCCACGTATATTCCCGAGTATGGCCGAGGGCATCGGTGATGGTGGTGGGGTAGGCGTCGGTGGGTCCAGGTGGCGTCCCGCTGCCGCTGGCGTACTCGTCGGCGTAGGAGATGGTTTCGGTCGTCTTGCCCAACGCGGCGTCCAGCGGGCTCGTCTCGGTCAAAAGCCGGCCGGTGTTGTCGTATGTGAACGTCGTGCTCAGGGCAGAACCGGTGGTGCTATCCCAACCGGACTCGGTAGTGAGCAGGCCGCAATTCCCGCTTGTATAGTCCTTGCCCACGACGCCGCTGGGGCCGCCCGGCGTGGCTTGATCGTAGGCGTAGTCGGTCTCCGCCACGCGGTTCCCGCTGCCATCCTCGGTGATCTCGGTGGCGGGCATGTCCACGTCGTTGCCGCAAGAGGTGTAGGTGAGCAGCCGCTTGCGCAGCAGGCCGCCGCGGCCGCCGGAGCCATAGTCATAATCATCCTCCTCGGTGAGGAGGTCCGTTCCGCTGTAAGCATAATCTTTCTCCGCGACCTCACCGGTGGGCCAAATGGTTTGGGTGCTGGTTTGGAGGTACGGATCGGTCCAGGTCTCTTTGACGGTTTTCAGCAAGCTGCCATCCGAGCCGTAGTACTGGATTTCGCTTTCCAGCGGAACCTGACTCGAAAAGATATCCGTGGTGTCGCTAATGTTATCGGGCACCGTGTAGGGGGTGTAGTTGTAAACCGTTGTGTAGGTGGCGCCGGTGATCAGGTCATGGGTTGTGACCGTCGTGCTTTTTTCCGTCCACAGATTGGAGTCGCTGGAGGCCCACGTGGTGGTGTAGGAAAAATCCTGCTGCAAGGCAATATTGGTGCCGTCAAAGCTGACGTAGCGATGAGCCAGGGCGACCTGGCCGTGGCGGTACTGGCAGCCGTTGTTGTCTCCATAATAGTCGGCGAAGTTCGAGAACTCCGACAGCGGATTGATGGCCCAGGAATATTCCACAAAGCCGCCGCCATGGTAAGTGACCTTCGAGAGCAGCCCGTAGGTGGAATCGTAGCTGAATGAGTAGGCCTGCCCGTCGGGCATCTGGATTCCGGTAATAGCGGGGCCGCTGGCATGGGCATTGGCGACCGTGCAGCCCCCCCTGACGGAATAGATTTGCTGAGAGCCAAGCCCGAAATCACCGGCGGCGGTTCCCCAGGTGAGCGTATACGGCCCGCCTAGACCGGCGACTGTGACAGTGTTGCCTGTAACGCCAAACCCAGAGGACACAATTTCGGGGCGGCCGAGACTATCGGTGATCTGGAATGAACCGGCGACCTGCGGATTCGGGGTTGTGATTGTAACGTAATTCCCGTTTTCATCCTCGATCTTTCCCGGAAGCGAACCCAGGGGTTGCGAGAGGTCAACGCCGCTCGTGAAGTCGAAGACGATGCCGTCCCGCGAACGGACCAGCGGAATGCAGCCGATCTCGTCCTGCTGGCAGCTCGCGAACGCGGCCGAGTAGCGGTCATCGCCGCCGCTAGGCTTGTAAACCTGGGTGCACGTCCCGCCCAAGGTGGCATGCCAAGAACCGAGGTACAGGGCGTGAGTCGAGCCATTCGGCGCCTGAAAAACGAACTCATGGTCGAAGGTGCAGGCGTAATTGCTGACCGGAACTGAATCCTCGTGGTAGGTGAGGGTGGGCACAGAGTAGGACCAGCCCATGCTCGAAAAGTTGGTGCTCGGCGCGTACTGGGCGGAGGTGCCACCCGATGCGTAATTGATATAGATGTCGGAGTCGTAGCTGAACGAGAACGGCAGGGTGAATCCGCGGCCGGCCGGGACCGGCACCGCCAACCGCAAGCTCACGGAGCCGTTCGCAGGATTGACGGTCTCGGCCAGGAGTTTGGTGTAGCTGTGGCCCGCCGCGGGGATGGGCCGCGACTGGTCATTCGTGATGCCGGTAAGCTGGGCTAGAAGCGGTCCGACGGCAACAAGGACAACGGCTGCGGCCAGCGGTGCAGACATCGTGAGGCGATGGCGGTTGAGCATCATTCCTCTCCAAGTCCGCCCGGCGTGATCCCGAAGCACGCCTAGCGGTTCTTCTCGAGCGGCCTCAAGTTGTTCGCCCTCACTCACCTTTGGGCTCAGTGCAATTTAGATCACGTCTGCCCGATTGCGAGTCAGTTTTATCCTAACAACTGACTCCTGTCAAGAGGTATTTCGATAAAGATTTTCCAATACGTTCAGCGGGCTATTTGGAGAACGCCTGACATGCCTCACTTGGTTTAGCCAGGCGGAATCGGAGAGTCGCCGGGTTCCGCGTCGGTTTTGCGTTGATAGATACCCGCCGTCGTAGGGCGCTGGGAAAGTGGAAAACCCAACGGGTTTTCAAGGCGGCGCAGCCGCCGTCTTTTCCACGGCCGGCTGCTTCCAGCACGGCCGCGAACTCGTTGGGGGTGCGGTAGCCCAGGCTGCTGTGGGGCCGCTCGGCGTTGTACTCCTGGCGCCAGCATTCGATCTTCTGCCGTGCGTCCGCCAGGTTGTGGAAGGAGTTGGCGTTGAGGCGCTCGTCGCGCAGGCGCCCATTAAAGCTCTCGTTATGGCCGTTGCCCCGGTGCGTGTCAATGAAAGTGAGACACCTGGGCTGGAAGTTTAGAGAGCTTTTGCCTCCTGTTTAGGCGGATTGATCCAGACCTGAGAGGGCAGGTCCGGCGGGCGCGGCGCCCGCCGGACGAAGCGCTCGGGAAGGGGGGTAAACGCGGCGGTGAGGACCGACTGGCGCTGAGCCAGAATCTGGGGTGCGTGGCCGTAATGAACGGCGGCCGGGGTCAGCAGGCCGAGGGCGGAGTGATGATGGTCGTGGTTGTACCAGCGGAAGAAGGGCTGGCAGAACGCCCGGGAATGCTCGATGGAGCCGAAGCGGCCGGGGAAGCCGGGATGGTATTTGAGGGTGTGGAACTGGCTCTCCGAGAATGGGTTGTCGTCGGGTACATGCGGCCGGCTGTGGGTTTTGAGCACCCCGAGATCGGCAAGGAGCAGCGCCAGCGGTTTTGATTTCATTGAAGAGCCGCGATCGGCGTGGACGGTGAGCTGGCCGGGCACGATGTGCTGGCTGCGGTAGCTGTGCTCGATCAGCCGCTTTGCCAGCGCCGCGCTCTCGCGATAGGCGACCATCCAGCCGACGACGTAACGGCTGAAGATGTCGAGGATCACGTAGAGGTAAAAGAAGGTCCACTTGACCGGGCCGCGCAGCTTGGTGATGTCCCAGCTCCAGAGTTGGTTGGGCGTGGTCGCCAGCAGCTCCGGCTTCTGGTAGGGCGGATGGATCAACTGATCCCGCCGTTCGCGGCTCTCGCCGCGCTCGTCGAGCAGGCGGTACATAGTGCGAACCGAGCAGTGATAGCGGCCCTGGTCGAGTAGCGCGGCATAGACCTGGGCCGGCGGGCAGTCCTGGAAGCGTTCCTCGTGCAGGCAAGCCAGCACCTGGCCCCGCTCCTGCTCGCTGAGGGCGCGCGGGTGGCGCGCCGGCCGGCGGCGGGGCTGGGGCGGGCGCCGGCGCCGATACCAGGTGGCGCGCGGAACCGCCAATGCCTGACAGGCTTGCCGGCGCCCCACCAGCGGGGAGAGCTCTTCGATGGCCGCCAGGATCATTGGTCCTTGTCCGGCGTCTCGGAGCCGGCGGGGCGCAACAGCCTGGCCACTTCTTTTTTGAACCTCGATGACGATATGCGCCTTGCGCAGATCCTCTTCGAGGCGTTGATTGCGACGGCGCAGCTTGTCGTTTTCAGCTGTCAACGGGTTGCGCTGAGGCTTCGGGCCGCGCTGCCGCGAGAACGCCTCCTGGGTCGCCGCATCGCGCTCTTTGCGCCACCCGGTCAGCGCCGACGAGTACAGCCCCTCGCGACGCAGCAGCGCCCCGAGTTCGCCCCGCGCCTTGGCGGCGTCCGCCTCGCGCAGAATGCGCCGTTTGTATTCGGCCGTGAAGCTGCGGCGCTTGGGCCGGGCCTCCACCTCCGGGTCGGGCGCCCGCCGGCCCACATCCTCCGGGGCCGCCGCTCCACTCCGCGCCGTCTCGCCCGCTGCCGCGGGCTCGCCAGCGCTCCGTTCCGCCGCGGCCCCGGAGGCCACAAACGCAGTCACTTCGTCCTTGCTGGTCATGCCGATCTCCCTGCTCGCCCTGCTCGCTAATTATCGCCAGGCAATCGGTCTCAGCATTATTGGCACAGAGGGAACTCCAGGCTGGGGCAGCTTCCATGGGCCTACCTTAAGCGAAATCTGTCAGGCAAGTACCACGTTCTGGCGTTTTCGGAAAAACCGTCGCCAGAATTCGAGCGCCTGAAGACGGACCGCATTACAATCCTCGAAGACGGCGTATATGTCGATCTTGGGAGGCCGTGCAGAGTCGAATTAATCGACAGCACGCCCGACCTCACCGACTTTTACCATCCGAATGGCCACTTCCGTCAGCGAAGATGCGAATGGCTCTCGTACATCTCCGGCGCGCTGAAGGATGTGGACGCGTCGAGGTACCTCGCGCCCGCCACCGCACTTCCCCCAAGCGTCACTGAGGGCCGCCCTGCGCTGGACGCAGTTGGGAACTGCTTCTGCAATCTCCCGCCGCGCCCTTGTGATTACGTATCGCGTGAGGAACTCGAGGACGAACTGACCCGGGTACTAGAGGACGACAGGCACCCCATTGCCACTTTGGTTGGGAGGGGAGGAATCGGCAAGACCTCACTGGCTCTAGAGACGTTATACCTCATCGCCCAGAAATCGGAGCGGTTCATTGGAATCGTTTGGCTCAGCGCGCGTGACATCGACCTTCTCCAGCAAGGACCACGAGTCGTCAGGCCGGCGGCTCTCTCTCCGAGAGATATGGCCAAACAATTCGCCCAGCTGTTCCAGCCTCCGGGCTGGCACCAGGCAGGCTTCAAAGCTGAACAATACCTCGCCACAAGTCTCCGCCACAGCGAGCTCGGCCCTCTGCTCCTGGTATTTGACAACTTCGAAACGGTTCAACAACCGATCGAGACGTTCAATTGGCTCGACACGCATGTCCGCTCGCCCAATAAGCTGTTGATCACAACTCGTCACCGTGACTTCAGGGGTGACTACCCGGTCGAGGTCGGTGGAATGACCCAGACGCAGTGCAACGAGCTCGTACGGCGAACCGCGACCGTTCTCGGGATCAGCGCTTTGGTAACGCCGGTTTTCTGCAGCGACGTTTATCGGGAATCTGAGGGCCATCCGTACGTAGCAAAGATATTGGTCGGCGAGGCCGCTGATGGGAAGAGCGTGCGCCGCATCGAGCGGATTGTCGCTGGGAGGGACGACCTTTTAGATGCGCTCTTTGAGCGCACCTACCGGCTCTTATCCCCTGCCGCAAAACGCGTCTTCTTGACGGTGTCGAACTGGAGATCCCTCGTACCCCAAGCGGCCCTAGATGCGGCGCTCCTGCGCACACGGCAGGCCGAACGGATAGATACAGTAGCGAGCATCGACGAGTTGCGGCGAGTGTCCTTCATAGACGAACACACATCTTCAAAGGATGACAGTGTCTTTGTTAGCGTCCCGTTGATCGCGAGCGTGTTTGGGGAGCGGAAGCTATCGACGTCCAGAGACCAAGCCGAGATCGACGAGGATACGCGGTTCCTCCATAGGTTTGGTCCCATGCAACTGCCCGACGTAAAACTGGGCATCGAGCCACGAATCAAGCGGTTCCTTGGGTCTCTATCGGAGGAGCTTGCGAACGGCAAGATCTCTTTATCTGATCAAATGCCGGTTCTGGAGCTGATTGCGCGGCACTATCCGCCAACTTGGTTGATGATCGCCGACCTCTGGAGCGAAACCAACGACGAGGGCGCGCCGAGCCAGAGGATCGACGCGCTAACCCGGTATCTCGAAGCCACAACGCCAGGCGCCCACCAACAAGTCGGATGGGAGCGCATCGCAGTGATTTACCGGCAGAAGGGAGAGTGGACGGGGTTTGTCAATGCGCAGGTGCAGATCGCGGAGCTTCCCGGCGCCGACCTTGCGAAGATCAGCGCAAGCGTGAATACTTTCAATTCGGTGAGCCAAAATCTAGACAGCAGCTCCAGACGTGGCTTCGCCGAGCGTCTAGCGCGCGTAATGGAGCCAAAGATCGCTGGCGGCGATTCGACCGACTGCTCTAGGTTGGCGTGGCTGCTGATCCACTGTGAGCGGGAGGATAGAGCGCTTGAAATTGTCGAACTGGGGCTCAGCGTCGATCTTCACAGTGAACATTGTCAGAGGCTGAAATGCCGGATCTGGATGCGGAGGGCCGATGGATCCCGCCAAGCAGAAGATTTGCCAGGGCTTCTTGAAGCGACGCTGCGCCTTACTGAGACCGAAATGTCCGATTTCGGATCACTCAGCGATGCGGCCAACTTCTTCAATCAATCGCCGCGCGATATTGAGCCTGACCGCGACCGCCGGCTTGTTCTGGCGTTTCGGCTCGCGCGGGCGATGGAGGCTCGAATAGATGTTGGAGATGCCACTGATTGCTCGAGGCTGGGGTGGGTCTGGGTAAATGCAGGGGAGATTGAGCGAGCTCGCGCTGTTGTCGCTCGTGGGCTTCGACTCGATCCGGAAAACGACCACTGCCAGAAGCTTAAGGCAAGGATCGGGTAGGCTCCTCTCCACCTGGAACGGCTGCTTTCGCGCACCGACATACCCCAGGGGCAGGCAAGCAAGAGGCACAGGACCACGTTATCCGTATATATCGTCCATGAAAACGGCGGCATGTTCTCCAGTACGCGCCAGCGCGGGGCGGGTTCGCCGGGCCTTTAACCAGCCCGATTTGTGGCCGCCGTCAGCCTTGACACCATCGCGGGACTTGAGCGCCCTCTGATTCTCCGCTACCAGCCGGCCTGGAACCAGCAGAACTCGCGTAGCGCCCGCGTCCCAACCGATGCGAGTGACCGTCGCCGCATTGAGGTCAAGTCAGTCATGGATATGCAGGCACTGTGCACGCAGATCGCCAGATCTGCCGAGAGCGCCGTCGAGCGACTACGCGGTCTCGCCGGAAGCCCGCTGGAACTGCTTGGCGCCCTCAAGTTTCAGCCTGTTGGCTCCGACCCGCTGACGGGCGAGCCCCTGAACTTTGTCGAGCAGCTGAACCAGACTTTCACAACGCTGGCCTCCTTTCGCGCAGTCGAACTGACGTGACCGGCAAAAACTGTACCCGCCGAAGAGAGAGAGGATCGAAGACGGAGGAGAGCGGGTATGCCGATGAAGAGATACAAGCCGGAGCAGGTGGTGCCGTTGTTGCGGCAGATTGAAGTGGCGATTGGCAATGGGAAGAGCACGGCGCAGGCCTGCAAGGAAGGCGAGATCACGGTAGCGACCTACTACCGGTGGCGCAAGGAGTACGGCGGGCTGCAGCTGGACGAGGCTAGGCAGCTCAAGGAGCTGGAAAAGGAAGACTGCAAGCTGAAGCGGCTGGTGGCGGAGCTGGCGCTGGACAAGCAAATCTTGAAGGACGTGGCCGAGGGAAACGGGTAAGCCCCGAGCGGCGACGTAGCGCGGTCAGGCGTGCCTGCGACAACCATGGAGTATAGGAGCGGTGCGCCTGCCGGCTGCTGGGGCAGGGACGAGGAACACAACGCTACAACGGGTTGCGAAAGGAAGACGAGGAAAGGCTGACGGAGGACATCATCGAACTGGCCAGTGGGTACGGGCGTTACGGCTACCGGCGCATCACCTGGAAGCTGCAAGAGCCGGGCTGGGCGGTGGGCAAGGATCGGGTCCAGCGGATCTGGCGGCGGGAGGGTCTCAAAGTGCCGAAACGGCAGCGGCCGCGGGCGCGGCTGTGGCGGAATGACGGGTCGTGCGTGCGGCTGCGAGCGGAGCGGCGCAATCACGTCTGGAGCCACGACTTCGTCAGTGGGCAGACCCACGACGGGCGGACGCTGCGGATGCTGACGCTGATCAACGAGTACACGCGGGAGTGCCTGGCGATCCGGGTGGCCCGCAGGCTGAGCCGATACGAGGCGATCGAAGCGCTGGCGGAGGTGATGGTGCAGCGCGGCGTCCCGGAGCACATACGGTCGGACAATCCGACAGCCTAGCAGCATTGGCTTGTTGACGCAACGATCCACAAGAAAGGTTAGGCGACAGACCCAGCCTGCTGCTTGCGCAGAAAAGGCGCCACGGACGGCAGGCTTTTTCTTGCTCCCCGAAAACGAGCCGTCACGACATCGGTTTCGCTTTTCTTTTGGTGGCTGTTCTGGTGGCTGTTGGGAATGAATCTGGGCGCGGTGTGGTGCGCGGCGCTGCGAAGCCGAAAACTCAGAAAAGGCTTGTAAACACTAGCGAAATGCGGAATTATGCGAACAAATGCGGAGCGGTGCGAAACGGCCGATTTTGGATTTTCAGTCCGCTGCTCTACCGACTGAGCTACCTGGCCAATGCGGGTGGGGCGCCTCTCGGGCGCGGCGCATTTCCAATTGTGCCACGCTACGGCCATCGCGTACGACGCTAGCGCCGGCGGTGGCCCAGCAGGCGGTCGCGCGGGCCATTCCGGAACCGTTGGCCGGCGCCACTGAGCCTACGGTGGGCAATGAGGCAGCAATTCTTGTTCAATGTCGGCGAGCCTGGCGAGAGTGGCCGCCACCGCGGCGCGGCCCTCGGCTTGCGCCTGGCGCGCGCGGGCGAAGGCGCGATCCGCCAAGGCGGCCGCGTTGCGAAGCCGCTGCTCGACGAGCGCCTCCAATCGCTTTCGGCTTTCCACCGTGCGTTCGGCGACGTCGGCTTGAACGCGCGCGCTGTTGACTTCAAGCAGCTGATCCAAGAAGGCCTCGGCCGCCCGGAGGATTGGCCCCCGTTGCCCCAGGGCGAGCGAAATGAAATCGGCGAGGAACAACAAGGGCGAGGCCGGCGCCGCAACGCGCTCGATGAGGTGAAACTGGAAATGCGATGAGGCGAGCAACCCCTGTGGGTCCTCAAGATCTTCGGGCAGGTCCTCAAGACCGGCCACGCCCGAGGCGGCGAGCCGATGCAGGAACTCATTGCCCATGGCGGCGAAACGGCGCGCCATTTCCCGAAACACCGCATCCGCATGTGCGGCCTCTGCTTGCAACCACGGCAGCAGGCGGACCCTAGCAACTTCCTGGGCAGCATGCATCAGGGCGCGGCGGTAACGCGGGCCGTGCCGATACTTGCGCATCTTCGCCAGGCGTGACAACAGCTCCCGCCGCGCGACCGAGCATTCGTCATGGAGGAAGGCGTTGCGGCGGTCGGCAAAAGTGGCGGTGAGGCGTCGCTGCTCGGCAAGGAGCAAAACGCCCAGGTCGCGGAGCGTGCGCGCCGCCTCGCCGAGGGTTTGTTGCAACGCCTTCAGCCGGGCCTCGGAGACCGCCAGCGGACTTCCCAAGGCTGCCTGCTGCTCGTGAACAGCGGCCAATAACTGTTGGGCCGCACGCCGGGAGCCGCGTCCCGACGCGGCGCGCAGCAGGGATCGCTTGGAATCCCGCGCCAATTGCCCGAGGGCCGCAACGAGCTGGAGCCAGTCCCGCTCCTCTCCCCGGCCTTCGAGCTGTTGCAAGGCGCTAACCTCAAACATGGCGTGCGGTCCCCGTCCCAGGCGGGCCTGGACGACGCGGCGCGTGAAACTGGCCGCGGCGGCGCGATCCGCCGCGCTCGTACGGTCGGCCTTGTTTAGGACGAAGAGCAACGCCGGGACCTCGTGCGCGACCGCTTCCAGCAGCTTCAGCTCCTCTCCCGCTAGGGGCGGATCGGCGCCGAGCACGACTAGGGCGGCGTCAATGTGGGGCACAAGTTCGTGAGTGGCGGCGGTATTGGCGGCGTGCACCGAGCCCAGGCCTGGCGTATCCACTAGGCACAGTCCATTGGCAAGAATCGGACTGGGGAGGAAGATTTCGGCGCCGGTCACCCGCTTGGCATTGCTGGGGTTTCGGTCCTCGGAGACATAGTCGGCAATGGACTCCACGGGGATGGTGGTCCAGGCCCCTTGGCGCTGGATGCGTGCGCCACGGGGTCCATGCCGGATGATGGTGGGCGCGGAGGTGACCGGGATGGCGCCCGCGGGAAGCACTTCCTCGCCGACCAGGGCATTGATCAGTGTTGATTTGCCCCGCTTGAACTGGCCGATGCAGGCGACGTAAAAGCGGCCCTCGGAGAGACGCTCGCTCAGGCCATGCACGGCCGATGCAATCCCCGTTTCGCCGACCTCGGTGGCGATCTCGGCAAGGTGGGCGAGCACAAGCTCTCCCACCGCAGCTGGGTTCGCGGCTCCAGATCCGAAGATACCGACCGAGTCCGAGCTCATGGCCGTCGCACGCTGGCGGTGGGCAGGTGTCGAACGGCGTTGGCCGCGGCAGGCCCAGGGCGGAGGTCAACGCAGAAGGGCCCAAGCATAACGTCGCCGCGGCGATTGCGGGATTCGCCGGCCATCTTCACCACGCCCGGCAGCATTTGCGGATTGCCGTTACTGGCGCGCCGAGCACGCTCCCGGAACTCCGCTCGCGGCAACTGGGAGAGGCCCCGAGCCCCAGCGGGCGTCCGTTGCCGGCCGACGGAGCGCAGCGGCAGCGACCAGCGGGAGCGTCCAGAATAGGGCGGCTGAGCCGCCAGGTTGCCGGCTCGCAGGCGGCGGCGCTCCATAAGGTGGTCAAGCGGCGAGCTAGGCAGCAACAACATTTTACCGGCGCCGGCCGGAGCCCAGAA
Organism: Terriglobales bacterium; assembly: GCA_050746205.1. GTDB lineage: Bacteria > Acidobacteriota > Terriglobia > Terriglobales > SCQP01 > JAKAUF01. Next base: position 3,710 of record JBOGKW010000003.1, on the reverse strand, counting down.
TACGAAAGATCGTCGCGCTGCTGGCCGTTGGGCAAGCTCGCCGGGCTCCCCCTTCCGGCCAAATATCGCGTCGCTCACGCTTGCCTCCGGCTCGGCTGGGCGCTGGGCAACGATTGCAACATCGCCATCGCCGCGGCGACAAACGCCCGGGCAGGGGCGACGGAAACGCATGCGAGAGGGGCGCTCCAAACAGCGGTCCGGGTGCTGACTTCGAGAACCGGCGCCTCCGTCTCGCGGACCCTCAACGCAGCGATGGAAGACAGGGGAACGGAGATCTCGAGTACACCGTAGGGATCACTCTGGCCCCGTTGGCGATCGGTAAGCCAGAGGAGCCTGCGGCCCGACAGACAAAGTACATCGGACATGGCCTCGATTCCAATTGCCCCGCGCCGGCGGGATCGCCGGCCCGCAGGCAAGCCAAGGCGGAGCAGGACGTGCTCGCCGGGAAGCAGAGCGTCTTGTCCCGCTGCAGTGAGCTTGCGGGGCGCGGGATCGCCCCAACTGCGCTCCGGATTTGGCGCGATTCTGCCGGCGGGCAGCCGCGTGAGCGCAAGCTCCCGCAAGAACTGCTCCACCGGGGGAGAAGAGCGGCGATTGTAGTCCCACGTGCGCTGGGTCCGGCTTAAGTGGAGCGTGATCCAGCCGCGGAGAAGGAAGCGGCCTACCTCCCAAGCCTCGATCTCGTTGGCCGCCCAGGATTCGGCTGGCAGGCTGAAGGCGGGCTGCGCAAAAACCGACAATCCGCGCGAAGCCAGGAAGAAGAGGCGCGGCGGCGTGCTCGCGTGCGCCGTTTCACCCGCCGACCCTCCCGGCAAGAACAGTGCCGAGCGCCACGCGGCAGGCATATCCAGCGATGCGAAATCGGCAGGGATCTCAGCAACGTTGCGAAGAAGAAAAGGGAACCGGTAGGCACGCGAATCGACCACTGTTCTGTCGGGAACGGCGACCGTCGCCGAACGGCCGGTTGGGCGGTTCGAGCTACTGGAAACGCTCACGCTTCCCCCGCAGCGGCGGTGGCGAGCTCTTGGGAGGCGATCTCAATGGCTTCTTCCGCCATGCGTTTTATCCGGCCCGCCGCCGGTCACCCCCGAGCAGCCACAAGCCCTGCCGATGAGCCTCGAGTTCTTCTTCGACCATCAGCCCGCGACGCAAGGCGCCGTGCTTGAGCGCATGCTGTTCCATATTTTCCGCCACTCTCTCCAGGGCCGCGGCTTGCCGCCTCCGGAGTTCGGTCCGGGCCGGGAGGCTCGGGGGCAGGAGTGCGAGCAGCGCCGCGAAATGGGGGAGACAAAGCACCGGAACCCGGCGCGGTTCCGTGGCCGCTTGCGCCGCCAAGCCCTGCAAGCATCGGCTTTCCGCCTCGGATTCCTCTGGGCACGCCGGGCAATCGAGTTGCAGCCATTTCGGGGCGCCGGCGCCGGGGGCATCCAGGGACTCCGCTTCCGCACCCAGGTCCGCGGCGCGGCGGCGGAGGAGGGCGGGATAGGCGCTGCATACGCCGACAGGCGAGGCCAGCGGTTCATATTTCCAACCATGACGGGAGCAAAACCCGCCGCAGGCCGCATGCCGCGCCTGCAGTTCGGCGTTCGTGCTGAGATCATGTTGATACCGGCTCAGGAACTCGAATACCCGGCGCACCCCCGCTTGGCAGGCGGGACATGCGGCCAGCGGCGAGAGCACGGCATCGGTTGGCAGTTGGGCGACCGAGGGGACGCGCTGAAGGCGCCAGTTCTCGCGCAGGGTGACCAACCGCGAGCGTAAGTCCGCCGCTGGCATGGAGCCAAGCGCATCCAGGAGATCAAGAATGCGATCGCATCCAAGTCGAATGAACTCGTTGGCGCGTTCCCGGGCGAGGTCCTCGACGATGGCGGCCTCAAGTGACAACAATCCGCTCGCGGCCAGTGCGCTTTCGTCGCCGCGCAAGCGGGCTTCGAGAGCGCGCCGCGCGCTGAGCGGATAGACCCGCACCACGCCGCGGGCGCGGAGGCGATCGGCGAGAAAGGCTTCCGCCCGACCCCGCTCGAATTCACTGGCCAGATCAATCTTGTTCAGGGCGATGAAGGTCCGCCGCCGCGCGGGCGCCGCCCGGTCGAGCAGCTCCAGCTCATCGGCGGCGAGCGGGTTCTCGACGCTCGTGACCAGAATGAGGGCATCGGCCTCGGGTAGAAATCCTTCGGTCGTAGCGCCGTTCTCCTGGAAAGCGGAGCCCAGGCCGGGTGTATCCACCAGCGCGAATCCGCGACGGAGGAATTGCGCGGGGAGTTCGACCTCCGCCAATTGGACTTCCTTGCAGTTGCCCGGATTGCCCTCCTGGCTGACGTAATCGGCGAGTTCCGCCAGCGTGCCTTCATGGATGAGGCGGCGGCCTTGAAAGTGGACGACCAATCGCTCGTGGCTGCCGTAACGCACGCAGGTCAGAGCCGATGTGACAGGCACAAGGCCGGTCGGCAGACGATCCATGCCGATCAGGGCGTTCATGAGCGTGGTCTTGCCTTGGTTAAAGTGACCCACGACCGCGAGATAGAACCGGTCTTCCGCCAAGCGGGCCAGCAGGGAGCGGCAGCGTTCACCGTAATCGCGCGGCGTGCCATCCTTCGCGGCATGGAGCAAGAGCTGAACGGCTTGCGCCAGCTGTCCCTTGGCGGCGGCATAGGCGGCCAGATCGTGAGCGGCTGCGGGGGCGCCGGCGATTTCAACGGCCATATTTTGCCTCCGGCGCATCAATGTTGGGCTGCCCGAGACTGCCAGGTTGGACCATGCTCTGGCGGCGGAAGGCACGGACGAACGGCGTGCCCAGAGCCCGGATCCCATCCCCCAGGTCCTGGAGGGCGGGCAGGCATCGAAGTTGCCGTGCAGCTCGGAAAGTAATGACAGTCGTCATACCGCCCTCGCTCGGGAGCATGGCAATTGCCGCAGTCGCGCGGCGGCACCGCTCCGTCAGGAGTCATCAGCCATCCCGGCACGATGGCGCGGAGAGGGCGGTTTTCCGGGGTGAACTCCTTCACCGTTCGGCTTGAGGTCATTATGGCGCAAATTGGGCTACGATACCGCTACGGGGTGTTGGAGTTCACCCTAAACCGCCCCCGGGCAGATGACTCCTACCGCAATGGCTGGGAGCGATGCCCTCTTCTCCGTTTCGGCTGACTGATCCACGATCCGCGCCGACCGTCTGGCTTAGCGGCAACGCGCTGGCCGGCGGCCTGCGCAGGTTTGCGGCGGATACCGAATACAATCGCTCGACTCTGATCGAGCGGGAACTCGGCGGGCGAGCCCGCTTCGCGGGCGAGGAGCCGTTGCGTCGCACCCGGCGGACGGTGCCGTTGGCATGAGCCCGCTGGATGGCGATGACGCCCGGCGGGCGCCGGCGGAGGCGCTGCCCGCGCTGCTGCATGGGGAGAGCGAGGCGATCCTGCTGGCCTTGCTGGAGAACCCCGCCCTCACCGAAGGCCATGTGCTTCTGATGCTAGGGCGCACGGAGGTGCCGGTCGCATTGCTGGAGCAGATCGCGCGGGGTGAAAAATGGAAGCGCAGCTATCGGGTGCGGCGGGCCCTTGCTTTTCACCCCCGCACGCCCCCAACGCTGGGCTTGCAGCTCGTCAGAGAGCTACAGGGGGCGGACCTCGCGCGTTTGGCGGTCTCGGCTTCGGGCGCGCCGGCGTCGCGCCATCTGGCCGAAAACCTGGTGCTCGAGCGGCTGGCGCAGTTGCCCT
>JBOGKW010000002.1:0-60942 GCA_050746205.1 Terriglobales bacterium | reverse complement strand
GCGCGCCTGCTTGCCCACTATGCGGGCGATGGTCGCGGCATTGAGATCCGCAGCGTGGCCGGCGGCTACCGCATGGCAACCAAACCGCAGCACCATGAGGTCCTGCGCCGCTTCATCCAGTCCCTCCAGCCCCCCATCCGCCTATCGTTGGCGGCGCTGGAGACGCTGGCGGTGGTCGCCTACCGCCAGCCGGTTACCGCCCCGGAGATCAAGGATATTCGCGGCGTGGATCCCGCCGGCGTGCTGAATACCCTGCTGGAGCGCAAGCTGATCACCACCTCCGGCCGCAAGGAAGTCATTGGCAAGCCCATCCTGTATAAGACCACCCCAGAGTTCCTCTTGCGCTTCGGTCTCGGCGGCCTCCATGAGCTGCCGACGCTGCAAGAGTTCGAGGAGATGGCCAAAGCCGGACTGGAGGGCATCGCGGTGGTGCCGGAGGAAGATGCGGCCGACGCCGAGCCCAATCCCGCCGCCGCGCCCCCGGCGGAGCCCGAATAACGGCGCCGCCGCCGGTCGCCGTGATCATGGAAGAGCGTTTGCAAAAGATTTTGGCGCGGGCCGGCATCGCGTCGCGCCGCAAGGCGGAGGAGCTGATCACCGCCGGCCGGGTGCAGGTCAACGGCAAGGTTCTGACCACGCTCGGTGACCAAGCCGATCCCCGGCGGGATCGCATCGTGGTGAACGGCCAGCCGCTGCCGTCCCCCGCCCCGCTCCGCCACTATCTTCTTTATAAGCCGAGGGGTGTGGTCTCGACCCTCAGCGACCCCGAACGCCGGCCGACCGTGGCCGAGTTTCTGCCCCGCCGCCGCGGGTCCAGCGGCGAACGGGTCTTTCCGGTCGGCCGACTGGATTTCGCTTCCGAGGGCCTGCTGTTGATCACCAATGACGGCGATCTGGCCTACCGCGTCTTGCGCGCGAGCTCCGCTTTGCCCAAGACCTATTGGGTCAAGGTCAGCGGTCGGCCCAGCGAAGAGCAACTCACCAAAATGCGCCGCGGCCTGTACCTGCCCGCGTTGCGCTCCGCTCCTGCCGTACGCAGCGCGCCGGCCCAGGTGCGCTGGCGGCCGGGCCCGCCCGGCGACCCAAATCCGTGGCTGGAGGTCGTGCTAACCGAGGGCCGCCCCAACCAAATCCGCCGCATGATGCAGGTGATCGGCCACCGCGTGGAGAAGCTGCGGCGCGTGGCCATTGGGCCCTTAGTGGCGGCCGGCCTGAAGCCGGGCCAAATCCGCCTCCTCACCCCTCCCGAGCTGCAATCGTTGCGGCGGGCCTTGAGCCCCGGCCGCCCGGGGCAGGCCCTTCGCCCGCCCGCCAGCGGCGGCCGGGCAAGGCACGCGTCTCGCCGGCCCGTCGCGGCAACCTGGAGGCGCCCTGAGCGCCAGCGGACGCCCGCTGGCGACCGTCGAAGCCGAGCCGCAGGCCCCGCCAACTCTGGGGCCCCCAAGCCGCAGCGCCGGGGTCCCCAGCGCGCCACGGGACGCACTGGGGGGGAGCGGCGCGCCTTGGGGCGGAGCGGCGGGGCCGTCCAGAATCGAGCGGCTGAGCCGCCGCGCCGGAATGGCGGTCTCGGGCCGCATCCCCGCTCGTCCCCGGCCGATGGGAGACGCCGCGGGCCTAACGCCGGGCGCGATGGGCGGCGATTTGCAGCGGGTCATAAAGCGGGGCCACATCGGGGGCATAAGCCAGGTCGAGGCTCTCGATCTGGTCCAGCTTCAGGCCGGCGGTAAGCGCCGCGGCCGCCGTGTGCAGCCGCGCCAGAACCGTCCCCGGCGGCCCCACCATCTGCGCGCCCAGCCCACGTCCGCTGCGCCGGTCGTAGATCCATTTCAGCGCGATCCGCTGTTCGCCGCGGTAGCCGGCGAGGGTATTGGCCTCGATGCGCTCCGCCGCGGCCTCGAAGCCAGCCCGCGCCGCCTGCGCTAGCCCTAGCCCCGTCCTCCCCGCTTCCCGCCCAAACGCGCGCAACACCAGCGATCCCAGCACCCCGGGGTAGCGCGCCACTGGGCCGCCCGCGGCGTTTTGCCCCGCCACCCGCCCCTGCTGGTTGGCTACCGCCCCAAGTGGTATCCACGCCGGCGCGCCGGTGATGATCTGCCGGCTCTCGGCGCAGTCGCCGGCGGCAAAGACGCCGGGCAGGCTCGTTTGTTGCCGTTCATCCACGGCGATGGCGCCGGTCGGCCCCTGCGCGATGCCGGCCGCAGCGGCTAGCGTGACGTTGGGGACCAACCCGGTCGCATCCACGGCGAAATCGGCCTGGATCTCCCCGCCGTGGGTAGCCAGCCCGATACCGCGGGCCGGGAAAAGGACCTTCTCGACTCGCGTCATCACCGCCAACTCCACGGGCCCGTGGCCGGGGCAGGCGCGCCGCGCCGCCTGGGCCACCAATTCCGCCATGTCGGTGTCGAAGCTAGGCAACACCGTCGGCCCAGCCTGTAGGATTTGCACGGCCAGGCCCCGGTACGCTAAAGCCTCGGCGACCTCCAGGCCGATATAACCGCCGCCGATCACCGCCGCCCGGCTAGCCCCGCCGGCTTGCAGGTGCGCCGCCAGCCGCGCTGCCTGCGCCCAGGTGTTGGCTCGGAACAGCAGCGGATGGTCGCCCCCGCGCAGGCCCGGCGCCGTGGCGCCGGTGGCGATCACCAGCCGGTCAAAGGCGATCCATTCTTCCCGCCCCTCGTCGTCCCGCAGCCGCACCCGCCGCCGCGCCGGCTGGATCTCGACGGCCTCGCATCCGATCCGCACCTCGAGCCGCCGATGTTGGCGAAAATAGTCCTCCGGATGCGCGCGCAGCGCCTCCAGCGTGGCCACTTGTCCGGCCAAGAACGCCGGTAATCCACAAGCGCCATAGGCGGCGGCGGGGCCCCGCTCCAGCACCACGATGCGCGCCTCGGGGGCGATCCGCCGCGCCCGGCTGGCGGCGCTCATCCCCGCCGCCACCCCGCCGATGATGACGATCTGGTCCGCCATGCGTGCCGCCATCTTACCCCTTACCCCACCGGTGGTGCGCGGCCCGGCGCGGCTCCGCTGCCGCTATGCTAAAGGCATGACCTCGACTGAACCCGCCGTTGACCCTAAACGCTATCCCATCGGCCGCTTTCAGCCACCCGCCGCCTTCGGTCCCGCCGAACGCGAAGCCGCCATTGGCCAAATCGAGCGCCTGCCCGAGCAGTTGCGCCCCGCCCTCAGCGGCCTAAGCGCAGCCCAACTCAATACGCCTTACCGCGACGGCGGTTGGACGGCGCAGCAGGTCGTTCACCATCTTTTCGACAGCCACTCCATGGCCCACGCCCGCTTTCGCCTGGCGCTGACCGAAGATGAGCCGGCGATCTTCGCCTACAAGGAATCCGCCTGGGCGGAGCTGGCCGATGCGCGGTCCGCACCGGCCCAGATCTCGCTGGTTTTGCTCGATGGCCTGCACCGTCGCTGGGCGTGGCTGCTGCGCGCGCTGGAGCCCCAGCAGTTCCAGCGCGCCTTCCGCCATCCTGAGCGCGGGCGGATGACGCTCGATGAGAACCTAGCCCTCTACGCCTGGCACGGCCGGCACCACACCGGCCATATCCTCGGGCTCCGCCAACGCCAGGGCTGGTAATGGCCGCCGCCAAAGCAGGGTCGCCCATGGCCGTGCGCCTGGTGATCACCAGCCTAATTGCCATCGCGCTCGTCTATATCGTCTATTCCAGCTTTTTCACCCACCGCTACCGCGTGCGCGTCTGCGTCACCTATCACGGCGCCTCCTCCTGCCAAGTGGGCAGCGGCCAAACCCGCCAGTTGGCCCTGACCGCCGCCCATGACCTGGCCTGTGCCCAGATCGCCACCGGCCGCGCCGGTACCATCGGCTGCCAAGATACCCCCGCCACCTCCACCAGTTGGCTCCAGCCGTAAGCATCGATTGCCGAAACGTGGGGCCACAACGGCGAGCGCTCCAGCTGGCCAAACGCAAGAATGTCCAGCCGCCTGGAGTGTCGGTTGCGGGGACAGAGAGCGATTTTCGCGAGCCTGTCCGAACGGACATTTGCCCGACAGGGCCGTGGGGCCGGCAGGAGGGTTGCCCCGCCGCGCGGAATCGGGCGAGTTTCAGCGGCCATCAGCGGCCATGTCCGGCTGATCCACCCAAACTGGGGAATTGACGCCGCTCGCCGCGCCGCCTACGCTGGCCGACGGTTCCTGCATTGCCGCCTATGAGCTCGCCTAGCCCTGCGCCAGAGTCGGCGCCACGCCCCATCCCCGACGACGCCGAGCATCTTGCCGCTTGGTTGGGCCTGCTGCGCACGCCGGAGTTGGGGGTGCGCGGTCAACTGAACCTGCTCGGCCAGTACAAAACCGCGCTGGCGGTGCACCATGCCTCCCTGACCAGTCTGGAGGGCTGCCAAATCGCCGCCGTCGCCGCGCAGTTCATCTTCCACGGCCAGGCGCTGGAGGCCGGTTTCGCCGAGTTACAGCAAGCCCGGGATCAGGGCATCGAGATTGTGACGATGCACGATCCGCGTTACCCCCGCCGCTTGCGCGAGGTCTATACGCCGCCCATTCTGCTTTATTTGCGCGGCGCTGCCGCGGCGCTGGAAAAGGAAGGCTTAGCGGTGGTCGGCACCCGCCATCCCACCACCTACGGCCGTTTGATGGCCGAGCGCATTGGCCAGGGCTTGGCCAATTGGGGCTTGTCCGTCATTAGCGGGTTGGCGCGCGGCATTGACAGCACCGCGCAAAAGGCTTGCGCGGAAGCCGGCGGCGTCAGCGTGGGCGTGCTGGGTACTGGCGCGGACATCATTTATCCCCGCGACCATCAAAAGCTCGCCGAGAAGCTGCTCGCCAACGGCGGCGCCTTGATCTCGGAATTCCCCCTCGGCACCTATCCTGCGGCGCAGAACTTTCCGATCCGGAATCGCGTGATCAGCGGCCTGGGCCTGGGGGTGGTGGTGGTCGAGGGTGGCGAATACAGCGGCAGCCGCATCACCGCCCGCCAGGCCCTCAACCAAAACCGCGACGTCTTCGCCGTTCCAGGGCTGGCCACCAGCCCGCAGGCTTGGCTGCCCAATGATCTCATCAAGCAAGGCGCCAAGCTGGTCACCGAGGTCACCGATATCGTGGATGAACTCGGCTCCGATGTCCGCGCCCGACTGACCCCGCCGCCCGCGACCCAGTCGCTGGCCGATGCATCCAACGAGCGGGCGCCGGCGGCGCACCGTCAGGTGCTGGCCGCTCTCCAGGTGGGCGAAACCCGCCAAGTGGATGAATTGGGCGGAGTTTTGGAAGGCAAGATGACCACGCCGGAGCTCCTTGCGGCCTTGTTGGAATTGGAGTTGGCGGGCAAGGTTCGGCAATATCCGGGCAAAAACTACACGCGAGTGGCCTAAGCCGGCCCTTCGAGCACGTCGCCGCGCCGTTTCCCGCGTTCGTGGTAGTCTGCGGTTCGGGGGCTAGGCCGGGCGCCACCTCGGCGTCTCGCGCCACACGGGGTGAGAATCAGCTATCAGCATGCCCAAATCCATCGTCATCGTCGAATCGCCCGCCAAGGCGAAGACCATTACCAAGTACTTGGGGCCCGACTACGAAGTTCTTGCCTCGCTGGGGCACGTGAAAGATCTGCCCAAGCGCGATCTGGGCGTGGACCTGGACAACAACTTCGAGCCCACCTACACCGTCATCCCCGGCAAGGAAAAGGTGCTGGCGCAACTGAAGAAATCTGCCCAGCGCGCCAAGGCCATTTACCTGGCAGCCGATCCCGACCGAGAAGGCGAGGCCATTTGCTACCATCTCGCCGAGGAGTTCAAGGGCGGCGGCAAGCCCATTCACCGCGTCACCTTCAACGAGATCACCAAACGCGGCGTCCAGGAGGGCTTCGCCCGGCCCACCGACATTGACCAGAACCTGGTGGACGCTCAGCAGGCCCGGCGCGTGCTGGACCGATTGGTCGGCTATCAGATCTCTCCCCTGCTATGGGACCGCGTGCGCCGCGGCATCTCCGCCGGCCGCGTGCAGACCGTGGCCTTGCGTTTGGTGGTCGAGCGCGAGCGGGAGGTCCGCGCCTTCCAAAAGCAAGAGTACTGGACCGTCGACGCTCACCTCTCGACCGGCAAAGCGCCGTATTTCGACGCCCGCCTCAGCCGCCAACTGGCCGCCGACGGGACCGTCCCCAAGGAAGAGTTGGCCATCGCCAACGGCGAGCAGGCCGAGTCGCTGCGCGCGGCGCTGGAGAGCGCCAGTTTTCGGGTGCATGCGGTCGAGACCAAGGAGCGGCGCCGCAACCCCCTGGCGCCGTTCATTACCAGCAAGCTGCAGCAGGACGCCGGCCGCAAGCTGCGGTTTAGCGTCAAACGGACCATGGGCCTGGCGCAGCGGCTCTACGAGGGCGTCGAGCTGGGCGGCGAGGGCCTGGTTGGCCTGATCACCTATATGCGCACCGACTCCACCCGCGTCTCCGCCGATGCGGTGCGCGAGGGGCGCGAGTATATCCAAACCCAGTTCGGCGCCGGCTACCTGCCCGCCCAGCCCAACGCCTTTCCCAGCAAGAAAGGGGCGCAGGACGCGCACGAGGCCATTCGCCCCACCTCGCCCGCCCGCGATCCGGAATCCATCCGCCGCTATTTGGGCGAGGACGAATTCAAAATCTACAAGCTGATCTGGCAGCGCTTCATGGCGTCGCAAATGACTCCGGCGCTATTCGACCAGACCGGCGTCGAAGTGCGCGCCCAGGCTCAGGACGGCCGCCAATACCAGCTCCGCGCCAGCGGCTCGGTGCTCAAATTCGACGGTTTCCTCAGGATCTATGAGGAGAGCAAGGACAAGCCCGAGGCCGAGGACGAGGAACTCAAGCATAAGCTGCCCAAGCTGGCGGCCGGCCAGACGCTGAAGCTGCTGTCGCTCAAGCCGGAGCAGCACTTCACCGAGCCGCCGCCGCGCTATACAGAGGCCTCCCTGGTCAAGGAATTGGAGGAGAAGGGCATCGGCCGCCCCTCCACCTACGCCGCCATCCTCAGCACCATCCAGGACCGCGGTTATGTCACCAAGACCGGCGGCAAGTTCGTGCCCTCCGAGCTGGGCATGGTGGTCAACGACCTGCTGATCGAAAACTTTCAGGACATCTTCGATCTGCAATACACCGCCCGGCTGGAGGAGGAGCTGGACGAGATCGGCGAGGGCCGGGAGAAGTGGACCGACGCCATGCGGGACTTCTACAAGAAATTCTCCCGCAACCTCTCCTACGCCGAAAAACACATGGCCAACATCAAGCGCATGGAGCGGCCCACCGAGTTGAGCTGTGACAAATGCGGCAAGCCGATGGTGGTGCGCTGGGGCAAGCACGGCTCCTTTTTGGCCTGCAGCGGCTATCCCGACTGCACCAACACGCGCGAATTGGCCGTGGACCTGCCGGACCTGGAGAATGCGGAAATCTCCACCGAGGGCAACGAGGAGTACTGCGAAAACTGCGGCCGCCCCATGGCTCTCAAGCGCGGCCGCTTCGGCCAGTTCATGGCCTGCACCGGCTATCCCGACTGCAAAACTACCCGCCGCCTGGATGGCGCGCAGAAGAAGCCTGACGTGTCGCTGGAGGAACCCTGCCCCCAATGCGGCAAGAATCTGGTGATGAAGACCGGCCGCTACGGCGAGTTCACCGCCTGTAGCGGCTATCCCGACTGCAAATACATCAAGCAGAACCTGGTCGGGGTCAAATGCCCGGAATGCAAGGTCGGCGACTTGGCGGAAAAGCGTTCGCGCCGGGGCAAGGTCTTCTATAGCTGCAGCCGTTACCCGGAATGCAAATTCAGCATCTGGCAAAAGCCCATCCCGGAAGCCTGCCCGCAGTGCGGCAACCCCTACCTGGTCTATAAGGCCCTAAAGGCCGGGCCCGTGCTGGCATGCCCCAAGGACGGCTGCGATTACCAGCGGCCGGCGGAGGCCGAGCTGGCCCGCGCCGAACCCGTCGCCGCGCAGTAATCGGCTGCCTGCCGCGACCGCGGCGGGGAGCCAGGAGCGATCAGGCCTGAGCCGTGCCACCGGCTCGCCGCCGGCGGCCGATCGCCGCGGAGAGGCGGAACAGCCCGCCCACGGGAATGCCGCCCGGCAGATGGTGATGGCCCACCGCGGCTAGCCCCATCGAGGCGATGCAGCCGCAGCGGGCGCAGTCCGGTTGCCCACCGAATTGGCACGGCGTAATGGGTGTGGTCAGATCCGCCGAAATCGTGCGCGTGACTTGGGCGAAGATGCATTCTTGCGGCGAGGCGGGAGGATGGCGAAACTCCTCGATCAAACCGTGGCGCATGTCCAGGCGGGGATAGGCCAGCCGCAGCCGGTGCAGTTCGCCGATAATCCAGGCGCGCTGCTCGGGCGTGGGAATCTCCGGCGCAGCGGCGCCCAGCTGCGGCGTGAAGATGCTCATCCAAATTTTCTTCACGTCGGCATTGCCGGACCAAAAGCGGACAAAGGACTCCAGGTAGTCCGCGCGCGTGGTCATCTGCCCGGTGATGGTGCAATGCACGACGGCGTGTTGGCCATGTATGTGACGCAAAATCCGACTGTAGGTGGCGGGTGCGCGGCGCGCGTCATGCTCCGGCTGCAGCCCGTCCACGGACACCACCACCTCCACCTTCGGCATCGCCGCCCAGGCGGCCGGGATAGGCCTGAAGGCGCTGGTCACGACCTGCACGAACACGCCTCGCGCCACCAACTGGGGCAACAATCGCTCCAGCTCGCGGTAACGGACCAGCGGATCGCCGCCGACCAGGGACAGATGCAGCGGCCGCAGGCGGTCCACGATCTCCAAAACCCCAGCCACCAACTCGTCGCCCCGGCGGTCGTGCAGCTCTCGCAGGACCGTGCCCCCGCCCAGATGGCCTGCGTCGAAGGCATAGCAGCCCGGGCACCGCAAGGGGCACTCCTTGGTGACCTCGATCGAGAGCGCGGGCTGGTCGCCGCGCAAAATGCGCCCCCAGGCGCGCAGGATGTCTTGGCTCTTCACCATTAATGGACCGAATCCTCTCGCCTCTCACTTTACGCCTCACCTGCCGCCGGAGTTCCTCGGGTAAACCGGGGAGCGCCTGAACTACTCATCGCCGGCTTGACATCCGATCCGCCACGCCGTCAGCGACCCGGCGTGCTACACTCACTCCTGTTTGTTTGAGTGCTTGGGGTGGTCCCGCAAGGGACTGAAAAGGGAAGCCGGGTGTGAATCCCGCGCGGCCCCGCCACTGTAAGCGGTGAGCTTGTCCTCCGCATGCCACTCGGCGCCGTTCGCCGGGGAAGGCGAGGATCGGGCCTTGACCCGCGAGCCAGGAGACCTGCCCCAGGTGATTATCGGTTGCGTTTCGCGGGCGTGGGCCCGCAAGGAGCGTGCAATGCAATTTCGTGGCCTGTCTTGGCGGGTCCGCCGGCGCCGGGGTGTTCTTTTCCCCGTCGCTGCTTTCCTTTCCCTGGTCCTGGTGAGTGCCGCCGCTGGGGCTTCCCGGCCCGCGCCCGCGGCCGCCCGCCCGAGCGCGCTCTCAGGAACGGTGCGCGACGCGTTGGGTCGTCCCGTCGCCGGCGCCAAGCTGGAGCTGGTCAGCGCTCACCGCGAAACGGTGCTGCACGCTAAAAGCGGCCCGGGCGGAAGCTACCGCTTCGCCGCCATTCCTCCCGGCACCTACGGGCTAAGCGCCCAGCATCCGGGTTTCGCCGCGCGGCGTGTCGTTCTGCGCTTCCATTCTGGCGCTTCCTACGTCTACGCCGTCACGCTTGCCTTATCCCCCGTGGAGCAGTCCGTCGTGGTTACCGCCACGGGCGCGCCAGAACCGGGCGCCCAAGTTGGCGCCACGGTCTCCACCATCACCGCCGCCCAAATCCGCCGCCAGCAACCGCTCGTGCTCTCCGCGCTGATCGCCCAGCAGCCCGGCATGCAAATCGTCCGCAACGGCGCCGTGGGCGGCCTGACCTCGCTTTTCGTTCGCGGCGGCACCTACCAGTTTACGACCGTCCTCCTGGACGGCATGCCGATCCAGCGGGCCGAACTCGGCTACTTTGACTACGCCACGCTGCTGCCCGCCGGCATCAGCCAGGTCCAGATTCTGCGCGGCCCCGACAGCGTCGTCTATGGCTCCGACGCCATCTCCGGCGTGGTGTCGCTCGATTCGGCTAGCGGCGCCGAGCAGCTCGAACCGGAACTCCGCACCGACGTTAGCTACGGCTCCTTCGCCACCGAGCAAAGCTCCAACAGCATCACCGGCAGCTACGGTCCATGGGATTATGCCGCCGAGTTCGGTTATCTCGGTACCCACAACCAGATTCCGAACGATCATTTCTTCGACCGCACCTATGGCGGCAACTTCGGCTGGGCTCTCGACGCCAACAACATCCTGCGCTTCACCATCCATTACGCGGGCAGCGCCGGCGGCAACCCCAACGCCGTGGCCTTCTACGGCATCGCCGACGGCGCCTATGACCAGGAAGGCGAAACCTACGACACCGTCTCCTGGCATCAATGGACTACGCCGCATTGGGAAAATGACTGGATGGTCGGGCAGGCGGCGGTCAATTACGGCTTTTTTGACCCCGCTCCGGTGGGCACGCTGGTGAATGGAAATTATGTCGGCCAGCCGGTTACCATCACCGGCGCCAACGGCTACTCGGTCACCGGCCAGGCTATTTTGGATTACGGCGGGCTGTATCCGATGGACTACACGTCGGACACGCGCAGCCAACGGGCGCAGTGGCAGAGCATTTGGCACGTTGCTCCGGGCTGGGAAGTCATCGGCGGCTATCGCTATGACGACCAGCGCGCCATCACCCCCGCTTCGCTCCGCTTGACCGATAGTGGCGGCTACGCGGAGGTCCGCGGTGGCCTATGGAACCGCCTGTTTGCCGCCGGCGGCGTGTCGGTGGACCGTGAACAGCCGTTTGGCTCTACCGCCAACCCCCAGGCCAGCATCGCTTTTTTCCCGCGCCTCGGCCACGGGAAGTGGCTCGACGAAACCCGCCTCCGCGTCTCCGCGGGAACGGCCCTCAAGGATCCCACGCTCTCCCAGGAGCAGTCCTCGCTCTATGCGCTGGCCGTCGCCCTGGGCGGCCCGTCCGAAGCGCGGACCATTGGCGTCGGTCCGCTCGGCCCGCAACGGGGCCGCGATTTCGACGCCGGGGTGGATCAATTCCTGTGGCGAGAGCACATGCGCCTCAGCGCCACCGTCTTTGATAACCGCTACTACAACATGATTGAGTTCGTGCCCTCGACTGCCTATGCGCTGCTCGGCCTGGGTGGCCTGGCCCTGGCCCCCGCTCCCTTCGGCGCCGACTTCAACTCTCTCAACGAGAGCGCCAAGGGCCTCGAATTGGACTACCGCCTGCGCGCGCTGGGCTTTTTGTCCCGGGTCAGCTATACGTATTTGGACGCCCGGGTGCTGTCCAGCTTGTCCACTGATGCGTTGTTTCCGTCCCTCAACCCGGCCTTTCCCGGCGTGCCGATTGGCGCCTTCGCTCCCCTGGTCGGCGGCCGTCCCTTTGAGGCCGCCCCGGACTCCGGCAGCTTCCAGTTCGGCTACGCGGTTCCCCGCTGGAGCCTGATGGGCGGGCTGGTCGCCGCCAGCCGCCGCGACGCCAGCACGTTCCTCTCCGATGCCAACTATGGCAACACCCTGCTGCTACCGAACCACGATCTGGCGCCAGCCTTTCACCTGTTCAACCTCACCGGCTACCTCCGCCTCAACCGCGCTCTGACGCTGCACGGCGCTGTGGACAACGCCTTCAATGAGGTCACCGAGCAGGCATTTGGCTACCCCGCCCTCGGCCGCTCGCTGCGCGTCGGCTTGTCGCTGGACGTGCTCGCTCTGCGGCACGCCTTCTAGGGGTGCCCCGCTGGCGTATGCCTCTGGCTGGCGTGCCGGCCGCGCCGTGCGCGGTCGGGCCCGGTTCCAAGCTTGGGTGCGCGGTGCGGATTCCGTCGTCCGGAGGCTGACGGCGCGCAACGCCGGAGCCTAACCCCGCGGAGGGCGGCGGCAGGCAAGGCAGGCGGTTTGCCCCATGCGGCTCGGCGGGGCTACTTCGACATGCCCCCTAGTCGTAGTACTCCAGCCCCAGGTGGGTGATCATCTCCTCCCCCTGGAGGTGGCGCAGCGTGTTCTTCAGCTTCATCAGTTGAATGAACAGGTCATGCTCGGGGTACAGTCCCGGCGGGGTGATGGGGCACTTGAAGTAAAACGACAGCCACTCCTGAATGCCCTTATCCCGCAGCGCCGCGCAGCGCCGGGCCAAATCCAGGAACAGCACCAAATCCAGCACGATGGGCGCGGCGAGGATCGAATCCCGGCAGAGAAAATCAATCTTGATCTGCATCGGGTAGCCCAGCCACCCGAAGATATCAATATTGTCCCAGCCTTCCTTGTTGTCGCCACGCGGCGGATAATAGTTGATCCGCACCTTGTGATAGAAGTTCTTGTACAGCTGCGGATACACCTGCGGCTGCAGGATGTGCTCCAACACCGAGAGCTTGGATTCTTCCTTGGTCTTGAACGACTCCGGATCATCCAGCACTTCGCCGTCGCGGTTGCCCAGGATGTTGGTGGAAAACCAGCCCGACAGGCCCAGCAGCCGCGCCTTCAGGCCTGGCGCCAGGATCGTCTTCATGAGCGTCTGCCCAGTCTTGAAGTCCTTACCGCAGATGGGGGCGCCCTGGGCCCGGGATAGCTCCAGCAGTGCCGGGATATCGGTGGTCAGGTTGGGCGCGCCGTTGGCGTAGGGCACGCCCTCACGCAGGGCCGCATAGGCGTAGATCATGCTGGGGGCGATATCGGGGTCGCTCCGCTTTAACCCGGCCTCGAACGCCGGCAAGCTGGCGTGCACCGCCCCAGGGCGGCGAAAAGCTTCGGTCGAGCCGCACCAGATCATGATGAGGCGCGCTGCGCCGCTGGCGCGCTGGAAGCCACGGATGTCGGCGCGCAGCGCCTCCACCAACTCCCATTTGCTGGCGCTCGGCTTCACGTTCGGTCCCTGCAACCGCTTGACGTAGTTGGGGTCGAACACCGCCGGCATCGGCCGCAGCGACTCCAACACCGGGCGCACGCTTTCCAGCAGTTTAGGCTCCAACACCTCGGCCCGGGAGGCCGCTTGGTAACAGTCGCCTTCGTAGATATCCCAGCCGCCAAAGACCAAATCCTCCAGCCGGGCTAGGGGCACGAACTCGCGGATCGGCGGATTGCGGTTCTCGGTCCGCTTGCCCAGTCGGATGGCGCCCATCTGCGTCAGCGAGCCGATCGGCGCCGCCCCATGGCGGCGAATGGCCTCCACGCCGGCGATGAAGGTGGTGGCGACGGCCCCCAATCCGGGAATCAAAACGCCAAGTTTGCCCTCCGCGGGCGCGATCTCAGTACGGTTGTTCATCAGGCAGGGGTCCGGGCCTTTGCGCGGGATAGCGAACCTCCCATCTTTTCAGGTTCAACCCCGCCTGGCAACCCCGTCCCGTTCGGCACCGTTCGACAGTGTTCGGGCGCCGCCGGAACGGGAGCCCGGGGCGGCGCGGTTGCGGCCGGGACGCGCCACGCGCCGACACTGGTCGTGACCCCGGAGGGCCGCCACTACGCCGATGGCTTGGAACGCCTGAATGACGTTCTGATCGAGTCCCATCCGCCCGGACGCCAGCCGAAGAACGGCCACCGCCGGGCCACCGGGAGGCGGCCCGGCCTGTCGGAATCGGGCCGCTGAGCGGCCGAGCCGCCGGGAGCGGTTATTGCCGCCGCTCCGGCTGGACTGCGCCAATATGCGGTGGGCGGCGCGGCAGCTGGTACCAGGCCGCCTCGCAGACCGCGCGATCCTCCGGCGTCAGCTCAAACTGCGCCGCCGGCAGCGTCTCCACCAGCTGGCCGGCCCGGCTGGCGCCCACGATGGCGCAGGTCACGCCGGGCTGCGCGACCACCCAAGCGATCGCCATCTGCGCCAGCGAAACTCCTCGGTCGGCACAGTGCTCCGTCAGCCGTTCCACCACCGCCAGATACGCTTCTTGCCAGTAACGCTCGCGGTAGATGGCCCCAGTCTGTCCGCCCAGCGTGAAGCGCGTGCCCGGCGGCGGCGCTTCGCCGCTCTGGTACTTGCCGGTCAGCAAGCCTCCCGCCAGCGGATTGTAGGTCATGACCCCTATCCCCTGATGGCGGCAGAGGGGCAGCAGCTCGGCCTCGATGTCGCGGGCCAGCAGGTTGTAGCGCGGCTGCGCGCTGATGAACCGCGTCAGGCCCCGGCGCTCGCTGGCGCCCAGGCTCAGCGCCAGCTCCCAGGCGGAGAAGTTCGAGCAGCCGATATAGCGCACTTTGCCCTGGTGAACCAGGTCATCCAGCGCCCCCAGGGTTTCCTCGAGTGGCGTGCTCGGGTCGGGGGCATGAACCTGGTATAGGTCAATCCAGTCCGTTTTCAGCCGCTGCAGGCTCGCCTCGCAGGCCTCCAGAATATGCCGCCGCGAGAGGCCGCCATCATTGGGGCCCTCCCCCATGGGGAAGCGGCACTTCGTCGCCAGCACCAGTTTCTGCCGCTGCGCCGGCCCATGCGCGGCCAGCCAGCGCCCGATCCGTTCCTCGGTGCGCCCCGCCGTGATCGGGAGCGGCGGCACCGGATAGGCGTCGGCCGTGTCGAAGAAATGGACACCGGAATCCCAGGCCCGGTCCATGATCGCTCCCGCCTCGGCCTCGTCGGCCTGATTGGCGAAAGTCATGGTGCCCAGGCAGAGACAAGAGACCTTCAGCCCGCTGTGGCCAAGCGAGCGAATTTGCATGTCTTTAGAATACGCCGAGAGTGTCGCTAGCTGCAGCCACTGGTCTCGCCGCAGTTGACGCACTTGTAGCAGGCGCCGTTGGGCACCATCATGCTGCCGCAGTTGGGACAGGGCGGCGCATCCAGCCCGGTCAGCGCCCGCCCGCCGGCGCTGGCCTGGCCGCCGCTATTGGCGCCGGCGATCAGCGGCATCTGCCCCGCGTCTTCCAGTTGCTCTTGAGCCTCGCCCCGCGGTCCGTGCGGCGCTTCCGCCGCCTTGGGAGCGGGTGGCTGCTGCCCCAAAAACTTCAGCCCCAGCCAGCGGAACAGGTAATCCATGATGGATTTGGCATAGCCAATCTCGGCGTTGCCGGACCAGCCGCTGGGCTCAAAACGCGTGTGCGAGAACTTGTCCACCAGCAGTTGCAGCGGCACCCCATGCTGCAGCGCCAGGGAAATCGCCGTGGCGAAGCTGTCCATCAAGCCGCCGATGGTCGAGCCTTCCTTAGCCATGGTCACGAAGATCTCGCCCGGCTGCCCGTCCTCGTACATGCCCACCGTCAGGTAGCCCTCGTGGCCGCCGATCTTGAACTTGTGAGTTAGCGACTGCCGCTCGTCCGGCAGCCGCCGCCGGTAGGGCCGCGGCGGCGCCGCGCTCGCGGCCGCCTGCACGCTGGCCACGATCTCGCTCTTGGCCGCGTCGCTGCCCGCCATGGCCGACAGCGGCTGCGCCTTCTTGCTCCCGTCGCGGTAGATGGCGACCGCCTTCAGCCCCAACTTCCAGGCGTCCACATAGACCTGCAGGATGTCCGCCGGGGTCGCCGCTTCCGGCATGTTCACGGTCTTGGAGATCGCGCCCGACAGGAACGGCTGGCAGGCCGCCATCATCTTGACGTGCCCGGAATAGTGAATGAAGCGCGTGCCGTTGGCCGGCTTGAAGGAGCAATCAAACACCGGCAAATGGCCGGGGTTTAGATGCGGCGCCCCTTCGATGGTCCCGGTGGCGTCAATGTAGGAAACGATCGCCGCCGACTGCTGGGGCGTGTAGCCCAGCTTCAGCAGCGCCTTGTCCACGCTCTGATTGACGATTTTGATCACCCCGCCGCCGACCAGCTTCTTGTACTTCACCAGCGCCAGGTCCGGCTCGATGCCCGTGGTGTCGCAATCCATCATGAAGCCGATCGTCCCGGTCGGCGCCAGCACCGTCACCTGGGCGTTGCGGTAGCCATGCTTGGCCCCGGCCTCCAGCGCTTCATCCCAGCAGGCGCGAGCCGCGCCCAACAGCGGCTCCGCCACGTGGCGCGCCTGCAGGTTGTTCACCCCAGCGCGGTGCATGCGGATGACGTCCAGCATCGGCTCGCGGTTGCGGGTGAAGCCCGGAAAGGCCCCCTCGCTGCCGCCCAGCGCCGCAGCGATCCGTGCCGACTGCAGATAGCCCTCGCCCGACAAGATCGCCGTCACCGCCCCGGCATAGTCCCGCCCGGCGTCGCTGTCATAGGGCAGCCCGTAGGCCATCAGCAGCGCTCCCAGGTTGGCGTAGCCCAGGCCCAGCGGCCGGTAGTCGTGCGAGTTCTGCGTAATCGCCCGTGTCGGATAGCTGGCGTTGTCCACCAGAATCTCCTGCGCCGTGATGAGCAGGTCAATCGCCTGGCGGTAGCCGGCCACATCGAAGGCCCCGCCGGCGCCGGCGAACTTGATGAGGTTGATCGAGGCCAGGTTGCAGGCGGAGTCGTCCAAAAACATGTACTCCGAGCAGGGGTTGGAGGCGTTGATCCGCCCGGTGTGCTTGCTGGTGTGCCAGCGGTTGATGGTGCTGTCGTACTGCATGCCGGGGTCGCCGCACTGCCATGCCGCCGCTGCGATCTGCTCCAGCAGTTCCCGCGCGTTCACCATCCGCATCACGCCGCGGTCGCCTGCCACCCGGCGCAGGGTCCAACTCTCGCCCGCCTCGGCCGCGCGCATAAAGTCGTCCGTCACCCGCACGCTGTTATTGGCGTTCTGGAAGAAGATCGAGGAATAGGCCTCGCCGTCCAGCGAGGAGTCGTAGCCCGCCCGCACCAGCGTCCACGCCTTCTGCTCTTCCTTGGCCTTGCAGGCGATGAAGGCCTCAATGTCGGGGTGGTCGGCATTCAGGATCACCATCTTCGCCGCCCGGCGCGTCTTGCCCCCGCTCTTGATCACTCCGGCGAAGGCATCGAAGCCCTTCATGAAGCTCAGCGGCCCGCTGGCAATGCCGCCGCCCGAGAGCGACTCCGCCGAACTGCGGATGGGAGACAGATTGGTCCCCGTGCCCGAGCCCCATTTGAACAGCATGCCCTCGGTCTTGGCCAGTGTCAGGATGCTGTCCAGCGAGTCCTGCACCGAGTTGATGAAGCAGGCCGAGCACTGCGGCCGGCGGTACCCTACCCGGCCAAAAGCCGGAGCCCCCTGCGCCGCGTCCCAGTGCCAGTTGGCGGCGTCGGAGTCCGGCTCCAGGCGGTGCACCCCGCAGTTGAACCAGACCGGCGAGTTAAACGCCGCCTTCTGGTGAATCAGTAGGTGCACTAACTCGTCATGAAAAACGGCTGCGTCTTCCTCACTGCGGAAATATCCGCCCTCCCAGCCCCAGTCGCGGATCGTCTCCGCCACGCGCGCGATCAGTTGGCGCACACTGGTCTCCCGGTCCACGCCCAGCTGCCCGTGCAGGTACTTCGAGGCCACAATGTTGGTCGCCGTCTGCGACCAGTCCTGCGGCGTCTCCACCTCCCGCTGCTCGAAGATGGTCTCGCCCTTCTCGTTCTGGATCAGAGCCGTCCGCTTTTCCCACCGCACCTCTTCGTAGGGCGAAAGCCCGGGACGGGTGAAGTGCCGGCGGAAGGCCAACCCGGGGCCGCTCCGTTCCGCACGGGCGGGCGCGGGGCTCGCCGCCGGGGTCTCGGAGGGAACAGTTCCAGTTTCGGTGGCCCTTGCCATCTCCGCTTCGGTGCCAAAATCCATGGTCGGGGTGTCCTCGAAAAAAGCTAACGGAGCCGAACTTTACCTCTACACATTGCGGTCGTCAAGACGATTCCACTACGGGTAGCGTTTTATTTTCCCACGATTCCTCACACTGAGCGCAACACGCGCAAAATCTTGGACTTGGCCGAGCATCGAAGTGGTCACCTCCCACGCTGGCCGACACCGGTACTAGGACCGAGCGCGCCGGCTAGAGGGTGGCCCCCGCCGGCCGCGCCAGCCGCCGCGACTCCGCCATGACCTCCGCCCCGGCGAGCACCAGCAGCGCCGAGACATAGGCCCACAGAAGCAGGGAAATGGAAAGGCTAAAGGGCCCATAAATGTCGCGGAAATTCAGCCAGGGTAAAAGAGCGATATAGACGTACTTCGAGACCTCCCATCCGAGCCCCGCCACGACCGCCGCCTCCAAGGCCACCTTCGCCGGCACGGGAGCGTTGGGCAGCCGCCAGTAGATCAAAAAGAAGACCCCGATGGTCACCGGTACCGCTCCCGCCCGCACCAGCACCTGGGTAACATAAGGAACTAGATGGTGCAGCGCGCCCAAGGGAACCGGAGAATGTTTCCAAATAAAGTTGGCTAATCGGTCCGAATAACTCTCCGACAGCGCCGTCAGCGACGCCGACAGCAGGCTCAGCACGCCACAGGCGAACGAGAGGCCGAGCGCCACGGCCCAAGCATGCCCATAGGCGCGATTGCGTGGCGCGCTCCAGATGCGGTTCAGCGCCACCTCCAGGGGAATGAACATCCCCGCGCAGGCGGCCAGCAAAATCAACAAGGAAAAGATCTGCGCCTGCTGGTGGTGCACCACGATGGCGCGCAGCGTGTCCAGGATGTACCGCCGGTCGTGCAGGTTGGGCGCGTCGTGGATGGGCAGGTAGGCGGCGATCAGCGTCAGCAGCCCGCGAAACAGCCGCGGCGAATGGAGCACGTTCCGTGTCAACGCCAGTAAGAACACCAGGAAGGGAAAAAACGACAGCAGCGCCTGGGCGGCGATGGAAAACGCGAACGTGTGCGTCTCGGACGCCGCCAAATAGTTCGCCGTCCGCCGCGCCACCGCCTGCCGCGGCCGCCTTGGGGCGGGCGGTGCGGTGCGGCTAGCGGTAATCAGGCCCATGTCCCTCAGTGTAGGCTCGCCGCCGTTCCCGGGAGTGCGGAGGCCCCCGCTAGCGCCGCGGTCCCCAAGGCGCAGCGGCGCGCCTTGGGGTGGAGCGGCGGGGCGGTCCAGCATCGGGCGGCTGAACCGCTGGCGGGCAAGGGTTTCCGGGGCGCGGGCTGTCTGCGCGGCAATGTCCGGGCGCGGCAAGCCGCGCGAGGAGCTGGCGGTGGCGTGAGGCTAGTACGCCGCCGTCGGCGCCGCGTCCTGGGTGGCGAACAGCCGCGCGTAGTCCTTCACCCTCACGTCCAGGCTCCGCTCCCGCGCCCGGATGGCGATTTCCTCCATCGCCGCCTCCACGGGCATCGGGCCACGGTCCTTGTCCTGGTAGGTCCGCACCGCCACCGTGCCCTCCGCCGCCTCCCGCTTGCCCACCACCAGCATGTAGGGAATCTTTTGCAGTTCCGCCTCGCGGATGCGATAGCCGATTTTGTTGCTGGCCTCGCCGAGCTCAATCCGCAGGCCTAGTCCCCGGCCCCGAGCCGCTACTTGGGCGGCATATTCGTTCTGTCCCTCGGCGATGGGCAGCACCGCCGCCTGCACCGGCGCCAGCCAGGTGGGTAGCGCGCCGGCGAAATGCTCCAGCAAAATGCCCAGGAAGCGTTCTACCGAGCCAAACAACGCGCGGTGAATCACGACCGGCGTGCGCGGCTGGTCGTCGCGGTCCACATATTCGAGGCCGAACCGCCGCGGCATTTGGAAGTCCAGTTGCACGGTGCCGCACTGCCATTCCCTGCCCAGGCTGTCGTGGATCTTGACGTCAATCTTGGGGCCGTAGAACGCGCCGCCGCCGGCATCGGTGGCGTAATCCAGGCCCGCCGCCCGCAGTGCCTCCGCCAGCGCCCGCTCGGCGGAATTCCACAGCTCGGGTTCTCCCATGGCTTGGTCCGGCCTGGTGGAAAGCGTCAGCGTGTAGCGGAGCCCGAAATAGCCGTAGATCTTGGCCAGCAGCGCCAGTACCCCGGCCATCTCCTCCTGAATCTGTTCCTCGCGTACGAACAGGTGGGCATCGTCCTGCGTGAACACCCGCGCCCGCATCAGCCCGTGCAGCGCGCCCATCGGCTCATTGCGGTGCAGCAGCTGCCCTTCGGAGATGCGCAGCGGCAGGTCGCGGTAGGAATGCTGCCGGGTTTTGTAGAACAGCATTGTGTCCGGGCAGTTCATGGGCTTCAGCGCCATGGCTGGCTCGGGTTGAGCCGGCAGGGCCGGCTCTTCCCCCGCCGCCTGGCCAGCCGTTGCGGTTTCCCCCGGCGGCGCCAACGCCGTGCCTTCGGTCACCAGGAACATGTTTTCCCGGAAATGCCCC
Source organism: Terriglobales bacterium (assembly GCA_050746205.1). Taxonomy (GTDB): domain Bacteria; phylum Acidobacteriota; class Terriglobia; order Terriglobales; family SCQP01; genus JAKAUF01. The sequence goes on along the minus strand of JBOGKW010000002.1, from coordinate 40,798 downwards.
CAGTGGCCGGAGGTCTCAAACAAGTCCTTGCGGTACAGCACGGGATTCAGGATCTCCTGGTACCCCGCCGCGGTGTGCGTCTCCCGCCATAGCCGCAACAGCTCATTCCGCACCGTCACTCCCCGCGGATGCCACAGCGGGCAGCCCGCCGTCCAGGGATGAAAGCTGAACAGATCCAATTGCTGTCCCAGCCTCCGATGGTCCCGCTGCTTGGCATCCTCGACGAACTGCAAATACTCGGCCAGCTCTTCTTCCGTCTCCCAGGCGGTGCCGTAGATGCGCTGCAGCATCGGCTGATGCTCATCGCCGCGCCAATAGGCCCCGGCGACGCTGGTCAGCTTGAAATGCCCGCAGGCCTCGGCGTTGGCCACATGTGGCCCGGCGCACAAATCAATGAACCGGTCCTGCTTGTACAGCGACACCCGCTCGTCGGCGATGCCCGCCAGTATCTGCAGCTTGAAGTCCTGGCGCCACTCGCGAAACAGCTCGATCGCACGCCGCCGTTCGATCTCCGCCCGGTTGAAGTCCGGCCGCCGCGCCACGATTTTGTGCATTCGGCGCTCGATCTCCGGCAGATCTTCCGGCTGCAGTGCCCGCGGCAGCCCCATGTCGTAGTAAAACCCATGCTCAATCGGCGGTCCAATCGCCAGTTGCACGTCGGGAAAGATCTCCCGCACCGCTTGCGCCATGATGTGGCTGCTGGAGTGGCGGATACGGCGTAGCCGCTCGGCGCGGCTCAGGCCGGACGGAACTTCGTTTGGCTGCCAGGCCAAACTGGCCAGGATCTCGTCAGCGGGCATGCCCATCAGGTTAGCAGTTCAGGGCTTGCTGGCGTGGTGCCCGCAACCTCAGGACGTTGGGGCGACCGCTAGCGCGTATAGACCTGCGTGATCTTCACCGCCGGCGGCGCCTGGTTCCACTGCGCCGAGACGTGGTCAAAGCCCAACCGGAAACTGCGGTGCTGACCGGGCTGGAGTGGCCCGCTATTGGCGTCCACAACGCTCACCCGGCTCAGTTGCGCCAACTGCCCGTACACGTCGGAAAAGCGCAGCGTAGCATTGGCCTGGGTGACCGTGCGGGTGCCGGTGTTGGCGACGGTTCCGTCAACGTAAATCACGCTGCCCGCCATCATGGTTTGGGCTTGGCTGACGCGCGTCGCTTGGGCCAGCACGCGCGGCACATAACCGGGGTCTGCCCGGCCCGCCGGTCGCGAACCCCAGTGCCAGCCCACGACCGCCACGGCAATGATGACCGCCGTCCCGACCACCCCAATCACGATGGGCAGCCAGCGGCGGGGCGACGGTGGAAGCGGGGTAGAGGCCGAACTCACCATCCCGTAGTGTGGCGCAGATCGAGAGGCGCCGGGAACAGGGAGCGGGCGCGGAACGGCGGGCCGTTGGCGCCAGGCTCCCGCTGTTAACTAACTAGATACGCGGTGACGGGTGGCCTGGCCGATTTACCTGTTGACTTTCCAGCCAGTCTCGGTACGATTGTGGGCGCGGGTGGGAAAAAGTGGCGAAATGTGGTGCCCATTGGGCCGAGTGTCATGCTGAGGGGCAATTATCCGGCGCGCGTGGACGAGAAGGGAAGACTCAAGATTCCCAACGAGTTCCGCGCCTACCTGGAGCAAGCCTTTCCGGGCGCCAAGTTCTACATCACCAGCTTCGACGGCCAGAGCGCACGGGTTTATCCCATGGGCGAGTGGGAGCGAATCGAAGAACGATTGGCGGCCCTGCCCACGATGGCTCCGGTCAAGCAGAAGCTGCTCAGCCGCACCAACTACTACGGCCAATTGGTCGAGATGGACGCCCAGGGGCGGCTGCTGATGCCCCCGATCTTGCGCGAGTCGGCGCAGATGCGCGGGGATGTCGCCGTGCTGGGCTACTTGCGCCATTTGGAGGTCTGGAACACCGAGCGCTTGGTAAACGAGATGAAGGCGAATCCTTTCACCGACGCCGACAAACAGACGTTGGCGGATTTGGGGATTTGACGACGATGGCGGAGTCGGCGCACATCCCGGTCATGGCGGCGGAGGTGCTGGAATATTTGGCGCCGCGCCCAGGCGGGGTCTACGTGGACTGCACCGTCGGCGGCGGGGGCCACGCCGCCCAGATCGCGCGGCGGCTGGGTCCGCAGGGCAGGTTGATCGGCTTGGACCGGGATCCGGCGGCGCTGCAACTCGCCGGTGAGCGCTTGCGCGGCGCCGCGTCGCGCGTGGATTTGGCCCGCGCCAACTTCAGCCGCCTGGGCGTGGTGCTCATGCAGCTGGGCGCCGGCCCGGTGGACGGCCTGCTCGCCGATTTCGGCGCCAGCTCAATGCAAATGGATCAGGCCGAGCGGGGATTCGGATTTGCCGCCGGGGGACCGCTGGATATGCGGATGGACCCCAGCCAGGAGCTGACGGCGGCGCAGGTGGTCAATCAGTTCGGCGAGCGGGAGCTGGCCGACCTGATTTTCCAATACGGAGAGGAGAGGAGGTCGCGGAGAATCGCCAGAGCCATTGTCCGGTCACGGCCGTTCACCACCACCACGCAATTGGCGGGGGTGATCGCGGCCGTGACCCGGCCAATGTCCCGCGCCGCCCATGCCCGGCGTAGTCGCGGTCCGCACCCGGCCACGCGCGCGTTCCAGGCCTTGCGCATCTTCGTTAATCAGGAACTGGAGGCCATCACCGCATGGCTGGCGCAGGCGCCGGCCTGGCTGGCCGCCGGCGGGCGGGTGGTGACCATCGCCTTCCATTCCCTCGAGGACCGTCCCGTCAAGCAAAACTTTCAAGCCCTGGCCCGCGAGGGCGTCTACGAGCTGCTGACGCCGCGGGTGGTGCGCCCCGCCGAGGCCGAGGTGGCCGCCAACCCCAGGGCCCGCAGCGCGCGCTTGCGCGCCTGCCGCCGCACCGGCGCGGCGCTGCCGCGGCAGCAGGAGGCGGCATGAGGGACTTTCATTTCACCCAGCGCATTGACAACTCGCGCGTCGTGCGGGTCGAGGATCCGCGCCGCCGGCGCGAGCAGCGCCTGCTGTTGGCCGCGGTCAGCGCCGTCTGCCTACTGCTGTTCGGCTACGCCTGGCAAAACTTTCAAAGCCTGCGCCTGGGATATCAGGTCGAGGGAGTGCGCCGACAACAAGCCGGCCTACGGCAGTGGAACCGGGAGCTGCGGCTGGAACAAGCCGCCTTGCGCGATCCCATCCGCATCTACGCGCTGGCCCATCAGCGTTTGGGCCTGCAATCGGCCCAGCCCGGCCAGTGGGTCCGGCTGACTCAACCGCCGGTACCGGCGGTTGAACCGGGGCCGGTGATGGCCGAGGCCCAGCTGCCGCGCGCCGTCCCGCGTGAGGTCTCGCGGGCCGGCCCCATGGGCCGCCGCTGATCGGGTGGGGAGGGCGTTGACCGTGGTGGAGCAGGCAGGTGCGACGCGGTTGAGCCATTGGCGGGGCAAGGGCTAAAGACCACGCGGAGCCGAGCGGAGCCCGGTTCCGCGGCGGACCGGCCGGGACGCCGCAGCGTTCAGGCCGCGCCACAGAGAGCCAGCGGGCGGGCCGCCACCGGCCGCCCAGCGATCACCGAATGACCGCATATGAGACCCTCCGGCCCCTCACGGCGGCGCATTTGGATGTTGGAGTTGGGGCTGGCGCTGTGGGCCTTGCTGGTGATTGTCCGGCTGGCGGGCTTGCAGCTTGGCGACTACGCGGTGCTCGCCGCCCGGGCCCAGCGCCAGCAGTCGCGCACGATTGAGCTCCAGGCGCCACGCGGCGTCATTTTCGACCGCAACCTGCACCCCCTGGCCATGAGCCTGCGGGTGGACTCGGTCTTCGCCGTGCCCGCGCGCCTCACCCAGCCGCACCGCGAGGCCCGGGCCCTGGCACGCATTCTGCATTTGGACGTCCGCGACCTGGAGGGACGCTTCGCCAGCTCCCGTGACTTCTGCTGGGTGGCGCGAAAGATCACCGCCAGCCAGTCCCGCCAGGTGCGGGCGCTGCGCCTGCCCGGCATTTATTTTCAGAAGGAAAGCCGCCGGTTCTACCCCAAGGGCGACTTGGCCGCTCAGGTGCTGGGCTACGTCGGCATGGACGGCCGCGGCCTAGCCGGCATTGAGCTGGCCGACGACGCGTGGCTCCGCGGCCGCCCGGGGCGCGAACTGGTGCGCGTGGATGCGCACGGCAACGCGTACGGGCAAACCGAGCGCCCCGCCGAGCCCGGCCATCGGCTGGTGCTGACCCTGGACGAGAACATCGAGTATATCGCCCAGCAGGAGCTGGACCGCGCCATGCGCAAGACCCGTGCTCGCCAGGGCACGGTGGTGATCGAAAATCCGCGGACGGCGCAAATCCTGGCCATCGCCAACTCCCCCACCTTCAACCCCAACGACTTTGCAACCACGCCGGAGCGCGACATGACCGACGCCGCCATCAGCGACGTCTATGAGCCGGGCTCGGTCTTCAAGCTGGTGACGCTGTCGGCGGCGCTCAATGAAGGCCTGGCCACGCCGCAACAAGTGGTCTATTGCGGCGACGGTTCGATCCTGGTCGGGGGCCTGCTGATCCATGATCACGCCCGCTATGGCAACCTCAGCGTCACCGATATCCTGGTCCACTCCAGCGACGTCGGGGCGATCAAGCTAGGCCTGCGCCTGGGGGACCAGCGCTTTTATCGCTACATCCGCGCCTACGGCTTTGGCGCCCCCACGGGCATCGGGCTGCCGGGCGAATCGCCGGGCATTCTCCAGCCCTGGCGGCGTTGGCTGCCGATGGCCATTGGCGCCATCAGCATGGGGCAGGAGATCGCCGTCACCCCGCTGCAGGTCCTCTCCATGGTCTCGGCCATAGCCGAGGGCGGCGTGTATCATCGCCCCCGCATCGTGCTGGCCGGCGGGCCGGAGACCGCCGATGCGGGGGCGGGCGTGCTCGCGGGTCGCCGTGTCGTCCGCCCGGCGGTGGCGCGCGAGCTGCAGGCGATGATGCGCCAGGTCGTGCTGCGGGGCACGGGCGTGACGGCCGTGATGCCCGGCTACAGCGATGCCGGCAAGACCGGGACGGCGCAGATGGTTAACCCCGGCGCCCACGCCTACTCGCAGCATGACTACGTGGCTTCCTTCGCCGGCTTTGCGCCGCTGCGCCATCCGGTCATTGCCATGCTGGTGGTTCTCTATGCCCCGCAGGGCAATCATGAGGGCGAATACACCGCGGCGCCGGTCTTCCGCCGCATCGCGGAGCGCGTGCTGCCCTATATGGGCGTGCCTCAAGATCTGCCCGGCGATTCCGCGGCCTTGGAGGCGGAGGCGTCGCCTCCTCCGCCGCCCGTCGTGGCGCCCGCGCTGACGGCTCCCGCGCCCCGGCCGGGCTTGGTGGTGGTGGCGCTGGGCGGGGCAGTCCCCGGCGTGGGAGCGAGCACGATGCCCCAGTTCCGCGGCCGCCCGCTGCGGGCGGCGGCGGAGCAGTGCGCGGCGCTCGGCTTGCGCCCGCGGCTCGTCGGCCACGGTGCGGCGGTGGCCCAGCAGCCGCCGGCTGGCGCGGCGCTGGCGCCGGGGCAGTCCGTGACGATTTGGTTCGGCCGCGCCGCCGCCCAGTCCCGTCGAGAACCACGGCGGGGCGGGACGCCCGTGCCGCATAATTGAGATTTCCCATGTCGCGGCAACCTGGAGATGCTCCGAGCGCCCGCGCGCATCCGCTGCCACCGGCCGAGGCTCAGCCGCAGGCGCTCCCAACGGGAGCGCCGTCCAAGGAGGGGCGGCGGCGCAGCCGCTGGCCGGAGTTATGGCGGGACGTTGAAATTCGCTCCCGGCGCGGTGATCCGCCCGGCGACGCCGCCGGTTTGCATTACGACTCTCGTCGCGTTCAGCCCGGGCAAGCCTTCGTAGCCATCGCCGGCGAGGCCGCCGACGGCCACCGCTTCATCCCCGAAGCCCTCCGCCGCGGCGCGGTGCTGGTGGTCAGCGAGCGCCCCCCCGCGCCGGAGCTTGAGGTCGCATGGCTGCAAGTCGCCAATGCCCGCCGCGCTCTGGCCCAGCTCTCTGCCAACTGGTTTGGCCGCCCCGGCGAGCGCCTGCAACTGATCGGCATTACCGGCACCAACGGCAAGACCACCACCGCCTGGCTGGCCGCCGCCGCGCTGCGCGCGTGCGGCATTCCGACCGGGCTGCTGGGCACGATCGAATATCAAATCGGCGGTCAGCGCCTGGCTTCGCCGCACACGACGCCGGAGTCCTACGACCTGCAGGAGCTGCTGGCCGAGATGGCCGCGGCCGACTGCCGCGCCGCGGTCTTGGAGGTCAGCTCGCACGCGCTGGTGATGGAGCGGGTTTGGGGCTGCCGGTTCGCGGCCGCCGTCTTCACCAACTTGACGCAGGACCACCTGGACTTTCACGGCACGCTAGCGGCCTACCGCGAGGCGAAGCGCCGCTTGTTCACCGGTGCCGGTGCGGGCCCGCCACTCGCGGCGGTGGTGAATGTCGAGGATCCTAGCGCAGCCGCCATGGTCGCCGGGTACGGTGGACCGTGCATTGGCTACGGCTGCGAGGACGGGCCGGAGTTGCCGGCGCAACTCCGCGCCACCGCCGTCGAGGCCTCGCCGGCAGGCCAGCGCATCATGGTGCGCGCTCCGGATGGCTGGACCGGCGTGATCGCCAGCCCCTTGCTGGCGCGGGTGAACGTGCTCAACACGCTGGCGGCGTTCGGGGCCGGGTTGGCCTTGGGGCTGCCCCCGGAGGCTCTGGTGCGCGGCTTGGAAGCCGCGCCGCCGGTGCCCGGGCGGTTCCAGCGCGTCGCCGCGGGACAGCCCTTCGCTGTGGTGGTGGACTACGCCCACACCCCGGACGCGCTGGCCAATGTGCTGCGCCTGGCGCGGGAGCTGGCGGCAGCGCGGCAGGTGATCGTGGTCTTCGGCTGCGGCGGCGACCGCGACCGCGGCAAGCGCCCGCGCATGGGCGCCATTGCCGCCGAGCTGGCGGATCTGGCGGTGGTCACCTCCGACAACCCGCGCAGCGAGGCGCCGGAGGCCATCCTGGCGGAGGTGGTGGCCGGTCTGGCGCCGGCCGCCGCCGCCCGGGGCCGCCGCTGGATTGAGGAGCCTGACCGCCGCGCCGCCATTGAGAAGGCGCTGCGCGCCGCCGCCAACGGAGATGTGGTGGTGGTGGCCGGCAAAGGCCATGAGCGCGTTCAAATCGTCAAAGACGAAAAGCGCCACTTCGACGATGCCGAGGAGGTCTCTCTGGCCTGGCGGCGCATCAGCGGCGCGGCGCCCTTGGCGGCGGCGCGGGAAGGCGGCGCATGCAACTGACCCTGGCAGAAGCGGCGCAGGTCCTCCACTGCCCGCCGCCGGCCAACGCAGGGCGGGTGGAAGGCTACTCCATCGACTCCCGCACTGTCCGCCCGGGCGATCTGTTCTTCGCCTTGCCCGGCGAGCGGGTGGACGGCCACGATTTCGTGCTCTCGGCGTTGGGCACCGGCGCCGCCGGCGCAGTGGTCGCCCGCCGGGCCTTTGACCGTTTCGCCCCCAACTTTCGCGGCCGCCTGCTGCCGGTCGAGGATCCGGTCGCCGCGCTGCAAGCCTTGGCCCAGGCGGTGCGGCGCCGCTGGGGCAAGCCGATCATTGGCATCACCGGCTCTTCCGGCAAGACCAGCACAAAGGAAATGATCGCCCGCGTGCTGTCGGTGCGCTACCGCGTGCTGAAGAGCGAGGGCAACCTGAACAACCACCTCGGGCTGCCGCTCTCGTTGCTGCGGCTCAGCCCGGTCCACGACTTAGCCGTGCTGGAGATGGGGATGAACCACGTCGGCGAGATCGCCCGGCTGGCCGAACTGGCCCAACCGCAGGTCGGGGTCTTCACCAACGTCGGACCGGTGCACCTGGGCCACTTCGCGTCGCTGGAGGCCATCGCCGAGGCCAAGCGCGAGCTGGCGCTGGCGCTGCCGGCCCATGGCGTCATGGTGCTCAACGCCGACGACCCGCTAGTGTCCCGCTTTTCGGCCGGTTTTGCAGGTTCCGTGCTGCGCTATGGTTTGGAGGGCCACGGCGAGGGCGCCGAGAACGGGGAAGCGCCACGGCGCTTGGATCTGGTCATCCGCGGCATCCGCCTGCTGGGACTGGACGGCAGCGAGTTTACTGCCCAGGCCTTCGACGGCGGCGTGGCTGGGGCCAGCGCCCGCGTGCGGCTGCCGCTGCTGGCCCGCCACAGCATCAGCAACGCCGCCGCCGCTCTGGCCGCCGGCGTGGTCTTCGGCATTCCCCTCGAACCGGCCGCGCTGGCGCTGGCGGGCACCGCGCCCCCGGCCGGCCGTGGCCGGGTGCTGCACCGCGGAGGCGCCACCATCATTGACGACTGTTACAATTCCAACCCCCCAGCGCTGGAGAGCATGGTGAATCTGCTGGCCGGCCTGCCCGGCGCACGCCGCATCCTGATAGCGGGGGAGATGCGCGAGCTGGGCCCCGCCGCTACTGCCTGGCACCGCCGCATCGGCGAGCTGGTGGCTCAGCGGCGCATCGAGGTGCTCTGGGCCGTGGGCGGCGAGGCGCGAGAAATCCTGGCTGCCGCCCAGGCCGCCGGCTTCGAGGGGCAAGGCGAGTTCTTCGCCGCCGCCGAGGACTGCGGCCCCCGCTTGGCCGCCCTGCTGCAACCCGGCGACGTCGTGCTGGCCAAGGCCAGTCGCGGCGTCCACCTGGAGCGCGCCCTGGCCGCCATCTTGGGCCCGGACTCGGCCGCTCCCACCGCCACCGCAGGATTGTCGCTGGGATCCTGACCATCGCCCCTGACCATCGCCCCTGACCATCGCCCATGCTGTATTGGCTCTTCTACCTCAAGCTGCATACCGACTTCACGGCCCTTCGGCTGTTCCGGTATCTGACCTTCCGCACCGCCTTTGCCAGCTTGACGGCCATGGCCATCGCCATCTTCGTCGGCCCCTGGCTGATCGCCCGCCTGCAGGAGTTCCAGATCGGACAGTTCATTCGCGAGGAAGGGCCGAAGTCCCACCAGAAGAAGGCGGGCACCCCGACCATGGGCGGCGTGCTGATCAACATCGCCATCTTGGTGCCCACCCTTCTTTGGGCCGACTTGCGCGATCCCTTCGTCTGGATCGCCATGCTCTCGGTGGTGGCCTTCGGCCTGATCGGCTTCGTGGACGACTTCGCCAAGCTGCGGCGGCGGCGCAATCTGGGCCTCACGTCGCGGCAAAAGTTCGGCCTGCAGCTGATCATCGCCGCGGTGATCGGCGCGATCTTGGCCGCCATGGCCACCGGCGGCAGCTACTCAACGCAGTTGGTCGTCCCGTTCTTCAAGCATTTTCGCCCCACGCTGATTTTTGCCGGCCTGCTGCACCACGGCTTGTTTCTTCTCGCCTTCGCGCCGTTCATCGTTTTCGTCGCCTTCATCATCGTCGGTAGCAGCAACGCGGTGAACCTGACCGACGGCCTGGACGGGCTGGCCATTGGCTGCACCATTATCACCGCCGGCGCGCTCACCGTCCTGACCTACATCTCCGGCAACGCCGTGCTGGCCACCTATCTCGAGCTGGGACGCGAGCCGATGGTGGCCGAGCTGGCGGTCTTCTGCGGGGCCATGGTCGGCGCCAGCATCGGCTTCCTGTGGTACAACGCCCATCCGGCGCAGATCTTCATGGGCGACGTCGGCTCGCTGGCCCTGGGCGGGGCCATCGGCACGGTCGCGGTTATCATCCGACAGGAACTGTTGCTGCCCTTCATCGGCGGCATCTTCCTGCTGGAGGCGCTGTCGGTGATGATTCAAGTCGGCAGCTACAAAATGCGCGGCAAGCGGGTATTTAAAATGGCTCCCCTGCATCATCACTTCGAGCAACTGGGCTGGAGCGAGCCCAAGATCATCGCCCGCTTCTGGATCCTTAGCGGCGTATTCGCCTTGTTCGCGCTGACCACCCTGAAGCTGCGCTAGAAGGAGCCGCCATGGAGCTGCAAGGCAAACAAGTTTCCGTGGTCGGCATGGCTGCCAGCGGCATGGCGACGGCGTTATTCTTGCGGCGCCACGGCGCGCGGGTGGTCATCAGCGAGCTGCGCCCGGCCGAACAACTGCGCGCCGAGATCCCGCGGCTGCTGGAGGCGGGGGTGGCGATCGAAACCGGCGGCCACCGCGAGCGCACCTTTCTCACGGCCGACCTCATCGTGGTCAGTCCCGGCGTGCCCTCGGAACTGCCCGTCCTGGCTCGCGCCCGGCGCGAGCAGATACCCGTGATTGGTGAGGTCGAGCTAGCCGCGCGCTTTCTCCGCGGCCCGCTGATAGCCATTACCGGCTCCAACGGCAAAACCACCACGACGGCGCTCACGGGCCACCTGCTGGCCGGGGTAGGCCTGCCGGCGCGGGTCGGCGGCAACATCGGCACGCCGTTGATTTCCTTGGTCGAGGAGGCGGATGAGGGCGAGTGGGTGGTGGCGGAGTTGTCGAGCTTCCAGTTGGAAACCGCGGAGCGCTTTCACGCCCGTATCGCCGTGGTCCTGAACCTTAGCCCCGACCATCTCGATCGGCACGGCAGCATGGAGGCCTACGCCGCAGCCAAGCAGCGCATCTTTGGCAACCAAACCACCGCCGACTTCGCTGTCCTGAACTCTGGCGACGAATACTGCCGCCGCTATGCCCAGGCGCTGACCGCCCCGTCCGGAGGCCCCGCGGTGAGATGGTTCGCCGCCGACGGTCCGCTACCCGGTGGGAGCGGGGGCGCCGTCCTGGAAGGGGATCACCTGGTGTGGCGCGAGCCGGCTGGGCCCAGCGGCGGCGGCGCGATTAAGCTGTTGCGCCGCGAGCAGATCCCGCTGCGCGGCGCGCACAACGTGGAAAACGTGCTGGCTGCCTGCGCCATCGCCGCGCTGGCCTGCGGCCTGCCCACGGCCCAGCCCGAGGCGAGGCGGCGGATCGCGGCCGGCATCGCCGCCGGTGTGGCCAGCTTCCGGGCGGTGGAGCATCGCCTGGAGTTCGTGGCCAAGCTCGAGGGCGTGGAGTATTTCAACGACTCCAAGGCCACCAATGTGGACGCCACGCTCAAGTCCATCGAGTCCTTTCCCGGCGGCCTGTGGGTTATCCTCGGCGGCAAGGATAAGGGCGGCGATTACGACGCCCTGTTGGCCCCGTTGCGGCAGCGCGCCCACGGCGTCCTGCTGATTGGCGCCGCCGCCGGCAAGATCGCCCGCCAACTGGCGCCGCTCGGCGAGCGGTTGATTTCGGCCGGCACGCTGGAGCGGGCGCTGGAGATGGCGGCCGCGCGCGCGCAAGCCGGCGACACGGTGCTGTTGGCCCCCGCCTGCTCCAGCTTCGACCAGTTCGAGAACTACCAGCACCGCGGCCGCGTCTTCAAGGAGTGGGTGGCGCGCCGCGCCCTGGCCGCCCCCGCCTAGCCGCCCCATGCCGCAACGCTTGGCCTACGACCGGGTGCTGTTCGTGGTGACGCTGCTCCTCGTCGCCTTCGGCCTGGTCATGGTGTTTTCCGCCTCCGCCATGGTTTCCATGGAGCGGTCGCACTCGCCCTACTTCTTCCTCTTCCGCCAGTTGATCGGCGCGGTTATCGGCCTGGCCCTCATGTGGGCGCTGATGCGCTTCGATTATCGCCGCCTCAACACGCCGCTGATCGTCTATCCCGCCCTGTTCGTTACCCTGGCTGCGCTGGTGTTGGTCTTCTTTCTCGCCCGCAGCCATAACGCCCATCGCTGGATCCTGCTCGGCCCCATCTCCTTCCAGCCCTCGGAGGTCGCCAAACCGACGCTGATTCTGTTCTTCGCCTGGTATTTGGAGTCGCGCTGCAACGCGCTGGAGCATTGGCGCTCGCTCCGCCCGGTGCTGTTCTATCTGGCGCTGGTCTGCGGCCTGGTGTTGCTGGAGCCGGATCTGGGCACCACCATTGCTCTGGCGCTGATCGCGGCGGTAATGCTCTACATCGCCGGCCTGCGCTGGCGCTATTTCGCCCTGGGCGCGGCGGCGGCGGCGCCGGTCCTATATTGGGCCGTGTTTCGTGTGCCCTACCGCCGCGAGCGCATTTTGGCGTTTGTGCATCCCTGGGCCCACGCCCAAGGTGTCGGCTTTCAGATCGTCCAGTCGCTCATCGCCGTTGGTAGCGGCGGCCTGACCGGGCTGGGCCTGATGGACGGGCGGCAAAAGCTGTTCTTTTTGCCCGATCCGCATACGGATTTCATTTTCGCCGTCACCAGCGAGGAACTGGGCCTGATCGGCGCCGTGGCCGTCGTGTTGCTGTTTGCCTTGTTCATGGCCCGCGGTTTGCGCGTGGCCCGCCGGGCGCCGGATGCGTTTGGCCGCCTCATGGCCGCCGGCATCACCGCCATGGTGGCCATCGAGGCGCTGATCAACTTCAGCGTGGTCACCGGCCTGATGCCCACCAAGGGCATCGCCCTGCCGTTCATCAGCTACGGCAGCTCTTCCCTGATCGCCACCCTCGCCGCCACCGGCGTGCTGCTCAACATTAGCCAGCACTGTGGGTAGGGCGGGCGGTTTTGGATTTGGTCGGGCCTCTGGTTGGGGGTTTGGACCTCACCGCGAACGAGCCGGCGCAGGGCACGGGATGTTGCATGGCTGAGCCTTTGTCTCGAAGGAATTGGGCGCCCGAACGCAGCATTCCCGAGGCTGCCGGATCTTCGACAGGCGAGGACGCCTGTCCTACGGGCGGCTCTCGTGGGGCAGCCGTCTCGGCTGCCAACCGACAGATGAGGACGCCTTTCCCGCGGGTCGCTGCCGCCGCGGGGCTGCGGCCGCGCCGCGCTTAGTGGGAGGCGGGGACCGAGGATTCCACCTCGCCGGGGATGGCGGTAATGGTGAAGGCGAGGGAGCCTCGGCGATGGAATCCCGTCCACATGCCGTCCGCCGCGAGCGCCGCGCTGAAGATATACGGCTGGACGGGCCTGACATCCGCGCGCCGTGCGGCGGTGGTTCCGAAGAAAGTCGGCACACCCGCGGTTATTGGTGCAGCGGCTTGGAGGCTTCGGGGCTGGCCACCGGGGCCGTCTCGACCGGGGGCGTCAGGCTCACCAAGGGCCGCTCCAACGCGAACTCCAGCACCTCGTCCATGGTCTCCACCAATTGGATGTCCAGCAGGGAACGGATGTTCTCTGGTAAATCGGGCAGATCCTTCTCGTTATCCTTGGGCAGAATGATCCGCGGGATCTTCATCCGGTGCGCCGCCATCAGCTTTTCCTTCACCCCACCGATGGGCAGCACCTTGCCGCGCAATGTGATCTCCCCGGTCATGGCCACGTCCCGCCGCACTGGAATCCGCGTTAGCGCGCTGGCCAGCGTGGTGGCGATGGTGATGCCCGCCGAGGGGCCGTCCTTGGGGATCGCCCCTTCCGGCACGTGCACGTGGATGTCCAGGTTGCGGTAGAAGTCCTTGGGCAGCCCCAGCAGGTGCGCCCGGCTGCGAATATAGCTCATCGCCGCCTGCGCCGACTCCTGCATCACGTCGCCCAGCTTGCCGGTCAGGGTCAACTTGCCCTTGCCGTCCATCAGCGTCGCCTCGGTGGCCAAAATCTGCCCGCCCACCTCGGTCCACGCCAGCCCGGTCGCCAGCCCGATCTCGTTCTTTTCCTCGTGCTGCGTGTCCCGGAACTTCAGGATGCCTAGGTACTCGCCCACATTGCCGGTGCCCACCTCGACCGCGACCTGGTTTTTGCCGTTCTCCGTCTCCACTACACGCCGCGCCACCTTGCGGCAGATGTTTCCAATCTCCCGCTCCAAATTGCGAACGCCCGCCTCCCGCGTGTAACCGGTGATCACCGCCGCCACGCCGGCATCGCTGAAGGCGAGGTTTTGTTCCGAGACGCCGGTCGCTTTGCGCTGCTTGGGCACCAGGAAGCGCTTGGCGATCTCCATTTTTTCCTGCTCGGTGTAGCCGGGCAGGCGGATGACCTCCATGCGGTCCTGCAGCGGCTGCGGGATGGTGTGCAGCACGTTGGCGGTGGTGATGAACATGACCTGGCTGAGGTCGTACTCGACGTCCAGGTAATGATCCATGAACGTCTGGTTCTGCTCCGGGTCCAGCACCTCCAGCAGCGCCGCCGATGGGTCACCGCGGAAGTCCATGCTCATCTTGTCCACCTCATCCAGCAGGAAGACAGGATTCACCGTGCCCGCCTTTCGCATCATCTGCAGGATCTGGCCGGGCAGGGCGCCGATGTAGGTGCGGCGATGGCCGCGGATCTCCGCCTCATCGCGCACGCCGCCCAGCGACAGGCGGACGAACTTGCGGCCGGTAGCGCGGGCAATGGACATGCCCAGTGAGGTCTTCCCGACGCCCGGGGGCCCGACGAAGCAGAGGATCGAGCCCTTGGGGTTTTTGACCAACTGGCGCACGGCCAAAAACTCCAAAATGCGCTCTTTGACCTTGTCCAGCCCGTAGTGATCTTCGTGGAGGATCTCCTGGGCGCGCTTGATGTCGCGGATCTCCTTGGATTTGTTCTTCCAGGGCACCGCCAGCATCCAATCAATGTAATTGCGGCTGACGGTGGACTCGGCCGACATCGGCGGCATCAACTCCAGGCGCTTGAGCTCCTGCAGCGCCTTTTCGCTCACCGCCTTGGGCATGCCGGCCGCTTCAATCTTCTTCTTCAGTTCGTCAATCTCGCTTTTTTCCCCCCGGCCCAACTCCTTCTGGATGGCCTTGATCTTCTCGTTGAGGTAATACTCCTTTTGCGCCCGCTCCATCTGCCGCTTCACGCGGCCTTGGATCGTGCGGTCCACGTTGAGCTTTTCGATCTCGGTGTCGAGCAGTTCGGCCAGGCGGTGGAGGCGCTCCAGCGGCGAAAACAGTTCGAGCAACTCCTGCTTGTCCTCGACCGGGAGGCTCAGGTTCGCCGCCACCGTGTCGGCCAGACGGCCCGGCTCGTCCACCCGGACGGTGTTCAGCATGGTCTCGTAATTCAGCGCCTGGCTGAGCTTGACGTACTGCTCGAACAGGCCGGTGACCTTTTGCATCAGCTCTTCGCTCTGTGGGGTGACGGCCTCCCCGCGGGGCGCGGGCACGCGCACGGTGGCGCGGAAAAACCCGTCCTCGTCCCCGACCTCGACCACCTTGGCGCGCTCCAGGCCTTCCACCAAGACGCGGATGTTGCCGTCGGGTAGCTTGACGCTTTGCACGATGGTGACGATGGTGCCGACCTTATAGATCTCCTCGGGCTTGGGCTCATCCAGCGTGGCGTCGTGCTGTGTCGCCAGGAAGAGCTTTTTGTCCTGGCCCAGGGCCTCGTCCAGAGCGCGGACCGAGCTTTGCCGGCCCACGACGAACGGCGTCATCATGTGCGGGAAGATCACGACGTCGCGGATGGGCATCATCGGCAGGCGACGAGTGTCGGCTTTTTCGGATTTGGGCATAAGCAACAGCGTTGGGGCCGCGCAGGGCCCCTGAGTTCGATATTACCCCGCGGGCCGAGGCCTGCGGCACATCCGGACCAGGGCGGGATTCGAGGCCCGGGATCTAGCCGGCCTTCTCCAGCGTGGTCAACGCCAGGTCGCGTTTCTTGACCATTTCCCGCGTCACCACGAACTCCCGGACTCGCTTCTGCGCCGGGAGGTGATACATCAGATCCAGCATCAGTTCTTCCAGGATCATGCGCAGGCCGCGGGCCCCGACCTTGCGCGCCAGCGCTTCGTCGGCCACCGACTCCAAGGCATCATCCTGGAAGCGCAGCTTGACATTTTCGAACTCGAACAGCTTCTGGTATTGGCGGACCAGGGAGTTGCGGGGACGAGTGAGGATTTGGATCAGCGCGGCGCGGTCCAGGTCGTCCAATACGCCGATGACCGGCAGCCGGCCGACGAACTCTGGAATCAGGCCGAAGCGGATGAGGTCGCTGGGTTGCACCTGCGCCAGCAGTTCGGTATCGCGCAGGCCGGACGGCGGCACGGCGTTCTCGGGCTTGTTATCCTCATCGCTGCGGAAGCCCATCGCGCGCCGGCCCAGCCGGCGGCCCACCACCTTCTCCAGCCCGACGAAGGCGCCGCCGCAGAGAAAGAGGATGTTGGTCGTGTCCACCGGAGTGAACTCCTGGTGGGGATGCTTGCGGCCGCCCTGCGGCGGGACGTGCGCGACCGTGCCCTCTAGGATCTTCAGCAGAGCCTGCTGCACGCCCTCGCCGCTGACGTCGCGCGTGATGGAGGGGTTTTCGTCGCGTTTGCTGATCTTGTCAATCTCGTCAATGTAGATGATGCCCTGCTGGGCGCGGGCGACATCTCCCTCGGCCGCCTGGAGCAGCTTGAGAATGATGTTCTCGACGTCCTCGCCGACGTAGCCGGCCTCGGTCAGCGTGGTTGCGTCGGCGATGGCGAACGGTACGTCCAGCATCTTGGCCAGCGTCTGCGCCAGCAGGGTCTTGCCGGTGCCGGTGGGTCCGATCAGCAGGATGTTGGCCTTCTGCAGCTCGACTTCGCTGTTGGCGCGATTGCGGTTCATGTGCAGCCGCTTGTAGTGGTTATAGACGGCCACCGCCAGTTTCTTCTTGGTGTGGTCCTGGCCGATGACGTACTCGTCCAAAAATCCTTTCACCTCGTGCGGTTTGGGTAGGGTCTGGAGGCCGGAGCGGGCGGGCTCACTGCCGCGGTCGTCCTCGAGAATCGAGTTGCAGACCGCCACGCACTCGTCGCAGATGTAGGCGCGCGGGTACTCGCTGGGGCTGGAAATCAACTTGGTGACCGCGTCCTGCGTTTTATGGCAGAACGAGCACCGCAAGACTTCGTCGGGTCCATTTTTGGGACGCACGGTGGCTAAATCTCCCCCTCTCCCGCCGGTCCTGGCTGTGGGGCCAGTACCCGGCGGGATGCCTCGAATCTGGTGCGCTTGCTGGGCCTTGCTCTTGCGCTTGCTCCTGCCGCTGCGCCGGCGTTGGCGTTTTGCGTCCGCATGGAAGCGTCCAAGTCCTTTGCTGATGGGATCTTAGGCCAGGCGCAGGCTGCTTCCGTCGCTACCGTAGTGGGGCTTAGGCAGACGAGGTGAATAGCCGGATTTTACCATCAGCCGGCCCCGCCGCAGCCACCCGGCGATTATTTATGTTGGAAAATAATATCGTCCACGATGCCGTACTGCTTGGCCTGGGGCGCGTCCATGATGAAGTCGCGCTCGACATCCTTGCCCACCTTTTCCAGCGTCTGCCCGCTGTGCTTGGCCAGGATCTGGTTGGTGATCTCGCGCATGCGCAAGATCTCCCGCGCGTGGATGTCAATATCTGTCGCCTGGCCCGAGAGTCCGCCCATCGATGGCTGGTGAATCAGGATGCGCGAGTTGGGTAGGGCAAAGCGCTTGCTGGGCGCCCCGGCCGCCAGCAGCAGCGCCGCCATGCTGGCGGCCTGGCCGATGCAGATGGTGGTGACATCGGGCCGAATGAACTGCATGGTGTCGTAGATGGCCATGCCGGAGGTGATGGAACCGCCGGGGCTATTGATGTAAAGGGAGATGTCCTTGTCCGGGTCCTCCGCCTCCAGAAACAGCAGCTGGGCGGTGACCAGATTGGCGATGGCGTCGTCAATCGGTGTGCCGATGAAGATGATGTTGTCGCGCAGCAGACGGGAGTAAATGTCGTAGGCGCGCTCGCCGCGGCTGGTTTGTTCCACCACCATCGGCACCAAGGCCGCCTGGGGCGGCGCCCAGCCGGCGGCGTGGGGCGTGGGATGCGCCAGCGGAGGGCTGGGGAAAGGATCGTCGTAGAGGTTCATGGGTGTTCGCTTTGCGGGCGGCGTGGTCGGCGGATCCAGCGGTGAGACGCGGCGGTTAGGATGCGGGCGGCGGCGCCTCGCGCCCGGCCACGCCCATCACGTAGTCCAGCGTTTTATCCTGCCGGATATCGGCGCGCAGCGTCTCCAGCGTGCCGTTGGCGGCCAGGCGGCGCCGCACTGCCTCCAGCGGTTGGCGCAAACGCTCGGCCCAGCGCTCCAGTTCCTGCTCAATCTCCTCATCTGATGCCGCTACTCCCTCGGCGGTCGCAATGCGGTCCAGAATCAATCCTAGCTTCACCGCATCGGCGGCCGTCTCGCGCACCGCCGGCCGAGCCTGGTTCCAGTCCACCTGTGCCGGGTCCACGCCCTGGGCCGCCAGGCGGCGGGCCTCGCGCTGCATCCTCCGTTCCACCTGCTCCTCGACCAGCGCAGCGGGAACGGGAAAGTCATGCATCTTGACTAACTGCTGGCCCACCTGCTCGCGTTCCTCCGCCGCTTTCCGGCGTTGGCGCTCGGCTTCAATGCTCTGCCGCAGCTTGGCGCGCAAATCGTTCAGGTCGGCGGCGCCGAGGAACTGCCGGGCCAAGGCATCGTCCATGGGCGGGATGATCTCGCGTTGCAGCGCGAGCACCCGCAGTTCGAAGCGCACCGTCTTGCCCGCCACCTCGGCGCTGCCGTAGTTGTCGGGATAGCGGACCACGACGGGACGCGTGTCACCCACCGCCGCGCCTTCCAGCCCCTGGGAGAACTCCGGAAGCGTCTCCTCGGCCCCGACGCGGATGGGCAGCTTGTCGACATGGGTGGTGGTGGCGCCCTCGACGGTTTGGTCCGAACTGACCAGTGCGATCAAGCCGCTCGCCGCCCGCGCCTCCGGGTCCGTCACCTCCTCGGCGACGGCTTTGTCGTGGCGAAGCTGGTCCAAGGCGGTGTCCACCGCCTCCTCCACCGGGGTTTCCGCCGGCACCACCGAGGCAATCTTCACCTGCCGGTAATCGCCGAGTTCGAAGGGCGGCACCACTTCGACCCGGGCCTTGAACCGAATCGCCTCACCTGGGTGAAAATGGAGGTCTTCGATGGCGGGGCGGGAAACCGGTTCGACCTTTTCCCGCTCCAGGGCGCTGCGCAAGTAGGCCGGCAACATGGTGTCCAGCACTTCCTCGCGAATTCGCCCGGCAAACCGCTGTTGCACCAATGAAAGCGGGGCCTTGCCAGGGCGGAAGCCCGGCAGGCGGGCCTTTTTTTGCAGATCGCGGGCGATGCGGCCGTACTCGCGTTCCACTTCGGCGGAAGGGATCTCGACCTCTACGGTTCGTTGGCAGTCCAGCGCGGGCACGGGGTGTCGGTATCGGCCTCACCTCGATTATTGGGCTAAGATGCGCCATTCCGCAACCGCCACCGGTGGGACGGAGGTCAGGCCGCAGCGCACGCCCGTGGAGGCGGAGCCATGATCCCTGACCAGTTACGGGCGTATTTTGCCCGCGCCTCCTGGGCGGGCGTGGTGTCTCCCGCCAGCGCGCGGGCGGAAGTCGAAAATCCGGTCTGCGGTGATCACCTCGTGCTGACGCTGCGCGTTGCGGACGGGCGAATTACGGAGCTGCGCTTTTTGGCCCGCGGTTGCGTGGCGGCCATGGGCTGCGCGGCCGCCTTCACCGAGTTGCTGCAAGGGCGGCCAGTGGGAGACCTGGCGGCGTTTTCGCGCCGCCAGTTGCTGACCGCCGTCGGCGGTCTGCCGGCGGAGAGCCGCCACGCCGCCGCGCTGGTGCTGGACGCCAGGGATCAACTGCTGCGCGCCGTGGGGCTGAGAGAGGGGGGTTAGGGCCAGGCTCGCTGCGTCCGCTGCCTCCTCTGCCCCCTTACCCTGGCTGTGCCGGTGCTATGTTGAAGTCTTAGGTGCCCGCCGGATGCCCCGCACGCTGACCCTTGCCCACGAGGAACACCTCTCCCTCATTACCCTGAACCGTCCGGAGCGACGCAACGCCATCTCCATGGAGTTGCTGGATGAGTTACTGGCGGCACTGGACGCCTGCGCCGAGCACTGGGGCGGCCGCGGCGGCGCCGTCGCCGTCACCGGCGCAGGCGCCGCCTTTTGCGCCGGCATGGATATCGAGATGCTGCGCGAGCTGGGCCGCATGGGCCCGGCGCACGCGATCACCGACGCGCAAAAAATGGCCCGCCTGTTTCAGCGGCTCTACGAGTTCCCCCTGCCCACCATTGCCGCCGTGAACGGAGCCGCCGTGGCTGGCGGCTGCGGGCTGGCCTCGGTCTGCGACTTCACCTTGGCCGTCCCGGCGGCGCGGTTCGGCTATACCGAAGTGCGCATCGGGTTTTTGCCCGCGCTGGTGGCGACCTACCTGTTGCGGCAGATCGGGGAAAAGCGGGTCCGCGATCTATTGCTGACCGGCCGCCTCATCTCCGCCGCCGAGGCCGAAGCGTGGGGCCTGGTGACGCAGGTGGTGCCAGAGCAGGAACTGCTCACCCATGTCCGCCAGTTGGCCGCCGAGTTGGCGCGCAACAGCCCCGCCAGCCTGCGCGCCACCAAGCAGTTGCTGCAGGACCTGCCCATTTATGCCCGCACTGAGGCGTTGTCCATGGCCGCCAAGGCCAACGCCGCCATGCGCACCACCGCCGACTTTCGCGAGGGCCTGGCGGCGTTTTTGGAAAAGCGCCCGCCGCACTGGACGCAGTCATGACCCCCGCCGCGGACTGCCAACCCGCCGCCGCGGCGCAGCCCTGGGTGGAAACCCAAATCCGCGTGCGTTACGCCGAGACCGACCAGATGGGCGTGGTCTATTACGCCAACTTTTTCGTCTGGTTCGAGATCGGCCGGGTCGAGCATCTCCGTTCCCGCGGCTTTTCCTACCGCGACCTGGAAGCCGAGGATGGCCGCTTCATCCCCGTGGTCGAGGCCCGGTGCCGCTATAAGGCCCCCGCCCGCTATGACGACCTGCTGATTCTCCGCACCCGGCTGGCCCGCCAGCGCGGGTCCCTCCTGGATTTCGTCTATGAAGTGGTGCGCGCCAGCGACGGCCTATTGCTGGCCACGGGCGAAACGCGGCACGTCGTGGTGGACAAAAACTTCCAGCCCGCCGATTTGCCCGCCAATTTCACCGACCCGGCCTAGCCGGGGCGAACGCGGGCCGGGTGGGCGCCGCGCGTCAGGCCGGGGCGAAGGCTCCGTCCACGCTACGCTAAGAGGGCAGGCCCATGGAAATTGGAGATCGCGTATTCATCGTGACCGGCGCTTCGTCGGGGATCGGGCGGGCGACGGCAGTCGCGCTCGAGGCTCGCGGGGCGAAGGTTGCCCTGCTGGCGCGCAGCGGCGATGCGCTGCAAGCCTTGTCGGAGCGGCTTGCCGGCAGCCTGCCGGTTTCCGCGGACATCACGCGATTGGATCGCGTGCGGGAGGCCGTGGCGGAGGTGCATCGGCACTACGGCCGAGTGGACGGGCTGGTCAATAACGCCGGCCGCGGCTATGCGGCGGCAGTCGAGGAGATCGAGCCCGCGGTCTTCGACGAGATCTTCCACCTCAACGTTTTGGGGCCGATCGTGGCGATGCAGGCGGTGATACCGCTGATGCGGGCGCAAGGCGGCGGCAGCATCGTGAACGTCAACTCGGGGACGGCGTTCATGACGATTCCCGGATACAGCGTCTACGCGGCTTCGAAGCGTGCGCTGCTGGGTGTTAGCCTGACGGCGCGCGCCGAGCTGGCAAATGACCGGATCGTGGTGAGCGAAGTCTACCCCTACATCACGGCGACGGACTTCGGGAAGAACCGGATGGGCAACCCCGCCGGCGGCGGCCCGCGTTCGGATTACGCCCAAGGCGATACGCCAGAGTTCGTGGCCGGGCTGATTGTGCGGGCGATCGAAGAAGGGCAGGCGCAGTACTTCGCCAATGACCGGCTGCGGCAAATGGCGGGAAGTGGCGGGGCCTGAGGTGGGAGGGGTAGACGAAGACCGCCGCGAGCGCGATGGCCAGCCCGGGCAGGCGAGAGAATGTCAGCGTTCCGGCACCGGTGAAGACGCGCGGAGGGGATTCGGGCGCCGCGGGGCGCTGAACAGATGGCGGATGCGGGTCAGGCGGCGCGTCATTAGCCATTGAGTCCACGGCGGTGGTAATGGGCGGCCCTGGGCACGCGGGCCAATGGACGCGGCCCGCCGTCCTCCGGTTCGGGCGGCGGCTCCCCGCCAGGGGGCGCGGGCTACAATGCGCCATGGTGGACACACAGGCATTTGCGCGGGAGTGGATTGCGGCCTGGAACCGCGGCGACGTGGAGGCGGTGCTGGCGCATTTTGCTGAGGATGCCGTTTTTGTCAGCCCGTTGGCAGCGGCCGTAACCGGTAATGCGGAAGTCCGGGGCAAAGCGGCGCTGCGGGCGTATTGGACGGCGGCGCTGCGGGCGCGAGGGACGCCGCCGCGGTTCACGCTGGATTCGGTGGTTTGGGATGCGGAGCGGCGCGCCATTGTCATCCTCTATGCCTCAGCGGAGCGTGGCGGGGCGGTGCGGAAAGCGGAGCTGATGGAGTTTGGGGAGGACCAGCGGATTCATCGCGGGGAGGCGTTCGCGGGGGCGATTTCTGCGGCGGCGGGGTAGGGCAGGAAACGCCGGGCCCCACAGGCTTGGCGGCGAGCTGAACGCTTTATTCGTCTGCAGGTTCGAGGGCGTCGAGCTCGTCGAGCCAGGCGGGATCCAGGCGCCAGGCGCGCAGGGCGGTGTGAATGGCTGCGCTGGAATAGCCGGCGTGCCAAAGCCGGCGGAAGAGCGACGCGGTTTGCGCGGGCGTTTCCGGCCGGCCGAGACGCTTGCGGCGGAGATAGGCTGCAAGCAGCGCCGCCTCATCGCTGTCACCGTAAGCGGCGGCGACCGCGGCCGCGCCCAAAGCGTCGGCCACGCCGCGACGGCCTAGCTCCCGGCGGCAGCGGGCGGGGCCCCAGGCTTCGGCCTCGCGGCGGTATCGGGCGAAGGCTTCGGCGAAGCGGCGGTCATCCAGGTAGCCGTGCTCGCGCAGGCGGGCCAGCGCGGCGCGCAGGGCCGCGGAGCTCTGGGCGCGGGGGGCGAGCAGGCGCTCCAGCTCAGCGGCGGCGCGGCCGCGGGCGGCCAGCAGCTTCACGCCCCGGACGTACAGGCCGTCGGCGTCGAGAAGGGCGGTCTTTTGCGTTCCGTGTGGCATGGTGGCAGCGAGGTGCGCGTCGGCCGGGCCCTCCTTCCCCGGTCCGGCCGGCACGCCGGCCCGCGCGAAAGCCTGCAATGGCGGCGCCACGAGTGCCGCCCTGTCCGATCTTACTTCCCGCCGTTCAAGCGCAGCCAGTAATAGCCGTAGGGGCCGAGGGCCAACTGATAGGGCTCGTGGGCGATGACCGGAAATGCGGTGTCGCCGAACATTTCGACTGGCGCGGCGCCGGCGAAGCGGGACAGGTCCAGCCGCGTGGCCTGCGAGGTACGCGCTAAATTGGCCACGACCAGGATTACGGCCTGGGCGTCGCGGCGCAGATAGGCCAAGATCCGGTCATTGTCCGGCGCCAGCATCTCCAGTTCGCCTGCGCCCAACACGGGGTTCTTATGCCGCAGGCGGATCAGGTCACGGGTCCAGTTGAGCAGCGAGTTGGGGTTTTGAAACTGGCGCTCGACGTTGACCGCCTGATAGCTATAGACCGGATTTTGGATCAGCGGCGAATACAGCCGCTCGGGCGTGGCCTTGGAAAAGCCGCCATTGCGGTCCACATTCCACTGCATGGGTGTGCGCACGCCGTTGCGGTCGGAAAGATAGATGTTGTCCCCCATGCCGATCTCATCGCCGTAATAGAGGATCGGCGAGCCGGGCATGGAGAACAGCAGCGTGTTCATCAGCTCAATCTGCCGCCGGCTGTTGTCCACGATCGGCGCCAGGCGGCGGCGGATGCCGATGTTCAGCTTCATGCGCGGGTCGCGGGCGTACTCGTAATACATGTAGTCCCGCTCTTCGTTCGTGCACATCTCCAGCGTCAGCTCGTCGTGATTGCGCAGGAACAAGCCCCATTGGCAGTTGGCGGGAATCGTGGGCGTCTGCGCCAGAATGTCCACGATGGGGCGGCGGCTTTCCTGCCGCGTGGCCATGAACAGCCGGGGCATGAGCGGAAAGTGAAACGCCATGTGGAACTCGTGCCCCTGGCCGAAGTACTGCACCACATCGGAGGGCCATTGGTTGGCCTCGGCCAGCAGGATCCGATCGCCCTGATAGCGGGCGTCCACCTTAGCCCGCAACTCCTGGAGAAAGGCATGCGTTTCGGGCAAATTCTCGCAGTTGGTGCCCTCGCGCTCGAACAAGTAGGGGACGGCGTCACAGCGGAAGCCGTCCAGCCCCATGTCCAGCCAGTAAAACACCACATCCAGCATGGCCTGGCGCACCGCCGGCTCGGCGAAGTTCAGGTCCGGCTGATGGCTGTAAAAGCGGTGCCAAAAATAGGCGCCGGCGGCCGGATCCCAGGTCCAGTTGCTGGCTTCCGTATCCACGAAAATGATGCGCGCGTCCGGATAGCGGTGCGGGTCGTCGCCCCAAACGTACCAGCTGCGGTAGGGGGAGTGGGGCGAGCTGCGGGCTTGCTGGAACCAGGCGTGCTGGTCGGAGGTGTGGTTGATGACCAGGTCGGCGAGAACGCGCATGCCGCGGTCATGCGCCTCATCCAACAGCTCGCGGAAGTCGGCCAGCGTGCCGTAGACGGGATCAATGTTGTGATAGTCGGAGATGTCGTACCCATCGTCGCGCAGCGGCGAGGGATAGTAGGGGAGCAGCCACAGGCAGTCCACGCCGAGCCATTGCAGGTAGTCCAGCTTGTCAATCAGCCCGCGAAAATCGCCGATGCCGTCGGTGTTCCAATCGGAGAACGAGCGAACCGGAACTTCATAGAAGACCGCATTGTGGAACCACATGGTGATGAAGGGCCAGGCTATGGGACGCCGGAGGGGGTGGTTTGAACCGCGGGGCGGGCGGCGCCGGCCAGCGCCGCCGCGGCCGGGCGAAGGGGCAGCCGCACGGTAAACGTGCTGCCGCGCTCCGGCTGGCTATCCACGGAGATCGAGCCGTGGTGCAACTCGACCACGGATTTGACGAAATACAAGCCCAAGCCGGTGCCGAACTCCCGGCCACTCAGCGGGTTTTCGATGCGGGCGAACTTTTGGAACAGGCCCGGGATTTGCTCGGCGCGGATGCCCACGCCGGTGTCGCGAACCGCGATCACGGCGGCCTGATCTTGGATGCGCGCCCCCACGGTGATGGCGCCGCCTTCGGGGGTGTATTTGATGGCGTTGTCCACCAGGTTGGTGAAGACCTCGCGGAGGCGGACGGGGTCGCCCAAGGTCTGCAACGCTCCGGGGGCGAGGTCGAGGCCAAGGTCCTGATGATAGCGGGTGGCGTGGGGCTGTAGTTCGGCCACCACCTGGGTGAGCAGTTGCCCCAGCTCAACCGACTCCCAAACCAATTGCATCCGGCCCTGCTCCAGGCGGCTGACGTTGAGCAGGTCGCCGACCAAGGCGATGAGGCGCTCATTTGCGTCGTAGGCGCGGCCGAGATAGCGGCGCTGCTCGGCGGTGAGCGGGCCCAGGACCTCATCCAGCAGCAAGGAGAGCGCGCCCTTAACGCCGGTCATGGGGGTGCGCAGCTGGTGGCTGGCCAGGCTGATGAACTCGGTCTTCATGCGGTCCACTTCGCGTTCCTGGGTGACGTCGCTGAAGACGACGACACAACCGGTGACCTCGCCCTGGTCGTCGAGCATGGGCGCGGCATTGACCGCCACCGGCACCTCGCTGCCGTCCGGCCGGCGCAGGCGCAGGTTATGGGTGAAGCGGACCTGATGCCGCTGTTCCAGGGCGCTGGGGATCAGGTCCAGCGCTTCCCGGCCGCTGCCTTCATCCACCAAGTGCAGCACCTCCGGGTATTGCCGGCCCAAGACCTGGCGCGCCTTCAGGCCGCTGAGGGCCTCGGCCGCGGGGTTGAACTCCATGAGGCGCAGGCTGGTATCCACGGCGAAGACGCCGTCGCCCAGGCTGCTGAGCAGGGCCTCGGTTTTGCCGCGACCGGTCTCCACCTCACGGGTGTACCGCGTGTAAAAGCGGAACGCGGCGCGCAACAGCAGGCCGCTGATGACGGCCAGCAAAAAGACGATGATGGCAATCAGCGCCAGCTTGTCGTAGAAGACCTTGAGGAAGTAGATGCCCAGCCGCACCGGGCGCACCACCAGCACGGCCTCCTGGGCCAGCGACAGCGGCGCATAGCTGACGGCTTGGGATTCCAAGTGGATGGGGGAGAGAAACCGGGCCCGGCCGGAGCGGCCGGCCAGGGCCGCAGACACGCTGGGCAGGTGGGCGGCCTCGCTGGCCGACAGCGGGCCGTTGCTGGGCCCGGCCACGATCTGGTGCTGGCTGTCCACGACATAAATGTAGCGGTCCTGGCCGGTGCCGATGTGCGCCGCCCAGCCGGCCACGACGCTGGCCGGGAGTTCGGCCATCAGCACGCCGCCGGTTTCTCCGTTTTGGATGATCGGCGCGGCCAGCACCAGCGCCGGGCCCGCTCCGGGCAGCGTCCGCAGCGGAGAAATATAGAACTCCTGGTGGTTATTGGCGTGGTTGAACCACGCTTGGGTGTCGGCCAATGCGGGCGCGGCGACGCTGGCTGCGCCCGGCGGTGAGGCCTCCGCCATCAGATCGCCGGCGGCGTCGTAGAGGGCCGCCACGGCGAATTCGGTGCGGCGGCGCACCAGAATCTCCAAGATGCGGTTGAGCTGTGTAGTGTGGGTGTTGGCCAGGGCGCTGTGCAGGTAGGCTTGGTCGGCGACGCCGGCCAAAGACTCCATTTCCTCGCGGAAGCTGGTGCGCAGCAGCGCGGCGGAGAAGCCGCGCACCTCCAGGTCGGTGCGCTCCGCCTGGGCTCGCGAGTTCTGCATGCTGGTGGCGACGATGTAATAGGTGAGCAGCAGAATGGGTACGAAGGTGAGAATGACGAAGATGGCGGTGGAGCGAAAGACCGAGGCGGTGAGCCAGCGCAGGATCCGTTCCGGGAGGTGGGGCATGCGGCGGCGCCAGGGCATGATGCGCACCTACTGCCGGCACTGCGGGCAGCGCATCCGCACCCGAAAGCTGCGCGACCAGGGATCGGAGAAATCGCCGTACAACTGCAAGAGCATGGCGCTTTGACACTTCGGGCAGTGGTAATCGCGGGGATAGCCGAGCATCGCCGCCAGCGCGGCGGCATCCCCCTGGTGGCTGTCCACCACCAGGCTGAAATTGGCGATGGGCCGCGGGCTGCCGGCTTCGCTCAGCAAGCGCTGCACCTTGGCCGCGACGTCGGCGGGGGAGACCTCGCTTTTGACCCAATAGTCGGTGGCGCCCAGGCGCGCGGCCTGGTGCTTGTCAATGTGCTGGCTGAGGTTGGTGAACAGCACCACCGGGGTGGTCAGGAAGCGGGGGTCAGCGCGGAGGGCTTTCAGCACCTCGAAGCCACTGAGATCGGGCAGCATGGCGTCGAGTAAAATGAGCTGCGGCAAGCCCTGCCGCGCCAGCGCCAGCGCCTCCCGCCCATTGCGCGCCGCCTCCACCTGATAGCCCTCGTGCGCCAGGCGGCGGGCATAGGTGTCCCGGATCAGGTCCTCGTCTTCGACAATCAGGATGCGGATGGGGCCGGGGGCGGGTGAAGTGGCCATGCTGCGGTCTCTATTATCCACCGTGGTTCTTCCCGCACGAGCGGCTCAGCCGCCCAATGCTGGATTGCCCCGCCGCTCCACCCCAAGTCGCGCCGCTGCGCATGCTGCGGTCGGACGCCCGGCAACGGACGCCCGCGGGCGCTCAGGGCGTCTCCAAGTTGCCGCGGACCGAATGGCGTTGCCGCGGACGGAATGGCGATCGCCGGACCGGTCGCCGGCGGTGGCGTGGCCAACGCGATGTCCGCCCGGTCGTCCGCGGCGCGGCGGCCAGAGACAGCGGGCCGTTCGGCCCGCCGCCGCCGCGGGCGGTGGGGGTATCACCTCGGTAGCCGTCCCCCAGACCAGGCGCGAGGCGGCGCCGGGGTGGGAGAAAATAGGGCGTTCTTACCGCTTTTGCCCCGCCATCATGAGCCTGGAAACTGGAGAGCAGCTGTTAGCCCACGGCCGCGTGGGTGACGCTGTAGCGGCGTTTCGCGCCGCGCTGTCGCAGGCGCCGGAGGACGGGCGGCTGCTGCACCGGCTGACCGACGCGCTGGCCATGGCCGGGCATTTGGCCGAGGCGGCGTCACTGCAGGGCGAGCAGTTCGACCGCTACTTGGCTGAAGGCCGGCCACGGGAGGCCTGCGTGCTCTTTGCCCGGCTGCAATGGCTGCAGCCACAGGCGGCGGCGCGCTGGCGGGCCTACGCCCAGGCCCTGGAAGGGTTGGAGCAGGGCAGCGAGGCCGAGAAGGCCTACCGGCAATGCGCTGCAGCGCTGCGGCGGGAGAAGCGGCCCACCGAGGAGGTCGAGGCCTGGCGGGCCGTGTTCCGGCTGCATCCCGCCGATTATTCGACCTGCTTGGAGATTGCGGCGCGTGCCGAGGCCTGCGGCGACAAGGACTTGGCGGCGCAGGCCTATGGACAGGCCGCCGCCCTGCTGCATGAGGAGCTGCCGCTGCTGGCCAAGGCCACGGCCCTGGCGCCGGAGGACCGCGGTCTGCGGCTACGGCACACCCGCGCGCTGCTGGCCGCGGGCCACGGAGAGGAGGCGTTGCAATCGCTCGCCGGGCTGCCCGCCGCCGCGGCGAGTGCGGCGCCCGCGGAAACCGAGGCGCTGCGGGCCGACGCCTATATTGCCGCCGGCCAGGCGGGCGCGGCCATGGCACTGATCACCCCGCGCCTGATCCGCGCCGATTGGTTCGAGCGCGGCCTGCGCTGCCTCCACGCTTTGGCGCGCGAGCGCAGCCCACGGGCAGCGGAGTTCGCCGCCGCCATCGAGGACAAGGCGGGCCTGGAGAAACGCCACCTGCAGTGGGTACGGGAGCTGCATGTGCTCCGCGGCGAAGTGCACGAGGCGACGTTGCTGGACTTCCTGGCCGCGGCCTTCAACCGCGCCGGCGAGGAGCCGGCGATGCTGTGGACGCTGCACCAGAGCTTGGCCCTGGCCCTGCGGGACAACCGCTTGGACCGCGCCGCCGACATGCTGGAACGGATCGTGGCCACCGATCCCAACGATGCCGCGCCCGGCGAGCGGCTGGCGGAACTGCAAGGCCGGATTCCAGAGGCTCGCTGGGTTCGGCTCAAGGCGGCCGTCGAGCACGGCCAGCCCCGTGCGGCCGGCCGGCGAGTGGCCTCCGGCGGGCGGACGCCGCGGTTGCTGCGGCGGCCCCGCCCCGGCGCGACCGCTCCGGCGCCGGTCTATCCACAGGCGCTCTCCATTTCCCAGATCACCCCGGTCATCCGGGCCCTGGCGCGGGAGACCACGCCGCGGCGGATCTTTTTTAGCGCGGTCAACCACTTCGGCCGGGTGTGGACCGCCGACCGTTGCCTGGCGGCCAACTTTCATTCCGGCCAGGATCCGGTGAACGTGGTCGAGTTCTGCGCCCCCGGCGTGCCCAGCCGCTATGCCGCGGAAACCGCCCGGTTGTTGAACTGGATCGAAAAGCAGTTTCACCCGCCCGACGCCAAGGCGCTGATCTTGGCCGCCGAGGCGGCGCCACCCGACATCGCGGCGGTGCTGGCCGAGCAGGGCATTGTCTCTTTCTTGGCTCAGCCGCTGAACGAAGCCGGTAGCGTGATCGGCGCGGTGGTGCTGGAGTCCTGCACGGCGGCGCGCATCTGGACCGAGCACGATCTGCAGATTTTGGAGGCGCTAGCCGAGCAATTGGTTCTGGTGCTGGGGCACGCGCGATTGCGGGGCTTGTTGCAGCAGTTCACCGCCCTGGACGAACGCACCGGGCTGCTGAAGGTCAGCTCGATGCTGGAGATCCTGGTGGCCGAGTGCGCGCGGGCGCAGCAGCAGGGCTCCACCGTATCGGTGCTCTGCCTGGACGCCCGCCCCTCGGGGCGAGTGCCGGTGCCGGCGGCGCAGGCGCATGACTGGATGCTGACGGTGACCGAGCGCATGGGCGCCTATCTGCGGCCGCACGATGTGCTCACCCGCCGCTCGGCAACGGAGTTTGTGCTGGTCCTGCCGGATACGGTGGTGGGCAACTGCCGGGCGGTGTTCCGCAAGCTGGCCGGGGTGTTACAAGACAAGCCCGCGCCGGACGGCGCGCCGCTGGCGCTGGCCGCTGGCGCGGCGGAGATCGCCGCCGAGTTCGGCCTGCAGGCCGAGGACATCGCCACCGACGTCCTGGATCGGGCGCTGCGGGCCCTGGCGGCGCAGCGCCGCCAGCCGCAGGCCCTGCCGCCCGCCGCCGCCGGAGCGCAGTTCGAAGTGCCGGTGCTGGCGCCGACGGCGCTGTCGGCGTAGCCGGGCGCACGCCCCGCCGGGGGCCGCGACCGCATCGGCGATAGCCCGGCGTTCGCCCGAGCCCGGGACAGCGCTATTCCATCCGGTAGTTCGGGGCTTCCTTGGTGATGATGACGTCGTGCACGTGGCTCTCGCGCAGGCCGGCCGAGGAGATACGGAGGAAGCGGGCCTGCGTGTGCAGCGCGGCGATGGTGCGGCAGCCACAGTAGCCCATGCCGGCCCGCAGGCCGCCCGCCAGCTGATAGATCATTTGCGCCAGCGGGCCTTTATAGGGCACCCGGCCCTCGATCCCCTCCGGGACCAGTTTGCCGATGCGGTTGTCGGCGGCCAGGGCGGCGGAGCTGTCCTCGTCGCCGTCTTGCGCGTAGCGGTCGGCGCTGCCGGCCTCCATCGCCGCCAGCGAGCCCATGCCGCGATAGCTCTTGAACGAGCGGCCCTGATAGAGAATCGTCTCGCCTGGGCTCTCCTCGGTGCCGGCGAACAAGCTGCCAATCATCACGGCATCGGCGCCGGCGGCGATGGCCTTGGAAATGTCGCCGGAATACTTGATGCCGCCGTCGGCGATCAGCGGCACGCCGCCCTCACGCGCGGCGCGGGCGGCGGCGGCGATGGCCGTGATCTGAGGCACGCCGGCCCCGCTGACCACACGGGTGGTGCAGATCGAGCCGGGGCCAATGCCCACCTTGATCCCATCGGCGCCGGCGTCCATCAGCGCGCGGGCGCCCTCATAGGTGGCCACATTGCCGGCGATCACATCGACCTCTGGCAGCGCCGCCTTCACCCGCCGCACTGCGTCCAGCACCCGCTGCGAGTGGCCGTGGGCGGTGTCGACCGCCACCAGGTCCACTTGCTGGTGCGCCAACGCTTGCGCCCGCTCCAAGAAGTCGCCGGTGGCGCCGATGGCCCCGCCCACGCGCAGCCGGCCATGGGAGTCCTTGGCGGCGAGCGGATATTTCAGCTTCTTTTGAATGTCCTTGACCGTAATCAGACCCTTGAGCATGTAATGCTCGTCCACCACCAGCAGCTTTTCCACCCGGTGCCGGTGCAGGATACGTTCGGCCTCCTCCAGCGTGGTGCCGACCGGGACGGTGATCAGGGGATCCTTGGTCATCACGTCGCCGATGCGTTGGTCCACGCGCGTTTCAAAGCGCAGGTCGCGATTGGTGAGGATACCGACCAGGCGGCCGGATTTGGTGACCGGAACGCCGGAGATCTTGTACTTCTTCATCACCTCCAGCGCATCGGCTAATTTCTGCTCCGGCTCGACTGTGACCGGGGCGACGATCATGCCGCTCTCCGAGCGCTTAACGCGATCCACCTCCTCGGCCTGCCGGGCGATGCTCATGTTGCGGTGGATGACCCCCAGGCCGCCCTGCTGGGCCAAGGCAATAGCCAGGCGGGACTCGGTGACCGTGTCCATCGCGGCAGACAGGATGGGGATGTTGAGGCGAATCTGACGGCTGACTTGCGTGGCGGTGTCGGCCTCCGCCGGGGTCATGTCGGAGTAGGCGGGCAGCAGCAGAACGTCGTCGAAGGTCAGGGCTTCGGGAACCGGAAATTCAATCATGGGCCGCGCGGGGGGAAAGGCCCAGTGTAGCAGGGGGCGCGGCTGGGGCCCGGGCGGTTGGGTCGGGCGCGTCGCGCCCGGCCCAACCCACCTTCACCCGCGGAGTTTAGGCCGCCCCGGGTAGCCCGCGCCGGCGCAGGCTCCAGGCCACAAGGCCCAAACCGGCACACAGTAGCAGCCAGGTCGGGGGTTCCGGCACTGAGGTGCTGCCGCTCTGCTGCGAGGGGCCCCCGTTCGGGCCGGTTGGGGTCCCGTAGCGGTTATTGTAGTTGGCGCTCGCCGCGCCCTGCTGGCCGGCGCTCGGCTGCGCGCCGGCGGTCAGGTTCGGACCGCCACGGGCGGAAGTGCCGAAGGCGCTGGCTCCGCCAGCGCCGGGGCCGGTATTGATGGTGCCAGCGAAGGCGGCGGTCCAGATGCCCAGGCCGAGAATAAGTGCGCACGCGGTAAGGCCGCGCCGCAGGGGGGAACGATGGTCCATGCATTTGCCTCCTGTCACAGCCGCCGAAGCGGCGGGGATGATGGTCATCCCCGTAGCAGCAATCCGCGGGCCATGCGGCGGAATTGAAGACGAAGGAGTTAGCCGCGCACGCGGGCTCCGCTGGCCCGGGCGGCTGCGCATAAGCCGCGAAAAAAAAGAATCGAGTGGCGGCTACAGGCGTTGGCCCAATGGCAGTGGCTTACCATCGCGGCACCAGTGCCGCTTAGGGCCGGCGCCGGAACGCCGGCCGCATTACGGGGCAGCGCGCTTGCGGGGTGCGGGCGCCGGCTCCAGCGGTTCACCGGGCTTGAGGGGCCGCAGCTCGGCGGCAAAGTAACGGCCCGGCCAGCCGCACTGCGGGCAGGTGACGCGATAAATGCCGAAGTGATCGAGCTTGGCGCAATGGTGGGTAGCGAACAAAACACCGCAGCGACCGCATTTGACAGCGAAACCGGAGTTGGCGGGCATGAGCAGAGAAGTTCGATGCTGCCGGCTTGCCCGCAAGCTGCCCCGGCCGCGAGGGCGCGGGACGATTCGGTGCCAAAGCGCACCGCCGGCGAGCGGGGAAAATCGCCGCCGCGCGGTTTTCGCTATCGAAAGCCGCCGAGGCCGACATATATAATGGGCAGGACTCGAAGGCAGCGGGCGGTTGTGCCCCCGAAGGCGCGTGCCGGGGATGTTAGGGGCCGCGGCCGGGCGGAGAAGAACTCGTTTCAGTGATTCGGCGTCGCTTTGTTCCCTCCCTCCTTGTAGGGCTCTGGCTGCCTCTGTGGGCGGCGGCACCCGCCTTTGGCCAGGCCAAGCCGACACAGGCCGCTGGCCAGGCCGCGCGGTCCAACGTAGTGGCGGCCGTGGAATGCTTCAATAACCACCGCATCCCCTGCGCCACCATCCTGGCCCACATCTACACCCATCCGGGGATGGTCTACGATCCGGCGCAGGTCAACCGCGACTTCAATTCCCTCTGGAACACCGGCTTTTTTGACAACCTGGTGTTCAAGCGGGTCAACGCGCGCGACGGGGTGGTGCTGCAAATCTGGGTCACGGAGCGACCCATCATCCGCAATATCAAGTACCTCGGCCTCCATTCGATCACCGAGTCCGACATCCTGGACCGCTATGAGGCCCGCAACGTCCACCTGGACATGGATGGCCCCTACGATCCCACCGTGGCCAAGCATGCCGTGGATGCCATCAAGGAGCTGCTGGGCGAGCATGGCCGCCAATATGCCAACGTCCAGGTCAAGGTGCAGCAGTTGCCGCCCAGCTCCGTGGCGCTGACATTTGTAGTGAACGAAGGCCCCAAGGTCAAGGTGGGCAAAATCAGCTTTACCGGAAACCGGGACGTCAGCTCCGGCACGCTGGAACAGGCGATGAAGAACCTACGGCCGATCGGCATTCCCCATTCGCTCATCTTCGAGCATCTCTTCGCCAAGACCTACGGCGCGGCGCAGCTGTCAGAGGACTTGGAGAGGGTGCGCGAGGCCATGCAGGATCGCGGTTACTTCGAGGCGGTGGTGGAGGACCCCACGCTGAAGCTCCACACCACCCACAGCCGCCGGATTCTGTTCTTCGGCGGCGGCATCGGCAAGCAGGTGGACATCCACATTCCGATTGTCGAGGGTGAGAAATACTACGTCGGCAAGGTCCAGTTCCTCAACAGCCACTTCATCACCAACACCAGGCTGCTGGATCAGGTCTTCGGTCTGCAGACCGGCGAGGTGATGGATGTCTCCAAGATCCGCAAAGGGCTTTCCAACCTGCGCAAGCTCTACGGCGAATTCGGCTATATCAACTTCGTGGCCAATCCGGACTTCCATCCCAACGACAAGACGCATCGGGTGGCGATGAACCTGGACGTGCATGAAGGCAAGCCGTTTTTCATTCACCGCATCGAGTTCACGGGCAACACCACCACCCGGGATAAGGTGATCCGCCGCGCGCTGATGGTGCAGGAGGGCCAGCGGTTCAACACCGTGGCTTGGAAAAACAGCCTGCTGCGCCTCAATCAGCTTGGCTATTTCAGCAAAATCTCGCAGCAAGACGTCACCATGCACCAAAACACCTCCGGTCCGGACGGTGAAGTGGATATTGACGTCCACGTGCATGAAAAAGGCAAGAACACCATTGGCCTTACCGGCGGCGTCAGCGGCATCGCCGGCAGCTTCTTGGGCCTTAACTACTCGACCAACAACCTGCTGGGCCTAGGCGAGACCTTGTCCGTCAGCACCGAATACGGCTCACTGCAGAACAGCATCAACTTCAGCTTCACCGAGCCCTATGTCGCCGACCGGCCCATCCAGCTGGGATTCAGCGTCTATCACTCCAGCTACCATTACGATCAGGCCAAAGAGGCCTCGATCCTGTACGGCGAAAATTTGGTGCCCTACTTCGAGTCGTTGGGCGGGCCGAACGGCGAGGGGCTGCTGAACTATTTGCAGGACAGCACCGGCTTCACCGTCAGCACCAGCACGCCCACCGGCCCGTTCACTCGCCTGGGCTTGACCTACGGCTACGATGTTTCCCACATCACGCCGCTGACCACGGCGGCGACGGTGCTGTTCAGCAATATCGCTTATGTTGGCGTCAATGGGCCGCAGCTGACGGACACCTCCGGCATTGTGACCAGCCGCCTGATCCCCTCATTCACCTACAACACGGTGAACAGCATGTTCTTTCCGACCGCCGGACATGAGTTGGAGCTGGAAGCCTCCTTCGCCGGGATCGGCGGCAATGTGCGGACCTTCCAGCCCACGCTCAGCTACAAGTATTTCCACAAGGCGGGCTGGCACAACGTTTTCGGCTTCCGGCTGCTGGGCTCAATCATCAGCGGTTACGGCGGCGGCGTGCCGCCCAGCTTCGACCGCTTCTATATCGGCGGCGAACAGACCATCCGCGGATTTGACCTGCTGGCGGTGACGCCGATCGCCGAAGTGCCCTCGACCAGCACGGTAGCGCTCTACGATCCCACCCAGCCCTGCACCTCGGTGGAAGCCACGTACGACGAGTGCGCGCCGCTGTCCATCACGGTGCCGTCGCCGACGCCGACCAACCCCACCGGCACCTCCGCCGTGACCTTCCCCATCACCATCCCTACCTACACCCTGACCACGCCGGGCGGGGATACCGAGGGCGTCGGCAACTTCGACTACCGCATTCCCATCGTCGGGCCCGTGTACCTGGTGCCTTTTCTGGATGTCGGCGTCAACAAGATCTCCTTCACGGACCAATTGCGAACGAACCCGGCGGTGCTCACCAGCCTGCAAAACGAGTTTTGCAGCGGCTTCCTCGCCGGCACGCCGGGGCTGAGCCAGTGCAATGACCGCTTCCCCACCAAGATTCCGCTGGTGCCGGGCACCAACTCCCAGGTGCGCATGTCCACCGGTCTGGAGCTGGAGGTGATGATGCCGGTCATTCACCAGCCCTTCCGCGTCTACTACGCCATCAATCCCTTGCGCGTGGATGAGAATATCCAGCCGCCAGCGCTGTTTACGAAGCAGGATTTTCTGAACCAAATCCCCGCCGCGTACCAAGACAGCCCAGCGGTGCAGAGCGCCCTGGCCTTCACCATGCGCCGCCTCACCGAAGGCGCGCCGGAACCGTTCAAGGAGGCGCCGGACGTGTTCCGCTTCACCATTGGCACGACGTTCTAGGCCCCGGTACATTGACCCGGGCGGCGCGCCCTGCGTATACTGAGCCAAATTCCGCACTTAATCTCTTTGGGTTGCGAGGAGCGCATGAAACTTCGGCGGTGGCTGTTTTCGAGCGGGGCCTTGGGTGTGATCGTTGCGATGGCGCTGGGCTTGGCGGCCCAGGCGCCGCCGGCGTCCTCGCCGGCGAGCGGGCGAGAGAAAATCGCCATCATCAGTATTCAGGCGGCCATCCGCGCCACCGGTGACGGGCAGCAGGCGGCGGCCCAAATCCGCACTGAGTTTGCGCCCCGCGACAATGATCTGAAGGTGCAGCAGCAATCGCTGCAGGCCCTCCAGCAGCAACTCAAGGAGGGCGGCAATACCCTCAGCATCGGCGCCAAGGACGAGCTGGAACAGCGCATCAGCAACAAACAGAAGCAAATCCAGCGCGCCTATGAAGACGCGCAGAGCGATCTGCAAAGCGCCGAGAGCGATGCCGTCAACCGCATTGGGCAAAAAATGATGAAGGTGGTCAGCGACTACGCCACCGCCCACGGCTATGCGCTGGTGCTGGACGTCAGCAATCCCAACACGCCGGTGTTGTACGCCGCCCGCGGCATCAACATCACCGACCCCATCGTGGCCTTGTACAACAAGGATTACCCCGTCGCCGCCAGCAGCGCCACCACGGCCCAGCACTAAGCACGCCGCGAGGACCGTGCGCAACGCGACCTCGCAACCTCGCAACCTGGCCCCCGCCCGAATCGTGTAGGCTTAGAGAATCTTGGCGTGCTCTATGCATCCCGGCCGCTCTGGGCGTAGGTGGGGGTGGGCGCTGGCGGCATGGGTCCTCCTCTGCGCTGTGGGCCCGGGCGCTTGGGCGCAGAGCGGAGGCAATCCGCCGGTGGCCCCCGCGGTGATGGCTGCGGTCCCGCCCACCGCCAAGGCCGATCTGGCGGCGGCCTACTACCACTACATGCTGGCCCGTCTTTATGAGGGCCGGGCGGAGTTGGCGGGCAGCGGGGAACTGGCGTCCCAAGCGCTCCAGCAGTACCGGATGGCCATGGATGCCGATCCCCACTCCTCCTTTTTGCCGGTGCAGATGGCGGGCTTGCTGTTTCGCACCGGGCGCACCGGCGACGCCATTCGCCTGGCTCGCAGCGTCACGCACGAGCAGCCGGATTCCGTCTCGGCGCATGAGTTGCTGGGAGAAATCTACGCCCGGCTGCTGGATAGCAACGACCCTCATGCCGGCGGTATGCTGCGGCTGGCGGCGGAGCAGTTTCAAGCACTGACCCGCCTGCGGCCCCAAGACCCGGAGTTTCACCTCGCGCTAGGCCGACTGTATTCGGCCGAAGGCGACGTCAGCGGGGCGGAGAAGGAGTTTCAGACCGTGCGCCGGCTGGCGCAGGATTCGCCGGACGGCGTGGCGGACTTGGTGCGCCTCTATGCCGGCCACGGGCAGATGGCCCAGGCCGAAAGCGTGTTCGCTTCCGTGCCCGCGGACCAGCGTACCGCACCCATGTACGCCGCCCTAGGCGCGGCTTACCAGAAGCGAAACGATACGACCCAGGCAGCGCACGCCTTCCAGCAGGCGGTGGCGCTGGACTCCGGCAACCCGGATTATCGCCGCAGCCTGGCCTCCAGCCTCTACCGGGATGGCCAGCTGGCCGCGGCCCGCGAGCAATATGTCTGGCTGACGCTGGCGGAGCCGCAAAACGGCAGCTATTGGCTTCGGCTGGCCGAAATTGACCAGCACACCGGGCAACGGCAGCGGGTCGCGCAGGACTTGGACGCGGCGCAACAATCGGTGCCGGACGATCCGGCCCTGGCGTTTTTCCGCTCGCAGTTTGAGGAATCCGAGGGCCGCTTTGGGCAAGCTGCCGATGCCTTGCGCGTGGTGCTCAAGGCCACCGCGGTGGCCGCCGGACAGTATGCCCCCAATGTCGCCCAGGAACGCGGTTTGTTTTGGGAAAAGCTGGGCACGCTGGAACGCCAGGCGGGCCACCCCCAGCAGGCGATCGCCGCGTTCACCCGCATGCAAAACCTGGGCCGCCAAAACCGTATCCGCGGTTATCTCCAGATCGCCCAAACCTATGGCCACATCCACCAATATGCCCAGGCCCTGGCTTCCGCCCGCTCCGGGGTCGCCGCATTTCCCCACGCTCGCGCCTTGGCGGTGAGCTATGCCTTGCTGTTGGCGGGCAATCGCCAGGTGCGGCCGGCGGTGGCCAGCCTTCAGCCCTTTTTGCAGCAACCGTCGGATCGGCGCATCACCTATCTAGCTCTGGCGGAGGTGCAGGAGCGAGTCAAGCACTGGAGCGCGGCGAACCGAGCGTTGGCGCAGGCGGCGGCGCTTTCGAGCACCCCGGCCCAGCGCGGCATGATCGAGTTCATGCGCGGCGATGTGGCCAGCCAGCGCCACCGCTTCCGCTCCGCCCAGCAGCACTTGCAGGCGGCGCTCCGGTTGGATCCGAATAATGCGCTGGCCCTCAACGACCTTGGGTACCTGTGGGCCGACCGCGGCGTGCATCTGCGGCAAGCGCTTGAGGACGTGCAGCGGGCGGTGGCGGCGGAACCGGAAAACGGCGCCTATTTGGATAGCCTGGGCTGGGTGTACTTCAAGATGCACCAATGGCCGCAGGCACTGCGGCAACTACAGCGCGCCGTGCAACTAGAGCGTCACGACCCCACCATCCGTGGCCATTTGGCCAGCGCCTACCAGCAGGCGGGCCGGTTGCCGCAGGCTGCTGTCGCATGGCAGAAAGCTCTGGCCAACTGGCGCTCCAGCGCCCCCGCCGACGCCGATCCCCATGCCATGGCCCGCGACCGGAAGCAGCTCGCGCGCGTGCAAAAGGCTCTGGCCGCAAAGTAACCCCCGCCGTTCGCAGCCGCCCGGCGAATTCACCGCTGACGCCCGGCGACGCGGGACCTGTGGCCAGCATGGGGCACGCGTGTCCCGCCTCGCGGCAACTTGGAGACGCCCCGAGCGCCAGCTAGCGTCCGCTGCCAGCGTCGAAGCCCGGCCGCAGGCCCCGCTAGGGGCGGGGCCGTTCAGAATCGGGCGGCTGAGCCGCTTCTCCCAAACACGGCAGCCCGCCGCCGGAGCGCGCCTACGCGTCCGCCGTCTCGGCGTTGGGCAGGTCCAGGTGTGCTTTGTCTAGATGCCGCCGGATTTGCAGCATCGCCGCCTCGGGCTCAATGCACTGCACGGTTGCGATCTCATCAATCAGCAACGCCACAGCACGATCCAGCATCTTTTTCTCGCGGAATGACAGCGGCTTGACGCGGTGCAACTGGAGGAGGCTCTTCAGCACCTCGGCCACCAGCAAGATCGAGCCGGTGCGCATCTTGTCGGAGTTTTCCTTGAAGCGGCCCTTCCAATCGGTGGCCGCGTGGCACTCGCCGCCCTGCAAATAATGCAGAATGCGGGCGACGTCGCCGGGCTTGGCCACGGGCCGCATGCCAACGCAGTCCACGTTGCCCAGCGGGACCATCACGCGGAGATTGCTGGCCTCGATTTTCAGCAAATAGAACTGCTGGATGCCCCCGCCGCTGCCCCGGCTGCTGATCTGCTCGATCACGCCCACCCCATGATTGGGATAAACGACCTTATCCCCGACCCGGAACATCCATGCGCTCATCAGGATTCCGCCTGTCTCTGGAAGGGGATGGCAATGGGCAGTGCGCCCTCCCCGCATTAGCCTACGGTGGGATTATGACAAAGCCGAGGTGGCGACTGCAAGGCTCCTTACGCCCAATAGGTCCGGTCCAGCGTGCGGTACTGGATGGCCTCGGAGATGTGCGCGGCCTCGATCTCCTGGCGGTCGGCGAGGTCGGCGATGGTGCGCGCCACCTTAAGGATGCGGTCATGCGCGCGGGCGCTCAAGCCCATACGCTCCATGGCCGTTTCCAGCAGGCGGCCACAGGCGGTAGAGAGTTCGCAGACGGCGGCCACTTGGCGCGCCGACATCTGAGCGTTGGCGAACATGCCACGTTCACTGCGGAAGCGCTCGATCTGGCGCTCCCGGGCGGCAATGACGCGCGCCCGAACCGCCGCCGAGCCCTCACGCGGCGCGGCAGAGCGCAACTCCTGGTACCGGACCGCGGGTACATCCACATGGATGTCAACGCGATCCAGCAAGGGGCCGGAGATGCGCGCCACGTAGCGCTGGATCTGCGGCGGGGTGCAATGGCACTCCCGCGTGGGGTCTTGAAAATAGCCGCAGGGACAGGGGTTCATAGCCGCCGCCAGCATGAAGCGGGCGGGAAAGGTGACCGCGTTGGCGGCGCGCACAATATTGACCCGCCCATCCTCCAGCGGCTGGCGCATCGCCTCCAGGGCATTGCGCTGGAACTCCGGCAACTCGTCCAAAAAGAGGATCCCGCGGTGGGCCAGGCTGACCTCGCCCGGCCGCGGCGGGTTGCCGCCGCCGATCAAGCCGGCGTCGGAAACGGTGTGATGGGGCGCGCGGAAGGGCCGGTGCGCCAGCAGCCCACCCTCCGGAAGCGTGCCGGCCACGCTGTGGATCTTGGTCGCCTCCAGCGCTTCCTCGAAGCTCAGCGGCGGCAGGACGCCGGGCATGCGCCGCGCCAGCATCGTCTTGCCGGACCCCGGCGGCCCGATCATCAGAATGTTATGGCCCCCGGCGCAGGCT
Source organism: Terriglobales bacterium (assembly GCA_050746205.1). Classification (GTDB taxonomy): domain Bacteria; phylum Acidobacteriota; class Terriglobia; order Terriglobales; family SCQP01; genus JAKAUF01. The sequence goes on along the minus strand of JBOGKW010000002.1, from coordinate 399 downwards.
ACCTCCAGCGCGCGCTTGGCCGTGGCCTGGCCCTTCACCTCGAGAAAATCCTCGGGATACTGCGCCCCGCTGGCCAGCCGCGCGGCGGTGTCCACCGTCACGGGCACCGGCGCGACGCCGCCGTTGACCCATGCCAACACCTCCGGCAAATTGCGCGCCGCGTGCACCTGCACACCGCTGACCACCGCGGCCTCGTCGGCGTTATCCCGAGGGACCACCAGATGCGGAATGCGTAGATCTCGCGCCAGCATCGCGATCGGCAGGGCGCCGCGCACCGGCCGCACCGAGCCGTCGAGCGCCAGCTCGCCAATGAACAAATAGTCGGCGATGCCCAGCGGCCCGCCGTCCGCCGCCGCCGGCGCGCGGGCGCCGTTGCCGTTCCGCGCCGCGGGCCGCGTC
>JBOGKW010000001.1:0-65934 GCA_050746205.1 Terriglobales bacterium | reverse complement strand
GGCGCGGCGGGCACGGCCCCGGCCGGCGGAGCCGCCGGCGCGCCGGCGGTGGCGCCATTGCAGCAACGGATCCTGCGACGGATGGCCGCCAACGAGCAGGCGCTGGTGGAGCGCATGGGGGGCCTGTCGCCGCGGATCGAGACCTATTTGCAGGATTTCGCGCCCAACTCCCTGGGCGGGGAATCGCCGGTGCGGGACCGGTATTATTTAGGGCGGCTGCGCTGGGACGGCAAGCGGTTTCGAGCGGTTTCGTTTTTGCGCCGACCGCAGCCGGCGTGGCTGGAGGATTTGGGGCCGCTCACCGGAGCGCTGGCGGCGCCGCTCGCGCACTTGTTCCAGTACAACTACGGCGGGCGAAACGCCTTCGTGCGGATGCTGTTCCCGGACGTGGCCCACTTCAATCGGCGGTATTACCGGTTCCAGTTCCTGCGGCGCGTGTTTTTGGGTCAGGTGCGCTGCTACGTGTTCGCCGTAGCGCCCCGCAATCCGCGTATTGCCGGGTTCTGGGGCCGGGTGTGGATTGAGGATGAGCACGACCATTTGGTGCGATTCAACGGTACGTTCTATCGCCCCCGAGCATTCCACCCGGAACTGCACTTCGACAGTTGGCGCATGAACGTGGCGCCGGGTCTATGGGTTCCCTTCTTCGTCTATAGCGAGGAGACGGATTTCAGCTACGGCTTCATCGTCCATACGCGCTTCCGGGCGCAAACGCGGCTGTGGGGCTACCAATTGCGGTACGCGGGCGGGCGGGAAGCGCTGGCCAGCATGTCCGTCGAGGGGCCCCAGGTCCATGCCCCGGCTGCGCTGCCGCATGACTTGTCGCCGGTGGCCAGCTATCGCGCCTGGCAGCGCCAGGCGGAGGACAACATCCTCCGGCGCCTGGAGCGTGCCGGTCTGGTGGCGCCGGCTGGCCCGGTGGACCGGGTGCTCGACACCGTGCTGAACAATCTCGTCATCACGAACCATTTGCAAATTGATCCGCCCCCACGATGCCGGGTGTTGCTGACGACGCCGCTGGAGGCGATGACCATTGGCCACACCATCGTCCTCAGCCGGGGACTGATTGACACGCTCCCCAATGAGGCCTCGCTGGCGGCGATTTTGGCGCACGAACTGGCGCATATCGCGCTGGACCACACCATCAACAGCGAGTACGGCTTTGCCGACACCATGTTGTTCCCCACGCGGGACATCTTCGCGGCGATTCAACTGCGGCGGCCGGCGTGGCAGGAACAACAAGCCGACGCCCGGGCGATCCAACTGCTGGAGCACTCGCCCTATAAGAACGAATTGGGCGAGGCGGGGCTATATCTGCGGGCGCTGAGACAGCGGGCCGGGGAGAGCGCGCTGATCGGGCCGCAGTTCAGCAACGGGTTTTTCCAGCATGGGCTTTTGGACCGGCTGACCGCGCTGATTCCCAAATCGCCGCCGCTGCGCCCGGCAAGCGTGCGACAGGTGGCGGCGTTTCCGTTGGGATCCTGGGTGTACCTGAATCCCTGGACCGACCAGCTGCGGCTGGAAACGGCGGCGAACACCCCGCTGATTTCAGCGCGGGAGAAGATGCCGTTTCAGATCACGCCCTTGTTCCCCTATTTGGTGCGCGTTTCGCCGGCCTCGGCCGCCCATCCAGCGCCTGCCGCCACGACCGGGCGGCGGTGAGCGCGTTGGAAAGCGGCCCATTGACCGGGCCAGTCCAGCCGCGCGCCGTCCAACCGTCGCCCGCGCCTAGGGAAGAGGCCGCTTTGGTTATAATCGCCGCAGGGCCGCCGTGCCTGCAAACGGCGGGGGCCCGGTTGGGGCACCGTGAAAATCAGCGAAAAGTTGGACAAGGAAATCGAGCAGCTCGAGCACGAGTTGGCGGTGGAGTTACCGGCGGAGCTCAAGCGCGCGGTGGCGCTGGGGGATTTGAGCGAAAACGCCGAATATCACATGGCCAGACAACGGCAGGAGTTTGTCCGCGCCCGGCTGGGCCAGCTGCAAAAGCGGCGCGCCGACCTCAGCCTGATCAACCTGGACAATATCCCCCATGACCGCATCGCATACGGCTCGATCGTGCGGGTTTTGGACGTGGACAAAGACCAGGAGATCGAGTACCGGCTGGTGACCAGCGAGGAAACCGACGTGGCCAAGGGGATGATTTCCACGTCCTCGCCGATCGGCCGGGGGCTGCTGGGCAAACAAGTGGGCGACAGCGTCCAGATTCAGACGCCGGGTGGGGCGAAGGCGTTAGAGATCCGCAACCTCGTCACCATCTACGAACGCGAAGACGACGACGCGGGTGCGACGCACGGGTCGGCCTAGCGCGGGGCGATGACATACACCAAAGCCATCGGCCTAGCCTGCAAGACGCTGCTGGACCGGATTGTGCATTCCCTCGCCCTGGCGCGCATTGATCCCAACCTGCTGACCGCGCTGGGGCTGGGCATCAATGTCATCGCGGCCGTGCTGTTTGGCTACGGCAAGTTCTGGCAGGCGGGGGTGGTGATCATCATCGCCGGCATCTTCGACATGGTGGACGGCCGGGTGGCGCGCGCCACCAACACCGTGAGCCGGTTCGGCGGGTTCTTTGACTCCGTGGTGGACCGCTACTCGGACCTGGCGCTGTATTTCGGCTTGCTGGTCTATTACGCGCGCATCAACCGGTTCTTCTACGTGGTGCTGGTCGGGGTCGTGATGACCGGCTCGGTGATGGTCAGCTATGCGCGCGCTCGGGCGGAGGCGGTGATTCCCTCCTGCAAGGTGGGGTTCATGGAACGTCCCGAGCGGATTGTGCTGGTCATCATCGGGGCGCTGTTCCGGCGCATGGCGGCGGTGCTGTGGGTCATCGCCGTGCTTAGCAATATCACCGTGATCCATCGCATTCTCTATACCCATCGGATGACCCGAGATTCGGCGCCCGCCGCGGCCGAAGCGGCCGTCCCCACCAGGCGGCTCGAGGCGCAATCGGCCGCCATGGCGGGCAGTTCACCACCCAGAGCCTAAGCCCGATCGCGCCGCCGCCCCGGGCGCGCCGCGCCCGCCCTCGGGCCGCCAGCCCTGGAGCGGGCATCGTTCCATCTAGGGGCCCAAGGTGATGGCATTGGCGGCAGTGCAGGCGTATGCCGGCTGGGGCTGGTGGTGGATCTGGTGGATCGTCTGGGTGGTAATCATCATTCTGGCCTTCGCCTGGTGGACGCCGCTGGGCGGGCGAACGCGGATTTACCGGGAGACGCCGCTTGAGGTTCTGCGCCGGCGGCTGGCCAGTGGGGAGATCAGCGTGCAGGAGTACGAGCAAAAGCGGACCATCCTGCTGCGCGACCGCCTCGATCGCGGACCGACGAGCGGGAAGGCGGCCTAAGGCCGCCCAGGGCTTCCCGCCTGGACAATCGCGGCGATGCCTGCGGGACACGGGGTAGACGGGCCGCATTGGTACACTCTGGGCATGCCTGAGATTGGAGCCAAGGCGCCGGACTTTCGCGTCCGGAATCAAGATGGCCAGGTGGTGACGCTGGTCGAACACGCGGGGCGGCGCGTCGTGCTGTACTTTTTCCCCCGCGCCAATACACCTGGGTGAATCGTCGAGGCGCGCGGGTTCCGCGACGCATATGCCCGCTTTCAAGCCGCCGGGGTGGTGGTGCTGGGCGCCAGCCCAGATCCACCGCAAGAAGAGAAGAAATTTCAGGAGAAGGAGAAGATTCCGTTTCCGCTGCTGGCCGACGAGGATCGGCAGTTGGCGGCGGCCTACGGCGTGCTGAAGGAGAAGAGCATGTTCGGACGGAGGTTCATGGCGGTGCGGCGGACGACCTTCTTGATCGGCGCGAACGGGAACATCGAGCGAATCTTCGACCGGGTCAAGCCGGAGGGGCATGCGGAAGAGGTGCTGGCGGCGATTGGCGCCTGATCCTCCGCATCCGGATTGACGCGGGCGCTTCATCGCCGTCGGACCCACGGTATGCGGCGGTGTGGACGGGACCGGGGCACCGGGTTGCTAGACTGACAAAATGACCGCTTCCGACGCCGCGGTCCGCGTGCGCATCGCCCCCAGCCCGACCGGGGATCCGCACGTCGGAACCGCGTATATCGCGCTGATGAACCTGATCTTTGCCCGCCAGCGGCAGGGCCGCTTTGTACTGCGCATTGAGGACACGGACCGGAGTCGCTTCGTGGCAGCCAGCGAGCAGATGATCTTCGACTCGCTGCGCTGGCTGGGGCTGGATTGGGACGAGGGCCCGGATGTGGGCGGGCCCTACGGGCCGTACCGGCAATCGGAGCGCACGGAGCTGTATCGGGAAAAGGTGGAGCAGCTGCTCGCGGCGGGAAGAGCTTATCGCTGCTTTTGCAGCGGCGAGCGGCTGGAGGAGATGCGCCGGGCACAAATGGCGGCCAAGCTGCCCCCACGATACGACCGGCTCTGCCGTCGGCTGAGCGACGCGGAGGCGAAGGCCCGGGTGGCGGCGGGCGCACCCTGCGTTGTGCGCCTGGCGGTGCCCGAGACCGGGGCGACGACCTTTCGGGATGAGCTGCGTGGGGCGATCACCTTCGACCATGACAACGTGGACGACCAGGTGCTGCTGAAAAGCGACGGCTACCCGACCTATCATCTGGCCAACGTGGTGGATGACCACGAGATGGGCATCAGCGACGTGATGCGGGCCGAGGAATGGATCTCCTCGACGCCCAAACACGTCCTCCTGTATCAGGCCTTCGGCTGGGAACTGCCGCGGTTCTGGCACATGCCGCTTTTGCGCAACCAGGACCGATCGAAGATTTCAAAGCGGAAAAACCCGGTCTCGCTGATCTATTACCGCCAGGCTGGATTTCTGCCCGCGGCGATGGTCAACTTTCTGGGACTGCTCGGTGGCGGCATGCCCGCGCCGAGCGCGGAGGCGAAGGACGCCGAGCGGTTCGGCTTCGCGGACATGGTCCAGCGGTTTCAATTCGAGCGCATCAGCCTGGGAGGGCCGGTCTTCGACTTGGAGAAGTTGCGCTGGCTGAACGGGGTGTATCTGCGCGGGCTGACCAGCGAGGCGTTTTATGACGCCGTGCGGAACGGCCCGCTGGGCGATGACTATCTGCGCGCCATCTGCCCGCTGGCGCAGGAACGGATCGAGACGCTGGGACAGTTCTTCGACCTGACGGACTTCTTTTTCCGCGAGGACGTGGCGCCGCCGCTTGAGGTCTGGGTGCCAAAGAAGCATCCGGAGCCGGAGGCGCGCAAGATGGTGGCGCAGATCGCCGAACGGCTGGAGGCGGGGGATTGGACGGCGGCGGCGCTCGAGGCGGCGCTGCGGACCTTGGCGGCGGAGCCCGGCTGGACGGCGAAGGAGGTGTTCATGCTGCTGCGCGCCGTCATCACCGGTACGAGTGCCTCGCCGCCGTTGCTGGAGAGCCTGGAGGTGCTGGGGCGGGCACGGTCGCTGGCGCGGCTGCGGCGCTTTCTGGCACCCCGCCGATAGCCGCCGCCTAGATGCGCGTGCGCAGGACGGCGACGACGCGGCCTTGCACCGTCACCCGCGCGGCGGGATAGCGCAGCGGCGACATGGCGGCGTTGGCGGGCTGGAGGCGAACCAGGCCGTTGGCCTCCGGGTAATAGCGCTTGAGCGTGGCTTCGGTCTGGTCCACCAGGGCCACCACCAAATCCCCCGCGGTGGCCTGGGCTGCCGGCTCGACCAGGACGTAATCGCCGGGAACGATGTGCTCATCCACCATGCTGTCGCCCTGCACCTGCAAGGCGAAGACCTCCCGGCCGCGAGCCACGTCGGCCAGCGAGATGGTCGCCCGGGTCTCAACCGCTTCGATCGGGCGGCCCGCCGCAATGCGGCCCAGCAGGGGCAGGGCGTGCCGCTCGGCGCGCAGGCGGCGGGCGCGGCGCCGTTGCGAGGCCGGATCCAGCACCTCCAGAGACCGGCGGCGGTTGGGCCCGTGGCGCAAATATCCTTTGCCGTTCAGCGTGGCAATGTGTTTGTGCACCGTGGCCAGCGAGCGCAGCCCCAGCCCGGCGGCGATCTCCTCGAAGCTGGGCGCATAGCCCTGGGTGCCGATGAAGTCGCGCAGAAAATCCAGCACCTGCTTCTGTCGCCGGGTCAGCGAGCCGCCACCACGCATGCCCTGAGCATAGGCGAACAAAAGGCGAAAGACAAGCCGGCCGGAGGCCCTGGCGTTGCGGGCGTGGGCGCTCCGCCGTGGGCGCTACGGCGCAGGCGGAGAGCGAACGGTAGAATAAGGCGTATGCACACTGCCGAGGCTGCACCGCCGGTCGCCGCCGCGTTCACCCCACCCTTGGTGGAAAGCATCGCCCGCTTGGGCGGAGAAGGCGCCTATGAGGTGCTCGCGCGGGCCCGCCGCCTGGAAGCGGACGGGCGAAGCGTCATTCATCTGGAAATTGGCGAACCGGACTTTCCCACGCCGGCCCACATCTTGGAGGCGGGCGTCCAGGCGTTGCGAGACGGGCACACGCATTATGCGACCACGCAGGGATTGTCGGCGTTGCGCGAGGCGATCGCGGCCTCCGTCGCCGCCAGCCATCACGTCCCGGTGCACCCGGAGGAGGTGGTGGTGGTGCCCGGCGCCAAGCCGGTGGTGTTTTATGCGCTGACGGCGCTGGCGGGACCGGGCGCGGAGGTCATCTACCCCGACCCGGGTTATCCCATCTACGCCTCCCTGGTGCGCTACCTGGGGGCGACGCCGCGGCCCATCCGGCTGCGCGAAGACCGCGATTTTCGCATGGACATCGGCGAGTTGGAGGCGGCGATCAATTCCCGCACGCGGCTGGTCATCCTGAACTCGCCGCAGAATCCCACCGGCGGCATGCTCACCCCCGAGGACATTGCCCGCGTGGCGCGGGCGGTGGCGCACAGCCCGGCGATGGTGCTCAGCGACGAAATCTATCGCCGCATCACTTTCGGCGGCGAGCACCATTCCATCCTCTCCGCTCCGGGCATGAAGGAGCGGACCATCTTGATGGACGGGTTTTCCAAGTGTTACGCCATGACCGGATGGCGGCTGGGCTATGGCGTGATGCCGCCGCCGCTGGCGCAGGCCATGAACGCGCTGGTGACGAACACGGTTTCCTGCACCGCAACCTTCACCCAGATCGCCGGGATCGCGGCGTTGACCGGCGACCAGCAGCCGGTGACGGCCATGGTGGCGGAGTTCCGGCGGCGGCGGGACTTGTGCGTCGAGCGGCTGAACCAAATCCCCGGCGTGCGCTGCCTGACGCCGCCCGGCGCCTTTTACCTGTTCCCCAACATCCGCGCCACTGGGCTCAGTTCCCAGCAGTTCGCCGATGGGCTACTGGAGCAAGCCGGCGTCGCCGTTCTGTCCGGCGCGGCGTTCGGGCCGGGGGGCGAAGGCTACATCCGCATCTCCGCCGCCAACTCGATGGAAAACCTGGCCACGGCACTGGACCGCACGGCGGCGTTCGTGGCTGCCCTGCCCCGCTAAGCCGCCCCGCCGGGCCGCCCGCCCGCCCGCAGGACAAGAGAACCAACGATGGCCGAAATCCAGCCTTTTGCCGCCTACCGCTACGACTTGAGCGCGGTGCGGGCGCAAGACGTCCTGACCCAGCCCTACGACAAAATCACACCGGAGATGCGGCGCCGCTATTTTGTAAGCGAGGCGCATAACCTGGTGCGCGTGATCCTGGGCGAGAGCCTGTCCAGCGACGGCGAAGACCACAACGTCTACACCCGCGCGGAGGGCTATCTGCGGCAATGGATCGGCGAGGGGGTGCTGCGCCGCGATCCGGAACCGGCCCTCTATCCCTATGAACAGAGCTTTCAGCTGCCCGGCGGCGGCGCCACGCAAACGCGCCGGGGGTTTATCGCCCTGGGGCGGCTGGAGGACTACGCACGCAAGGTCGTGTACCGGCATGAGCAAACGCTGACCGGCCCCAAGCAAGACCGCCTGCGTTTGCTGCGGGCGACGCGCACCCATCTGGGCCAGATCTTCATGCTCTACAGCGACCCGGAGGGGCACGCCGAGGCGGAGCTGTTCGCCCGGGCACGGAGCCCGGTGCTGGAGGCCACCGACGAATACGCCACCCGTCACCGCCTGTTCCGCGAAGCCGACGGCGGTGTGATCGCCCGGCTGCAAGCAGCCCTGGCGCCTCGCCCCTTGGTGATCGCCGACGGCCATCACCGCTATGAGACGGCGCTGGCCTGGAGCCAGGAAGAACACCAGCGGCTGCGGCACTACGCCCGCGACCCCGCCCCCTGGGATTACGCCATGATGACCTTCATCAACCTGGACGCGCCCGGGCTGGTGGTGCTGCCCACGCACCGTGTCGTGGACGGCGTGGCCGGGTGGGACGCGGGCGCGTTCCTGGAGCGCATGCGGGCATGGTTCGAGCTGCAGGAGCGGCCGGTGAGCGCGGCGGGGTGGCCCTCGGTCTGGCCCAGGCTGGAGGCGGAGATGGCGGCGGCGGAGGCCGAACATCGGCCAGCGTTTCTGGCGGCGCTGGCGGGCCGGCCGGGCTTATGGCTGTTTCTTTTGCGGTCCGGCGTGGACCTGGCCCGCGAGCTGCCCGAATACAACCCCGAGCAGCGCCACCTGGCGGTGTTGCTGCTGCATGAGCTGGCACTGCAACGCGGCCTGGGGATCACCCCGGAGGCGGTGCGCGCCGGGCAGCACATCCGTTATGAGCGCGACGCCCAGGCCGCGGTGCGCGCGGTGTGGGAGGGGCAGGGCCAGGCGGCCTTCCTGCTGGCGCCGGTGGCGCCGCGGACGGTGCGCGACGTGGCCTTGTCCGGCGCCGTCATGCCGCAAAAGTCCACCGACTTTTTCCCTAAGCTGCTCAGTGGTCTAACCCTCTACCGCATCGAGTAGCTGGCCGGCCGCCTCGGCGGGCTCAGGGCCGCGTCCGTAGCGAGCATGCGGCGTTTCGATTTCCGTAATCGTATGCTACTACTGATGACGCTGACGCTTCCGTGCGCGGCGCGGCGGGTGCGGCGCGACCCCGAGACGGCGCGCCGTGGCATTCGCCGCGGCCGGCGGCGACACGGAAGCTGGGGACGCAATATTGGATCGCAGCCATGCCGGATTACCTGGATTGCGACCTGCACGGCTTGCTGCCGGAAGGGCCGCCCGTGCGCCAGCGCCTGGAGGACCGCGCCCGCCAAGCCCGCCAGCGGCATCTCGGGCTGCGCATCATTCACGGCCGCGGCGCCCATGTCCTGGCGAGCATCGCCCAGGCCTGGCTAGCTGACCATGGCCTGGCCTTTCAGGAGGGTTACCTGAACCCCGGCGAAACCCGCGTCGAGGCCGTCAGCCTGCAACGCGCGAAGTTTCTGTAGCCCCAAGTGTCACAACTTGACCGCGGCCAGCGTTACTGCCATAGACCGCGAAAGCCATCATGAGCAGCAAAGCCACACCTGCCGCCTGGACTGCCGCCTCCCAGTCGGCGTCCTGGACGCCGGGCGAGTTCGAGGCCATGTTCACGGCTCACTACCCACGGCTCGCGGCCCGCCTGCGCCTTTTGGTCGGCGAGCGGGCCGAGGATGTGGCCCAGGAGGCATTCGTTCGCCTCTATCGCAATCCCCCGCCGGAGCGGGAGCAGGTCGCGGCTTGGTTGCATCGCGTGGCTGGACGGGCGGCGATTGACCTGCTGCGCCGCCAGCAACGGCAGGACAAATATGAACGAGCGGCGGCGCGCGAGGCGCCGCCGGCCACCGGCCCCGACGCGGAGCAGGCGGCGCTGGCGGCCGAACGCCAGGCGCGGGCCCGCGCCTGTTTGGCGCGGCTGCCGCGGCGCCAGGCGCAACTGCTGTGGCTGCGCTACGCTGGCGGCTCGTACCAGGAAATCGCTCAAAACCTCGGCGTGCGCGTGACCTCCGTCGGCGCCATGTTGGCGCGGGCGGAGGCGGCCTTCGCCCGCGCCTACCCGCGCACCGCTGCGCCGCCGAGCGCCGGCGTACGGGAGAGCAAGAGCGCGGCAGACGACCAGGGAGGGTGCAATGCGTTGTCCTAGCGACGGTGAATGGAGAGCGGAACTGGATGGAACGGTGGACGCCGCCCAGGCGGAGGCCATGCGTCAACATCGGCAGGCCTGCCTCCGTTGCCAACAGCGGTGCGAACGCCTGGCGGCGAACGCCAGGGTGGCCCTGGCGCTGGCGGCGCCAGGTCCGGCGGCGTTCGGTGACGGCGACGCCACCGCCACGCTGGCCGCGGTGCTGGCGCGGGTCCATCGTCCCGTGCCACCTCCGCCGCGGCGGGACTGGCTGTGGGCGCCGGCGGCGGCGGTGGTCATTTTGCTCGCCCTGGCCATCCTTCCGCAGGCGCGCAGCTGGGCGGCGAATGTCCTCTCCGTGCTGCGCATTCATCAGGTCACCGTGGTCGCCGTTAACCCGCCCGAGCTCTCCCCCGCCAGCGAGCGTCAGGTCGGCGTGCTGCTGCGGCAAATGATCGCGCAGCGGGTAACGGTGACCATCCCCGCCGTCCCGCCGCGGCTGGCCGCCTCCGGTGCCGAGGCCAGCCAATGGGCGGGCTTCGCCGTGCGCCTGCCGCTCGGCGTCCCAGCGCCCGCGCAGATCGCCGTCCTCGGCCAACAGGCCTTCCAGATGACGCTCGACGCCCAGCGCCTGGACTCCGTCCTGGCCGCCGCCGGCCGGCCCGACCTGCAAATTCCGCCCGCCGACACCGGCGCCCTGGTGGCGGTGAATATCCCCGCCTCGGTCCGCGCCGCCTACGGCACCTGCGGCGCCCAACCCCGGGCGGTGGCCGGCTGCACGCTGCTGCGCGAGTTGCCCTCGCCCATCATCAGCGTGCCGCCCAGCCTCAACCTGGAAACGCTGGCCCAGATCGGCTTGCAAGCCGCGGGCATGAGCGCGGATGAGGCGGCGGCCTTCTGCCGCACCGTCAACTGGCGCTCCACCCTGGTGCTACCCATTCCGGAGGCGCAATCCACCTACACCCAAATCCCTGTGGACGGCGTCCAGGGCATCCTGGTCCGCTTTGCCCCCCGCGGCCGCTGGCCGCGCAGTTACGCCCTGAGCTGGGTGCGCGACGGCGTCATCTTTTCCGTCCGTGGGCAGGGGCCGGCCGCCGCTGGCGTGGCGCTAGCGCAGGCCATGCCCTAGCCGCCCGGAGTACCATGCGGCATGGCCGTCATCCAGGCCGCCGGGCTGTACAAGTTCTTCGGCCCCAAGCTGGCCGTCGCCAACTTGACGCTTGAGATCGCGCCCGGGGAGATCTTCGGCTTTCTCGGGCCCAATGGCGCCGGCAAAAGCACCTCCGTCAAGATGCTGCTGGGCTTGGTGCGCCCCACCGGTGGCGCGGCCACCGTCCTGGGCCACCCGTTGGGCGACGTCGCCTGCCGCGCCCGCATTGGCTTTCTCCCCGAGCATTTCCGCTTTTACGAATGGCTGACTGCGGCGGAGTTGCTGCAATTCCACGCGCGCCTGGCCGGATTAGACCGCCCCGCCGCCCGCGCCCGCGCGGCGCATTGGCTCGACCGGGTCGGGCTGGCGGCGCAGGCGCGGCAGCGGCTCGGTGAATTTTCCAAGGGCATGCGCCAGCGGCTGGGCTTGGCGCAAGCCCTGCTGCATGATCCGGAACTGGTCTTTCTGGATGAGCCCACGTCCGGCCTGGACCCCGGCGGCCGCCTTTTGGTCCGCGAGATCCTGCGTGAGCAGCGCCAGCGCGGCGCCGCGGTTTTCTTGAACTCCCATCTATTGGGCGAGGTCGAGACCACCTGCGACCGCGTCGCCTTTCTCCGCGATGGCGAGGTGCGGGCGGTGCGTGCCTTGGTCGCGGGCGCGCCGCAGGCGCCCGAGGCCGGCGTCGCCGTCGCGGCCCGGGCGCGCGGGCTGCGGGCCGACACCGTCGCCGGCCTGGCACCTTGGGCCCAGGTGCTGGCCTGGACCGGCGAAGACCTGCAGCTGGAGGCGCGCCGCGAAGCCGACCTGCCCGCCATCGTCCATTATTTGGTCACCCAGGGCGCGGCCCTCTACGCCTTCACGCCGCGCCGCGCCACGCTGGAGGAGGCGTTTATGGCCATCGTGGGCCGCGAGGCTGGAGCATGAGACGCCGTCCGGCGGCAGTATGAGAGTCGCGCTCATCGCCGCTATTACCTGGCGCGAGGCGGCCCGCCGCAAGGTGCTGCTAGCGGTACTTTTGCTTAGCGCGGGCTATCTCAGCGTCTTTGCCCTCGGCGTGGCATTGCAATTCCGCGGCCGCCGCCCGCCGTCGCCACTCATTCGGGCGGAGATCTGGGCGGGCCTCTTTCAGCTCGCCCTTTACGGCGTGGCGTTTCTCTCCGCCCTGCTGGCCATTGTGGCCTCCTTGGAGACCGTGGCGGGCGAAATCGGCAGCGGCACCATTCAAACCCTGGCCACCAAGCCCATGCCGCGCTGGCAATTGTTGTGGGGCAAATGGCTGGGCTTCGCCGCCTTGCTCGCCGTCTATGTCGGCGTGATGTGCGCCGTCGCGGCGTACGTCGTCGCGCAGGGCCGGGGCGGCTATCACGCGCCGCATCTGGCCGTGGCCGCGCTGCTCATTTGGTTGGAGTCCCTCGTACTCCTGACCGTCACCTTGCTGTTTGCTACCGTTTGCTCGGCGCTGGCCAGCGGCGTGCTGGCCCTGGGGCTGTACGGGCTGGCGTTTATCGGCGGCTGGGTCGAGCAAATTGGGGCCATCCTGCACCATCCCGCCACCGTGCGGTTGGGCATCATCACTAGCTTGATCTGCCCCAGTGAAGCCCTGTGGCGCCGCGCCAGTTTCGCGCTCCGCTCGCCGCTGCCGGGCGCGCTGCGCTTTACGCCATTTGCCACCGCCTCGGTGCCCAGCGGCGCGATGGTGCTGTACGCTGTCGCCTATCTGCTGGTGGCGCTGGCGCTCGCGCTACGCCATTTCAGCCAGCGAGACCTCTAGGCGGCTCAGCCGCCCGATCCTAGACGGCCCCGTCGCCCCACCCCACGCCGCACCGCTCCACACAAGCACGCACCGTTCCCGCTGGGGACCCCGGCGCCAGCCGGGCCTGCGGCTGGGCTTCGAAGCGGTCCCCGGCATGCAGCGGCGCATGTGGAGGTGGGACAGCCGACAACCGACGCCGGCTGGTGCTCGGGACCCCTCCAGGTTGCCGCGACTAGCCCGGGCACGTCTGCCGCCAGGGCTGCGATCGTGGCCCGCATTGGGCGTGGGCCGCCTGGGTTCCGCGCCCCTGGGCAACGGTGCGGTCCCGATCCGCCATCGCAGAGTTGCGGGACCCGCCCGCGCAAAACCATGCGCTTGTGTTGCCGTGCTCTCACCGCCGTCCTCCGCAGCCTGCCGGCGGTCCTGCTCCTCGCCCTTGCCCTGTCGGCGCAGACCACCGTCTGGACCTACCACAACAACAACGCCCGCACCGGCGCCAACACCGCGGAAACGCAGCTGACGCCGGCCAATGTCAACAGCCAGCAGTTTGGCCTGTTGCTCCGCGCGCCGGTGGATGCGGACATCTATGCCCAGCCGCTCTATCTGCCCAATGTGACGTTGCCCGCCGGGCAAACCCGCAACTTGGTCTTCGTGGTCACGGAAAACGACAGCGTCTACGCCTTCGACGCGCAAGGGGCCAGCAACGGCCAAGGGGCCACGCCTGTGTGGGTGGACCATTTCACCGACCCCAGCCAGGGCATTTTGACCCAGACCTCCAACGAAGCCCATTGCCAAGACCTCCAGCCGCTGATCGGCATCACCGGCACGCCGGTCATTGACACCTCCACCGGCACCCTCTACGTGGTCGCCGCGACCATGGAGAACGGCCAGCCCGTGCAGCGCCTGCACGCTCTGGCCGTGGCCACGGGCGCGGAGAAGTTCGGCGGCCCGGCGGTCATCTCCGCCACCGTCCCCGGCACCGGTGTGGGCTCCGCCAATGGCCAACTGAGCTTCAATCCCCTGACCGCACTGCAGCGCCCCGGCCTGCTCCTTTCCCAAGGCTTGGTCTACGTGGCCTGGGGCTCGCACTGCGACTATCAGCCGTATCACGGCTGGCTGATGGCCTTCAACGCCGCCACCTTGCAGCCGGCGGCCACCTATGTCGCCACGCCCAACGGCGAAGGCGGCGGCCTGTGGGGCGGCGCGCCGGCCGCCGACGCCAGCGGCAATGTCTATGTCGCCAGCGGCAATCTCGGCTTCTCTCCCAGCACCGGTGACCTGGGCGAAAGCATCATCCGGCTGGCGAACAGCGACGGCCAACTCGTTGCCAGCGATTACTTCGCGCCCTGGGATGTCAACCAACTCTCCGCCACCAACGCCGACCTTTCTTCCCAAGGCGTGGTCCTGTTGCCCCCCTCCTCCAGCCAGCCCGCCGGCGTGGCGGTCGCCGGCAACAAAGCGGGCGATCTCTATGTCCTTAACCCCAATGACCTCGGCGGCTACGTTGAGGGCCCCGGGCCGGACACCCAGATCCCGGAAGAGGAAGCCGGCGCCAGCGCCGGAGTCTTCGGCACGCCCGCCTATTGGAACGGCGAATGGTATCAGGTCGGCACCGGTGGCGACAGTGGTCTCGGCGGTCCGCTGCAGGCCTTTGCCGTCAACGACGATCTGTTGAGCGCCGCCCCCGTCGCCACCTCCAGCACCTGGTTCGACTTTCCCGCTGGCGTGCCGATGATCTCCGCCAACGGCAATAGCGACGGCATCGTGTGGCTCATTGAAGCCCAAGCCTGGGCCAGCGGCGGACCGGAGGTGCTGCACGCCTATGATGCCGGCAGCCTGCAGGAACTCTATAACAGCACTCAGGATAGCGCCCGCGATCAGGCCGGGCCGGCGGTGAAGTTCGTGGCTCCCGCCATCGCCGACGGGGAAGTGTTCGTGCCCGCCGGCGGAGAATTAGACATCTACGGCCTGTTGCCCGGCCAGTTCACCGTCACCGCCTCCGCTCAGAATAGCGATGTTGCCCTCGGCCAACCCGCGACCATCCAGGTCGCCACCACCGGTGTGGCCGGCCCCATCGCCTTGTCCTGCAGCGCTCCCGCCGCCGGCTGCTCGTTCGCCCCGGCCTCGGTCTCGCCCGGCGGCGCGGCTACGCTCACCGTGGCCGCTGCGGCGCTGGCCGCCGGCGCCAACACCATCGTCATCGCCGCGCAGCAGGGCCCGGTGACCCAAACCGCGACCGTGACCATCACCGCGCAGGGGTTCACCCTGGCGGCAACGCCCGGCTCGCTCTCGGTCATGGCCGGCCAATCCGCGGCGTTTCCGCTCGCGGCGGCGGCGCAAGGCGGGTTCAGCGGTCTGATTAGCTTGAGCTGCCAGCCGCCCGGCGGGGCCAATTGCCAACTGAGCCCCGCCAGCGTCACCCCGGGACAGACCGCCACCGCCACGCTCTCGAGCCTGCCGGCGGGAACCGTCACCGCCGCCACGGTGACCGGCAGCGCCAGCGACGGCGCCACCGCTTCGGCCACCCTCACCGCCACCGCCTGGGATTTCTCCGTCCTTGCGGCCCATCCCCAAACGACCGTCACCCGCGGCGCGAATGCGTCGCAGTTCCAGTTGGCCACTGCCGGCATCGCCGGCTTCAGCGGGACCATCAATTTTACTTGTCAGGCCGCGCCACCGCTCGCCTGCGGTTTCGCTCCCGCCTCGGTCAGCGCCGGCGGCGATACCACGCTCACCGTCAGCGGCATCGCGCAGATTTCTGCCAGTCAGGCGCCCATCACCGTCCTCGCCGGCAGCGGCGGCGACAGCCATTCCCTCGCGCTCACCATCGCCATCGCGGACTTCTCCCTTGCCGCCGCCAGCCCGACGGCCAGCGTCAGCCCGGGCCAAACCGCCAGTTATGCCCTCAATTTGGCTCCGAGCAACGGCTGGACCGGCAGCATCGGGCTCAGCTGCGGCGGTGCCCCCAAAGCCGCCACCTGCGTCATCTCCCCGCCCACGGTCACCCTCAACGGCGCCAGCCAAACCACCACCGTCTCGGTCATGACCACCCCGCCTGGGCTCACTGCCGCGCTGCCGCCGGGGCCATCGGGTGAGCCGCCCCGGTCCCTGCTTTGGCTGTTGTGCGCGTGCCTGCTCTCGCTGGGCTTGGCCGCCATCAGCCGCCGGCGCCGCTGGGCCACTCGCCTTGGCGGGGCGCTGGCGCTGGCGGCGCTGGCCTTGGCCCTAGCAGCTTGCGGCGGCCGCCCCGCCGATCCCCCGGCGCTGCCCAGCACCCCGCCCGGAACCACCACGCTCACCATTACCGCCACCGCCGGCGCGCTGGTGCACTCGCTGCCGCTGACGCTGGTGGTCAAGTAGAGCGAGCGCGGGCTCCGCCGGCCCTGTCTGCCGTAGGACAGGCGTCCTCGCCTGTCTATCTCCGACGAAGCCGTTTCCCTGCCGGCGACCGAGACGGCTGCCTTACGGCAGCAAGAACACCTGCCGCCCTTGCGTACCGTCGCCTTCCGGGGCGGCGACGCGCTCACCAGCGGCGCTTGCCGCTCCGCGCCGCTTGTTCCACCAATCGGGTCAGCTCCTCCCGCGTCACCAGGAACCGCTCCGCCGCCGCGCCGCCTTCGCCCGGGCGGGCGCAGGCCGGGGCGGAGTCGCGCTGCGGCCCGTCAGCGGTGACCGGACACCCCGGCGCCGGTTCGGCGGCGGTGCTGATGCCCTCATACTTCCGCCGCGCCGACATCAGCTTCTCCACTTCCCGGCTGCCCAGCAGCACCTGCTTCCCCAGCAGCTGCGCCACCAGCGAGATGCGGGCGAAATGCTCCACCGTCTCCATCTTGAAATAGGCCCGCAGCCCGTCCTCGGCATACGTCACTACGCCATGGTTGGCCATCAGCAGGGCATCGTAATGCGGCACCAGCGGCCGCAGCGCATCCCCCAACTCCGGCGTCCCCGGCGTTCCATACGCGGCAAGTGGAACGCACCCCAGCGCCAGCACCACCTCGCTGATCAGCGCCTGGTTCAGCGGCAGGCCCGCCGCCGCGTATCCCGTCGCCGCCGGGGGATGGGCGTGCACCACGCCACCTATCTCCGGCCGCAACCGGTAGATCAGCAGATGCATGGCCAGTTCGCTGGAGGCATTGCGCCGACCCTCCAGCTTCCGCCCCTCGGCGTCCGTGATAACCAGATCCTCGGCGCTCATGAACCCCTTGCTCATCGAGGTCGGCGTGGCCAGAATGCGCCCGTCCGCCATCCGCACGGAGATGTTGCCGTCGCTGGCGGCGACGTATTCCCGCTGATGCAGCATCCGGCCAATGGCCAGAATCTGTTCCCGCAACTCGGCTTCGCTTGCCACTTCGCTTGCCATGGATAGGCCAGAGTACGACGAATCCTCCCCCGCTAATAGAGGCGGAAGTTGACCCGAATATTCGCCCGCACCCAAACCGCCTGGCCCGCCACCGTCGCGGGCTGGAAGCGCCAGCGCCTTACCGCCTGCACGGCGGCGTCATCGAGCCCTAGCCCCAGCGCCTGCACGATCTGGATGCCGTGCGCCCGTCCGTCCGGCCCAACGAAGATCGAGAGTACAACCTTACCGGTCAGCCGCGCGCGCTTGGCCGCCGGCGGATACGCCGGCTTCGGCGTCGCCAGGGCCGCCGGCGGCTCAATCCCCGCTCCGCGCAAACTGCTCACTGGCCCGGGCGGCGGCGGTACCGTCCCGTGGGCAAACTGCCGCCAGTAGACGGGCACCACCTTCGGCAGCTCCTCCATTCCCACGAAGATCTCACCCGTCAGTTCCTTCACCGTGGCCACATCGAGTGCATCCGCCCCGAGCTGGATGACCAACTCGACCGGCTCGCCCAAGTTCACCGGGACGAACGCGTGCTCACGCGCCAACAGGCCGTCGCGCTCGCCCGTCGCCAACAGGTCAGCCCCCTGCCACCCCACCGCCCCAACCCGAACCTCCGCCAGCGTCCAGGGTCCGCTGCCCTCCGCCGTGAGCGGCCGCCCGCTGGGTCCGTAGCTCAGGCGGTTCTGCCCGGGGAATCCCCGCAGCAACATCAGCCGCCCCACCCACGCCTGGCGCACGGCGATCAAAAACGCCGCCCGCTGGTTGGGTGCGGCGGCCCTCGGCAGGGGCGCCAGCATCAGCACCAGGAGCAAACCGGCGGTCATTGGGCGCAATCGTACCCCCGCCTGCCGTCAGGTTGCAAATGGCCCCCGGAGCCATTACAATTCCAGAGTTTGACCCCGCTGGCCGTCCGGCTTAGACGGAAGGGAGAAATCTGTGGCTCTAAAGTTGACCAAACGCGACGAACAAGGCATCACCGTCGTCGAAGCAGCCGGGCGCATCGTCCTGGGCGAGGAAACCAACATCCTGCGCGAGCGCATGAAGGAACTGCTGGCCTCCGGCGCCAAAAAAATCGTCCTCAACCTCGCGTCGGTGGACTTTATCGACAGCAGCGGCCTGGGCGCGCTGGTCGGCTTGCACAGCACCGCGCAGGCGCAGGGTGCCAAGATCCGCCTGGCCAACATCACCAAGCGCTTTCACGAGCTGCTCCAGATCACCAAGCTGCTGACCGTCTTCGACGTGTACTCCAGCGAAGCCGAAGCCATCAAGAGCTTCGCCTAACCGCCGAGCCGGCCGCCTTGACACAGTAGAAGCCTGGGGTTCGAGCCTCCCGCGCCCGCCACTACAGGTCACTGGTTTCGCTGCACGAGGGTTGCCGCATGCCCGCGGGACGGCGCCAGCCGGTCTCTGGCGGCTCTGGCCGTGGCGGGGGAGGGTCAGCCACGCCTCGCCCGCCCAGATGCGCGAGGCCGCGTGGCCTGCGGTTGGGCCATGGCATTTACCAGGGCCCGCGCCTCCTCCTTCGATTGCTCGGTGGCCCAAGCTGACCTGCGCACCCTGGCCAGATACGGCCACGCCCGCGCCGGATCCTTTTTGCGGAGGTAGACCTTGGCAATCTCCAAATTAGCGTCCGCGTCGCCCAGCTTCGCGGCCCGCTCGAACCACCGGAGCGCACGCGCCAGATTGCCGCGATCCCGCCAGATACACCCGGTGTTATTTGCCGCCGAGTCGTCGCCGTTATCGGCGGCCCGTTGATACCAATAGAGTGCAGCCCTGTCGTTCCTTGCAATGCCCTCGCCCCTGGCGTAGAACTGGCCGACAATCCGGAAAGCGGGCACCACGCCGGCCTTCGCGGAAGCCAGAAAGAGTCGGAAGGCCGAACGCACGTCATTCCCGCGCCACGCCTCCTCGGCGCGCATGTAAAGAAGATTCGCCTCGTTCGCTTCCGCCAGATTCTTGAACCTGCCCCTCCGCATCCCAAACCCCCAGAAATGGCACTGCTCCGGCCACATCCCTGACGAGATTCCGCTGACGCCGGCTCGGGAGCCCGACGGTCCCGGCCGGTTGGGCTTACAACGCCCCGACCACCGCGCCGATGCCTGCGTCCTTCAGTATCTCGATCAGGATACCTGCTCCGGCCGCAGCGCCCACGCCGACCGCAACTTTTTTGGCGGTCTCAGGTGAACAACCTGGAGGTTTCAGAATCCATGGTCTCGTTGTCGCGCTGCTGGCCGGTGAGGTGCAGCGGCGAGGGATCGGCGCCGCCCGTGCAACTCAGATCGTCGCCGAGTGGCGGCGAGGCGTATGGCGTTGTCCACGCAATGCATGTTACCGCCGCGCCGGGCCGGTGGCCGAGGCCATCTGCGCCAACGTGTGTGTCGTCCGCGACATCGCTCCGCCTCCCCTCGAAGCCGAAATCGTACTCAGCCCCGCGCGGTTTCAGCGCTACTCCCTCGCACGCTCGGCGCCGGCGAACCGCCGCGCGCGCGCGTACCACTCCTCGGCGCGGCGCGGATTCTTGGCCACGCCTTTGCCCTCTCGGTAGAAATAGCCCAAGTTGTGCGCCGCGTCGGCGTGGCCCTGGCGCGCCGCCCGGAAGTACCAATAAAACGCGGCCCGCGCATTGGCCCGTACGCCCTCGCCGCGGCTCAGGCACACTCTAGTCGAAAATTGCGCCTCCGCGCAGCCCATTTTTGCCGCGCGCCGGTGCAGCAGGTAGCCGCTCTGGAGATTGCGCGGGACCCCCTGCCCGAACCGGTGTAGCCGCCCAAGCACGTGCATGGCCTCGCGGTCGCCCTGCCTGGCCGCCAGCGCCAGCCATCGCCTGGACTCACGGTAGTTCCGCCTCACGCCCCGTCCCATCTCGTAGAAAATGCCCACATGGCACTCGGCGTTAGCATCGCCGCGCTTGGCAGCGATCATGTAATGCTGGAAGGCCTTCGGCCGGTTCGCACGGGTCCCAAGGCCGTAATCGTACATGGCGCCCAGCCACTCGTGGGCACCGATGGACCCCGCCGCGGCGGCCCGCTGGAGGAGCAGGAAGCCCTTCCGGAAATTCGCGGGTTCACCGCTGTTGTAGAGCCTGACAGCCTGCCGGAAGGCGGCGCTTCTATCGGCGCGGGTCTGCGCCCTTGGCGTAGTCACAATGAAAGCACCCTAGCACGCCCCGTCCCCAGCGTCGCCCTTGAAACAGGGGCCGGGAACTGGGGAGGGCGGCTCGCCGGTGCCGACCCCGATGAAACACCAGCACCCGCTGGCGTCGGTGTTGTTCCCGGGTTTGTCGGGTGCGAGCCGGGAGTTCTTGCGGTGTCTGGGGCGGGCGCCGCCGCGCGCCCTTGAGCCCGGCTCCTAGTAGTAGATCAGCAGGTGCTGCACGATCAGGTTCTGCCCGGTCATGTCCGGCTGGGAATCCAGCGCCGAGTAAACGCAGATGGCACTCGCGCCGGTCTGGTCGGTGATCAGGCCACCGTATTTCTGCAGCGCGGTCATGATGGCCTTCACCGCCGTGCTCACGGGCAGAGAGTTGACGTCAACGCTGGGGTCGAGGCGGATCTTCGCCCCCTCGCGGAAAATGGCGCCGCTGACCTGGCCGTCGCCCACCGTGACCGGGCCCTGATGCCCCAATTGATTGCTGTCCATCGAGGCCGGCACGATCACGTTCAGCGCGTGATGAATGCAGTCGGCGCAGTCGAGCTCCCCCGGCAGGATGTCCCCCGCCAGCCCGGTGATGTTCGCTGCTGTCGTGCCGGGCGTGCCGTTGCTGGTGTTCAGGTCGCCGGAGGCGATCTTGCCCACGTTGGTGCTGGTGGGGTGCCCGTTGCCGTCGGTGTACAGCTTCCAGAAGTCGTAGTACGTCCGGTTGGCCGTGTTCACCACGATCAAATGGCCGTCGTTCGCACCCCAGCCGCCAGTGGTGGGGTCATAGCCGCTGGCCGGGTTGGGCACGCAGATCTTGTCACTGTAGTTGTACTCCAGCGTGTCGGTGAACGTGGTGCACCCGTGCGATCCGTCGGTGTACTGCACCGGATAGCTGAAACCGCCGGACGCGGTATTCAGCGAAAAGCCCAGCTGGCTGGTGGTGCTGCTGATATCCGTGCCGCTGCCGGTGGGCGGATTGTACAGCCAAGCAGCACTCGGACTGGTGAACAACTGCCCGCTGCCAGCGCCGCCACCGGAGCCGGAGGACGCCGCCGTGATGGTCACCGCCGCCATTCCCTTTGCGCTGCCATCCGCCGTGCTGGCGGCCGTCACGGTGTAGCTGCCGGCGCTGTTGCCGGCCGTGAACAGGCCCGCGGAGCTGATGCTGCCGCCGGTCGCGGTCCAGCTGACTGTGCTGTCGCCGCCGCCACTGACCGTGGCGCTGAATTGCTGCGTCTGCCCTGGCGTCAGCGTGGCGCTGGCGGGGGAGACGGTCACCGTCGCCGCCGTCGCCGCCTGGATGGTGATGCTGGCCTTCGCACTAACGGTGGCTCCGCCAGCGCCACTGGGCAGCGCCACCATCACCGCGTAGGCGCCAGCGTTCGAGCCCGCCGTATAGGTGCCCGCCGTGCCGCTGCCGCTGACCGTGCCGCCCGTTGCGGTCCAATCCAGCGCGGTGTTCTGGCTCCCGCTGACCTGGGCGGTAAAGGACTTGCTTTCGCCCGGTTGCAACGTGACCGTGGCGGGGCTAAGGCTGAGGCTGACCCCGGAACTCGGCCGCGTCTTGGCCGCGGCGCCAACGCCGCCCCCGCATCCAAAGGTGAAACACAGCAGGCCCAGCGCGACGCCCCCCAAGGGGCGCAAAAAGAGAGAACGAGAATGCAAGCGGAGTCCTTCCGAATGGCAGCGCCCGCGCCGCGAACGGCGCGCGGCTCAACGCAGCGTTGTTCGGAAGTTACTCGTTCTCTGGCCCGTTTCGGCTCGGGCATTCCCGGCAAAAGAGGCGCAAACTCTCGCTCATGAGAGGCGGCGATTCTCACTCACCCGCCGCCGCGAAAGGCCTGATGACACGGTCGAAAACCCCCTAGCGGAGGCGGCGAACGAGGCGCGCGGCCCGGCGCAATCGGGCCGCGGCGAAACGGCCTCATCGGAGGCAGACGGGCGGAATGCCTGTTTTACACTCAGACAGGCGAGGACGCCTGTTCTACGCGCTGCTCCCGTAGGGCAGCCGTCTCGGCTGCCATTTTGAGGTGGGGGACGTGTGTCCCGTGGCGGCTGGAAACGCCTGAGCGCTGCCGGCCAGCCGACTCCAGGCGGTCCGCTACGACCCGGTGCCAGCGCCGCTGGCGGCGACCCGCACCGCCGACCCCGCAGCCAGCGTCTTGTCCCCCGGCGTGACCACCGGATCGCCCGGCTGCAGTGGCCCGAAGACCTCCATCTGCGCGCCGTCGGTGAAGCCCGTTGTCACCGGCACCATGGCGATTTTCCCGTTGCGTACCACCTCGACGCTCTGGCCCAACGTGGTGTCCAGAACCGCCGTCGTCGGCACATACAACGTCGGCTGCCGCCGCTGCACCGGCCAGAGCACCCGGGCGAACATCCCCGGCGCCAATACCAACTGCGGGTTGGCGGCGTCGGCCTCGACCGGCATGGTGCGGGTCTGCGGCAACAGGCTGTGGGCGATGCGCGCCACCACCGCGGTGAACGTGCGCCCCGGTGCGCTAGTGACGGTGAAGGCGACGCGGTCGCCGATCGCCGCGCCCCCCACCTCGGCCTCCGGCACATCCACGGTCAGCCGCAGGGGATCCAACTGCTGGACCTCGAACATCGGCACGCCTCCCGGTCCCACCAGCGCCCCCGCGGAGATCATGCGCGTCACCACCATGCCGGAGAACGGCGCCCGCACCTGGAGGTATTGCTCCAGCGCCGTCACCGACTGTAGGGCTTTTTGCGCCGCCGCCTCGGCCGCGGCGCGGGACTGCGACTGCGCCGCGTCCATCTTCACCGTCTGCTGCGCCACCGTGATGTCGTTGCCGGCCACCGCTCCGGGCATGGCCTGCGCCGCGCCGCTCAGCCGCTGCAGCGTCGCCTGGTCCCGGGCCAGCGCCGCCTGCGCCTCGGCCCGCTGCGCCCGCGCCGCGCTCAACTGCTGCTCCGCTTGGCCCACCTTGGCCACCAGATCCGGCGCCTCAATCGTCGCCAGCAGTTGTCCAGCCCGCACCCGCGTACCGCGGTCGGCGTAGAGACGGGCCACAAACCCGGGCACGCGCGCCCGCAGGACCACATCCTGATACGGGTCCAACTCCGCTGGCAGGTCGGTGCTCAGCCGCGGCCGCTCCCGCCGCACGGGCGCCGTAGCCACCAGCGGCGGCAGGCTGGCTTCCGCCGCTCGCACTGTGTGGCCGCCGTGCGCGCTGCATCCGCCCAAGCCGCCGGCCAGCGCCGCCAGCGCCAACATCAGCCCTGCCGCCAGCCCCGCCCCACTCCACCGCCGATTTCGCGTTCTCATGCCCATTGCCGAGATCCTTTCCGTCCGCCCCGCCGCCATCCGATGCATGGCGTCCTCGCCTGCCCGCTCATGCCTCCGCCTCCTCGAACTCCCGGCTCTCGGGATCCTCCGGATCCAACGAGGGCGTCGCGTCCGATTGCTTTCGTTGCAGCAGGAGGAACACCGCCGGCATGATCAGCAGCGTGGCCAGCGTGGCCGCCGCCAGCCCGCCGATGACCGCCTGCCCGAGCGGGGCCGACTGCTCGCCGCCCGCCTCCAGCGATAGCGCCATCGGGATCATGCCTGCGATCATCGCCGCGGCGGTCATCAAGATGGGCCGCAACCGCACGCCCGCCCCCTCCCCCGCCGCCGCCAGCGCCGCACGCGCGCGCCGGCCGGCCTCCTGGCTCTCCGCCGGCGCGGCTCCGTCCCGCGCCGCCTCGGCCCGCCATTCGGCTTGCCGCCGCCGCCGCGCCTGCTCCGCCATCGTGATCAGCAAAATCCCGTTGGCCACGGCGATGCCGATGGTCATGATCGCCCCCATGAAGGACTCGATGTTCAGTGTCGAGCCAAACAAATACAGCGACACCAGCACCCCCACCAGCAGCGCCGGCACGGCCGAGACCACCGCCAAGGCCAGCCGCCAGCTCTGGAAGCTGGCCGTCATCAGCAGCAGGATGACCGCCACCGCCAGCAGCAACCCGCCGCGCAGGCCGGCCAGCGTCTGCTCCATCGGCTGCACCTGCCCCAGCAGCGCCACTCGCACCCCGCGCGGCGGCGGCGGCAACTCCGCCAGCGCCGCCCGCACCGCCTGGGCGGCATCGCCCAAGCTGCCCGTCTGCACGTTGGCGGTCACGGTCATCACCCGCTGCATGTTGTAGTGGTCGTATTCCTCCTCGACGGTTCCGAAGTCCAGCCGGGCCACATCGCCCAGTTCCACCGCCCGCGTCGCCCCATTCCCGTCCGCCCCCACCGCCCGCGCCGGCGCGGTCTTCAAGGACATGGTGCGCAGCGCGTCCAGGCTGTTGACCTCGCTCGGCGGATACAGCGCCTGCACCTGATAGGTCACGCCGGTGGCCGGGTTCTGCCAAAAGTCCCGGGCCACGAAGCGGCTGGAGGCGGTGGCCTCGGTCAGCGATCGGCCGATCGCCGCCAACGAAAGGCCCAACTCCGCCGCCCGCTCCCGGTCCACGTTGATCAGCACTGCCGGATAGGCGCCCGACTGCTCAAACTGCACGTCCCGCAGCGCCGGAATGCGCCGCAGCGCTGCCCGCACCTGGCGGGCGTAGGCCTGGTCCTGCTGCAAATGGAACCCCGTCACGTTCACCGCGATCGGCGCCGGCGCCCCCAGATTCATGATCTTGCCGATGATGTCGCCCGCCTCGAATGAGATCGTCACGTCCGGCATCTCGCGCGCGAACGCCTGCCGCAGGTGGTCCTCGAAGGGCAAAAGCTTGATGCCGGAGCCGCGCCGCAGCGCCACCTGCATCACCGCCTCCTCCGGCCCACTGGTCCACAAATAAATCGTGTTGATGGGGTACGACCGTGGCTGCGTCCCGACGAAGCCCAGGCTCGTCTCCACATTCCCCGGCCCCGCCTCCCGCTCAACCAGCCCCAGCGCCTGGTTGTACAACTGCTCCGTCAGCTTCAGCCGCGTGCCCGTTGGCGCCCGCAGCCGCACCTGGAACTCGCCGGTGTTGGCCTGCGGGAACAGATCGGTGCCGTCGGCGCGGACGAAGGTGGCGATCAGCGCCAGGCAACCCACCAGATAAACCGCCACCGCCCACTTTGCCCGCGGCGCCAGCCGCGCCGTCCAGCGCAGAACGCCCTGCCGCAGCCGCTCCAGCGGCGAGGGGCGCCGCCCCGGCACCACCCCTTCCGGCGCCACTGCGGGCCCATGGTGATGCCGCAGCAGCAGCACCGACAGCAGCGGCACCAGCGTGTTGGACAGCACGAACGACGCCCCCATCGCCAGCCCCACGGCCAGCGCCAGGGGAATAAAGAGCGAACGGCTGATGCCGGTCATGAAGAACGCCGGCAAAAACACCGCCGCCACGCACAGCATGGCCAGCAACTGCGGCAAGAAGATCTCCCGCGTCGCCGCCAGCGCCGCCCGCGCCGGCTTGGCCCCGCGGGCCAGGTGGGTGTGAATGTTTTCCACCGCCACCGTAGCCTCATCCACCAAAATGCCGATAGCCAGCGCCAGCCCGCCCAGAGTCATGATGTTCAGGCTTTGGCCAAAGGCCCATAACCCCGCCACTGCCGCCAGCAAGGCGAAGGGAATGACCGTCACCACGATCAGCGAACTCCGGGCATCGCGCAAAAACAACCAAACCACCAGGCCCGTGAGCAGCGCGCCCAGCAGCCCCTCGGTCAGCAGCACCTGCAGGGCGTTGCGCACGTACACCGACTGGTCAAAGGCGAAGTGCACCTGGACGTCGCGCGGCAGTTGCTGCCGCATCTCCGGCAACTCCGCCTTGACCTCGCTGACCACCCGCAGCGTGGAGGCGTCGGCGTGCTTGGTGACCGGGATGTAAACCACCCGCCGCCCGTTCAATTCGGCGTAGCCGCTGACCACGTCGGCGGCGTCGGCGATGGTGGCGATGTCCCCCAGCCGGATCATCGGGCCGTAGCGGCTGCGCAGGGGCAAATCCGTCAAGTCCTGGTAGGCGGGCACCACGGTGTTGACGCGCACGATGCGGTTCCACTTGCCGATGCGCGCATTGCCGCTGGGCAGCACCGCGTTGCCATTGGCGATGGCCTGTACCACGTCGTCCAGCGAGAGCCCCTGCGCCGCCAACCGGTCGGGATTGATGCTGACAATGATGCTGCGCGGATTGCCGCCAAACGGCGGCGGCGCCGACACCCCGGCCAGGCCGGCGAACATCGGCCGGATCCGTATCTGGGCCAAGTCGTCCAACTGGCCCTGGGATTCGGTGCGGCTGGAGAGCACCAAATCGCCCACCGGCACGCTGCCGGCGTCGAAGCGCATGATGAAGGGCGGCACAATGCCCTTCGGCATGTAGGCTAGCGAGCGCTGCACATAAGCCGCCGTCTCCGCCACGGCCTGATCCATGTCCGTGCCGGGATGAAAAGTCAGCTTGATGAGCCCCATGTTCTGAATCGAACGGGACTCCATGTGATCCACGCCGGAGATGTAGAGGAAATTGGTCTCGTAGTAGTTGACGATGTAGCCTTCCATCTCCGCCGGCGCCATGCCGCCGTAGGGCTGGGCAACATAGAGCACCGGCATGTCCAGGGTGGGAAAGACGTCAATGGACATGCGGGAGACGGCCAGCACCGCCGCCCCCACCACGACCACCGCCAGCACCAACACCGTGAAAGGCCGCCGTAGCGCAGCCGCGATCATCCTCATTTAATAGCCTCCGACGGCGCGCAAAAAAGGTTGCAGATCGCCCTTGGCGTAACCCGTCTCCAGCCAGCCCCGCCACACCTGCAGCCGGCTCAGCGCGTCATCGCTCTGCGCCCGTGCCAGCAGTTGCTCGGCGTTCGCCAAATCCACAATGTCGGACAACCCGGCCTGATAGCGGGCCCGCGCCTGCGCCTCGCCGGTCTGGGCGGCTTGCAGCTCGATGGGCGACTCCTGGGCCACCTGCCGTGCCGCGGCCAAGTCCGCCGCCGCCTGCCGCCGCACCTCGTCTAGTTGCGCCAGCACCAGCGTGTAGCGGTCCTGGGCGGCGGCCAACTGCTGGCGCTGCACCGCCCGCTGTTGCCGCACCTGCGCCAGCCGGGTAAAGGAAAAATCCACCGCCCCGCCCACCGCCCAGTTGCCCGCGCCGGTGGGCGACAGGCCGTTCAGGCCGCCGGCCAATTGCCCCGGCGCCAGCACTCCGGTGCCCCGCCCAAACGCCGCGCCCAGCATGTAAAAGCGCGGCCGGTCGGCGACCGCCAGCTCTTTGCCCTGCTGCTGGCTGGCTGCGACGGCCTGCTGCTGGGCCAAGGCTTCCGGGTGTTGCGGCGCCGCCGGCCCGCTGGGTGGGGCCGCCTCCGGCGCCGCCGCCAAAAGCCCGCTGTCCAACTGCGGCAGCGCCGCGCCCCCCACCGCCTCCCGCAGTGCCGCGTCGGCCCGCAGCACCGTCTGCTCCGCCCCGGCCAGCTGGATGCGCGCCCCGGCCAGCTCCGCGTCTGCCCGCGAGGCATCGGCCCCCGGCCGCAGTTGTTGCCCCACCAGCACCCGTACGATCTGGTCCACCGTGCGCCAGCGGCCCACATCGGCCATGGCCACGCTCTGCTGCGCCTGCGCCGCCAGCACGTTCAGGAACGCATCCGCCGCATGCGCCGCCACTTGCAGCCGCACGTATTGTTCCTGCTCGGACGCCTGCGCCGCCAGGTCCCGGTAAAAATGCACATTGGCGGCGCGGCGGCCAAAGTCGAAGAACTCCCAGTTGAAATACAACCCCGCGGCGCTGCTCCAGGCGGAATCGCCAAAGTAGTCCTTGGGGGGAACGGTGCCGCTGATCGAGGGCAATGGGCTGGGGAACGACAGGCCCAGCACCGCATTATCCGTGGCCCGGTCGAATTGCGCCGTCAGCCCCATCACCGGCAGATAGCTGGTCTTGGCGACCCCCACCTGCGCCTGCGCCGCCGCCGCGTTGCGCGCCGCCGCCAAGGCGGTCGGGTAATACGCCAGCGCTCGCCGCACCGCCTGCGCCAGGGTTAAATTGCCGCCGCTCGCCGCCGGTGGCGGCACGGCGGCCATGGCCCATACGGCCAGCAGGCAGATGATGATGCTGCCGCCGGCGATCCGGAGGCGCCAAAACGTTCCCATGAAGCTCTCCTCAACTTGGGCCCGGCTGTCGCCGGTGGGTCTTGAGGTGTGACGCCGGGGCAGTACCCACGCATGGGTGCCCGGCGATCGGCAAGGCATTCCTGCCTGTGGGCTATGCGGTGGGTGGGCGGATGCGCACGCGGGATTGGCCCGCACCCCGCCGGGCCCGGACGGCGAACGGCGGCAGGGAAATCGCTCGCACCGTGGGCCCGAGCCAGGCGGTCACCGGATGCGGCGCCACGGAAACCAACTGGGCGCGGTGCAGGCGATGGCGGCGGGCGTGCAGTGGCAGTACCATGCCCGCCGCCAACGCCAGCCCCAACCCCAAATACCACACCCAGGCGGGTCCCGGAAATCCCCTCGGATAGACCGCCGCCCGGCGTTGCGCCCCACGCATGGACTATCTAACGTGCCCGGCGGCGCTCGGGTTACGACAATTGTTGCCGGCCTGCCGTTGCCGCCGAACGGCGCGGGCGCCGCCCCGTCCGGCCCGATCAGCCGGGCCAGGGTCTGCGCCTGCTGCCTGCGCCATGTCCGGACCGCGACGGAAGCCCAGCTTGGTCAGCCCGATGGTTTCGATGGAACGGGACTCGATGCGGCCCCCGCCGCGGACGTAGACGCCAGTTGGCCTCACGGGAGTTGACGATCTCGGCCCCCGGCTCCCCATTTCCTTGCCTATTGGCCCGGACCGCGCGCCTCCTCAATCTTGGCCGCCAGGATGAAATCGCTCTCCGTCAATCCATCAATCTTGTGGGTGAACGTCCGCACGCCGACCCGCCCCCAGCCGAGCTCGATATCGGGATGATGGCCTTCCTTCTCGGCGATCGCGCCGATCTGGTTGACAAACGCCAGCGCGGTTACGAAGTCCGGAAATTTGTAATCCCGCTGCAGGTGGTGGCCTTGCACCACCGTCCAGGAAGGCAGCTGTTGCCGCAGACGCTCCAGTTCCACTCCGCTCAGCGGCGGCACGCCGCCCCGGCAGGGCACACAGCTCTTTTCCGCCAATTGCGTCATCGTCTCAGCCTCCTCTGTTTACGCTACACCCGGCAGCGTGGGCTTCCCTACTGGCAGCCCGCCAGTGGTCTTTTGGGACTGGATCGCGACGGCAACCCCATGACCCCGGTCCCACATATGCGGTACGCAGTAAGCGCTGACTCGCGGGCGGAAACTTCGCGCCCGCACGCTCCTAAACCGCACGGCTTCTTCGCGGCGCATGCCGGCCCCCGCGCCAGTGGCTGCATTTAGCTCGCCACCGGCCTTTGGCAAGCGCCGTGCAGTTGGTCAGGCCAAGGGGCGCAGGGCAGAGCGCCAAGACCATCCGGCGCTGCCACCCTGCTTCTCGCGCCAGTTCGTCGCGGAGGAGGTCACGATGCGATGCGGAGTTTCTGGGACCGGCACTGAGGCCTGGTGGGGTGCATGCTACCCCCATTCAGGGCACCGGACCTGGCCCAACCTCCGCCCACCGCGCCGCATCTCCTTACAAAAGCGTCGCCGGGATCGCCGGGGCTCGTGCCCGAGCGTTCTTGGGACGCATTCCCAGGAGGAACGCAGATGCATTCGAGAACTAATCAATTGCTAGCGACACTGACGATGCTGGTGGCGATGTGCTTTTTCGCCGCGATGACCCCGGCGTGGGCTCAGAACACCGGTCAGCAGGGTCAGCAAGGGCAACAGCAAGCGCAACCCAACCAGGGCCAGCAACAGCAACCCGGCGCACAGCCGAGTGCGCAGGCCGGCCAGCAAGACCAGGGCATGGCCAGCGGAACCGTCTCGGCAACGGGCTGTCTACAGAGTAGCGGCGCCGGCCAGTATTCCCTGACCGACCAAGCGACCAATCAAACCTGGACTCTGACCAGCAGCAACGTGGACCTGTCCAAGCACGTGGACCACACCGTGACGGTTACCGGCACGGCGAGCAATGCCGGCGCGGCTGGAACCCCGGCCGGACAAGCGGGCGGGCAGCAAAGCCTGGATGTGCAGAAGATCAAGACGGTCAGCAGTTCGTGCAGCAGCGGCGGCAGCACTCCGCCATCGTTGTTCTAGGCTCACCATCGCCAAGGCAACTCGGCGCGGGGCGCGAGCGGGCGCCCGGCGCCGTTTTTGTTTTGCCACACTGCGGGATCTCGGCGCCTAGTCCGGCACCGGCACCGTGGCGGCGATCTGCGCCAGCAACGCGTCGGCCTGTTCCGAGCGCCGTTCCCAATGCGCTACGCTCGGCTTCAGCGCGATGCGGTGCGCCAGCACCGGCACCGCCAGGCGCTTCAGGTCATCCGGCGTGCAATAACCGCGCCCCTGGAGCCATGCGCGGGCCTGTGCCGCCCGATACAACATCAACGCGCCGCGTGGGCTGACGCCCAGGGCCAAGGCGGGATGCTCGCGCGTGGCCCGCGCCAAAGCCAGCCCATAGTCCAACAGCGATTCCTCGACGCGCACCTCCCGCGCCGCGGCCTGCCAGGCCAGCACCTCCTCGCCCGTCGCAATCGCCACCACGCTGGCCAGTCGCTCCGCGCCGGCGTCGCCCCGGAGGATCGCCTTCTCATCCGCAATGGCGGGGTAGCCCATGCGGATCCGCACCAAGAAGCGGTCCAGCTGGCTCTCCGGCAGCGGAAAGGTGCCCTGATGCTCGATGGGATTTTGCGTCGCCACCACCAGGAACGGCGCCGGCAACGGGTGGGTCTCGCCGTCGGCGGTCACCTGGCGTTCATTCATCGCCTCCAGCAGCGCCGATTGCGTCTTGGGCGTGGTGCGGTTGATCTCATCCGCCACAACGATATGGGCGAAGATGGGTCCGCGCTTGAACTCGAAGCGCTGGCTGGCCTGATTGTAGACGCTGATCCCGGTGACATCGCTGGGCAGCAGATCGCTGGTGAACTGAATTCGCTGCAGCGTGCAGTCCAGCGAGCGCGCCAGCGCTTGCGCCAGTGTCGTCTTGCCTACGCCTGGCACGTCCTCAATCAGAATGTGTCCGTTGGCGACCAGCGCGATTAGCGCCATGCGCACCGCGTCATCACGGCCGTCGGCGGCCGGGACCGGGGTGCGGATGACGCTCCGCAGCGAAGCTTCCAGGCGGGAAGTGGAGGCCAAGCGGTCGGTGGTGAGCACGGGGTTGAAGGCTCGCTACCGGCAGTGTAGCATCGTTACGACCGGCTGGCAGGAATGCAACGTTATGAAAACAAATGACTTGTAAAATCCTCCTAGGTCAAGATTCACCTTGACATGGTATCCGGCTGATTTTAAGATTTTGGCCATCGAAGGTTTCGGGGCACCGTGGTGCCGGCAATGGCCTTGGGCGGCAGGGGCTGCTTCTGCCGCCAGCGGCTCTTCTGGCCTGGGTCTTCGAAGCTATTCTCCAGCGAAATGCCCATCCGCAAGGATGGGCATTTTGTTTACTGCAGCTTTAAGCGAATCAGCCGGTCTGCATGCGCCGCGAAACGGCGGGGAAACCACTTCGCCAGCAAAATTCGCAAGCCCCCGGCGAACAAGCCGGCGGCCAAACAAACCGCGAGAATAAAACCCACCAGAACGAAGATCGCTAAAATCAACCCGGGCAGAGACTGCAACCCGATCGGCTGGCTCCAGGCCACGATGGCGCGGTAATGGACTGTCGCCAGCAGTTTACTCGCTTGCCGCGATGCGGGACCATGCCAGGCCACGACGAAGGGGCCGGAGCGGCGCGCCAATCCCGCGGCGGAACGAATCGGCGCCAGTTGGGCCGCCGCGATCTGCGGCGTGGGATAGGACAGGATGATCAGCTGCCCCTGCGCCGCCGGTTCACGACCCAGCCGATACCAGCCGGCGGCGATCACCGGCTCCATGGGAAAGTTCACTGCCTGCGCGGGCAGCCAGGGCGCAATGGCCGCCAGGCCCGCGGGCCCCTCGGCATAATTCGCCGAGTCGGGCACCAGACCCGCCGCGGGCAAGTGCTGGCGCAGCAGCGGCAGCGGCCCCTGCGTCCCGCCCACGACGCGCCGCGTCCACTCCCGCCAGGCGCGCGCCGAGATCGCCCCTTCTCCTCGTAGCAACCACTGCCGCCGCGCCATCTCCCGGCCTGGCGCACGAAGCGCGCGCAAATAGGTGGCCGCCCCATAGGCGCCCTGACTGTCCCCGAAGAGCCAGACCTCCAGTTGCGCCGCCTGCCGAGCGTGCCGGTATCGCCCCACTTGCCGCCGCACCAAGCCAAACTCCGCCATCGCGGCCGCCGCTTGCGGCGCCAGCCCCCAAGGCGCGTGGGTCAGCGTGGCGTCGTGGTCCAGGCGCCATCCGCGGGGCGCAACGAACCCTTGGGCCGTGGCCGTAGTGGCCAAGCAGGCCCACAGGCACATCCACGCCAGCGTGCGCCGCGACCCAACCACATCTCATTGTATGCGCGGCGGCAGTGCTGGCC
The DNA here is from genome assembly GCA_050746205.1 of Terriglobales bacterium. GTDB lineage: Bacteria > Acidobacteriota > Terriglobia > Terriglobales > SCQP01 > JAKAUF01. The sequence continues at coordinate 33,182 of JBOGKW010000001.1, read as the reverse complement.
GCCGGTTCGGCGCGGCACGCCGCCTAGCCGATCTTGACCAGGACCTTGCCCCCTTCCCGCGCTTGCGCCTTGGCCAGGGCGCCGGAAAAATCACGCAGCGGAAACCGATCGGTGATCATCGGCCGGGGATCCAGCAGTCCGGCCGTCATCATGCGGATGACATTGGGGTAGGTGCCGTAGCCGGTGTTGCCCATGGCAGCAATCAGGTTGGTTTTTTTCACCTGCAAGTTCTCCAGCTGGATGGCTGCTCGCATGCGGTCGCGGCCGATGATGACGATCTGCCCGCCATTGGCCGCCGCCGCTTCCATCTCCGGCATCGTCTCCTGGAACGCCCCCGCCGCCTCCACCTGCACGTCGGCCCCAGCCCCGCCGGTCAGCTCGCGCAGGATCGCCCGCGCCGGCCGTTCGCCGTGGGCGGCGAACACCTGATCCGCGCCGAAGCGCCGCGCCAGTTCGCGCCGCTGCGCGTGGTGCTCGAAGACCGCGATCCGCGCCGCGCCGGCCGCGCGCAGCAGTTGCACCGCCGCCAAGCCGATCGCCCCGGCGCCGTAGACGGCGGCGTAGGCGCCCGGCTTAATGCGTCCGGCGCACTCGAACAGCGCGTTGTAGGCCACCGTGAACGGTTCAATCACCGCGCCCGCCTCCAGGACCGGTTCTTTGCCACCGAACCTCTCCAGCAGAGCATTAATGCTCCAGCAGTTCCGCGCCGGCACGCGCAACAGCTCGGCGCAACCTCCGTTCATGGTGAAGCCGACATCCTCGAGGTCTTCGCACTGGTTCGGAAAGCCGCGGCGGCAAGCCTCGCAAGCCCCGCAGCAGACCATGTCATCCAGGCAAACTAGGTCCCCGGCCTGCAGTCCCTTCACCCGCTCCCCCACCGCGATCACCTCGCCCGCCACCTCGTGCCCGGGCACGCTGGGAAAGCGGGCCAGGCCCGGATATTGCATGTAGCCTTCGGCGTCGGTCTCAAAAAAATGCAGGTCGGAGCCGCACAACCCTGCGGCCGCCACGCGCAGCAGCGCGTCCTCGGGTCCGCACACCGGGTCCGGCAGCTCTCGCACCGCAACCGTGGGATGGCGCCAAACCGATGAGCCCACTCGGGCGGTGCGGGTGCGACGCTCTTCTTCGCTCAGGGGATACTCCGGGCGGGGCGCCCATTCGGCGGATATCACCGCAGCTTGCAAATCCAGCCTCCTCGGGAACACTCCGGCTCAGCCACCCATTTCTGGACGGCGCTCTTGATGCGGCGCGCCTGCGACTGGGCTGGGACGGCCGGCAACCGAAGTTCGCTCGCGCTCGGAGCTTCTCGACGCGGGCCGCAGCTCGATTGTACCCCGCCGCCCAACGCGGCTAGCGGCCGGCGAGCGTCTGTGCCGTTTCCACCCCGCCCAGCGAGCGGATGTAGCGGGCGACGCCGTGATAGAGCGCCAGCGCGATGCGCTGGCGATAGCTGGGTTCGGTCAGCAGGTGGGCGTAATGGGGATTGCTCAGGAACGAGACTTCCGCCAGTACCGAGGGCATCCGCGCCCCGATCAGGACAATAAACGGCGCGCTCTTGACGCCCCGGTTGACCTCATCCAACCCATTGGCCAAGCTGAGGTCAATGTCGCGGCAGAAGTCCTCTGACTCTTGGCGCTTGTTGTTCTGGGCGATGGACTGCAGTAGGGTCTTGAGGTCGTGATCGCCGAGTTGGGTGGTCTCATTCTCCCGCGCCGCCACCTCCAGCGCCCGCGGGCTGCGCGTCAGGTTAAGGTAGTACGCTTCCACGCCGGTCGCCTCCGGGGAGCGGCTGGAATTGGCGTGAATGGAGATGAACAAATCCGCGTGCGCGCGATTGGCGATCGCCGTGCGCGTTTGCAGCGGCACGAACACATCCGTGCGGCGGGTATAGATGACCTGCGCGCCCAGGCGCGTCGTCAATAACCGCCCCAGGCGCAAAGCGACGCTGAGGGTGACCGTCTTCTCGTCCAGCCCGTTGGGGCCGATCGCGCCGGTATCGAACCCGCCGTGGCCGGCGTCAATGACGACGCGCCGCACCTTCAAACCCAGCGCCCGGCTCAGCGATTGCTGTCCGTCGGGCAGCGCGTGCGCCGCGCGCGCCACCCGCCGCGGCCGGAGGGGAGCCGCAGCCGCAGGCTCCGGGGCCGGCCGGAGCGGCGGCGGGGTGTTTCGCGCCGCCATCGCAGGCGGCGCGGACCTGGGCGGCGCCGTCCCGGACCGCAGGGAAACCACCAGGCGCGACGGATTGGGAAAGTACATTGCCACCGTCGCGAGCGCGTGCCCTGGGCGCTCATGCACCGCCAGCCGGATTACCCCCGTGTGGTTGCGCGCCAGCTCAATCTCGCTGATCAGGGGATCGCTCAGATGAATGAAGCGGTTGGCCATGTCGGCGGCGAAATGAGCGTCCGCAAAATCGAAGTAGACCGCATGGGTCTGCTCCACCGCCCCGTGCGCGACGAGCGGCCGGCCACTTAATCCCACCACCAGCGTCAACCCGTCCGGCTCGGTGTGCCACTCCAGGCTGGTCACCTGTACCGGGCCCCCGCCGCCCGCCGGCGCAGCCGCCGAGGGCGGCGGCACGCCGCGGTGCGCACCCGAGTCGGCTGGCCGGGTGCCGGGAACCAACTCCGCATGCTGCGCCGCATGCGGCGCCTCCGCGGCCGCGGGTTCGCTCGCGGCCCGGCTACCGGCCCGCGGCGCTGCCCCGGGCTCGCGCGCAATGGCGGGCAGCAGGGACGGCGGATCCACGCGGCGGCCCCGCAGTTGCCGGCGGGCGTAGTCGGCGCGGGTATCGGCGGGATAGCGGCGTAGGAAATCCCGCAATTGCTCCCGCGCCGCTCCCCGTTGCCCCAAATGAAACCACTCGATCTGCGCCAGCGCCCATTCCGCGTTGCGGCGATAGCGAGTGGCGGGAAAGCGCCGCAGCAGTCGGTGGAAATCCTGCGCGGCCTCGCTCCAGCCCACCGCCACGCCGAGGTCCTGGGCCATGGCGATGTGCAGCCCGCCGTCGTCGAACAACGCCACCTCGGCGGGCGTCGGCGTGATGTCGGCGGCCGGAGAGACCTGCTCCGGCCGCCGCCAGACCTGGGTCAGCACATCCGCGATGGCCTCATAGTCCGCGCGCCGCCGCTGGGCGATGGGCATGCGCTCCAGGCGCTCGTGCAGCGCATGGGCCCGGTCCAGCAACTCTTCGCGAGTGGGCGGAGTAGCCGCTAATGAGGCGGCGGCACAGGCCAGAACAAGCACGGCGGCCCACACCGGCGCACGATAAAAATTGGCAAATCGTCCCACCGCTACACGGGCCGGGAGAAAAATCCAGAGCACCCCCAATGTACCTCCCGGTCGGCCCAGCGGCAACCGGAAACCGGCGCCACCGCTAACCCGTCGGCTGCCTACCGGCTGCGGCTGCCGCGCCAAGGCGTGGGATGCGGCGGGATCGGGTCCCCATCCCGGCGCAGCCGCCGCGTGATCACGCGCACGTAGCTCCGCGTTTCCCGATACGGCGGAATGGCACCGCCATACTGTGCCACCGCCCCGGGGCCGGCGTTGTAGGCCGCCAAGCTCAGCCGGACGTTGCCGCGATACTCCCGCAGCAGGGCCCGCAGATAACGCGCGCCGCCGGCGATATTCTCGGCAGCGTTGAACGGATCCCGCACTCCCAGCGCCCGCGCCGTCGCCGGCATCAGTTGCATCACCCCCATGGCCCCCTTGTCGGACACCGAGCGGGGATCGAAATCGCTCTCTTGCCGCGCCACCTCCAGCACCAGCCGCGGATCCAGCGCATAGCGCCGGGCGGCCTGATGCAGCAGGCGACGAATCCGCCGCCGGCTGGGCTCGGCCGGATGGCGGCGCGCCGAATGGGCTGCCGCCGCCGCCGGCGCCGCGACCAAATTCGTATACACGATCCCCTGCGGCGTGCGCACCGCGACAATGCTGCCCGCGCCGATGGCGGTTTGTGCCGCCAGCGCACAACCCAGCCCCAGCACTGCGATGAAGATCCGCGTACCCATGCGCAACCGTTTGCCTGGCATTATAGAAGCCCCCGCCGCCTCTCCGCACCGTCCTCTCGGCCAGGTTGCGGGACAGGCATCCTCGCGGACAATCCAGACCGGGCCCGCGCGCCGCTTCCACCGGAGGAGCCGACCTGCCGCGCCATTGCGCGGCAACTTGGAGACGCCCTGAGCGACGGCAGGCGTCAGGTGCCGGCCGCCCACGGCGGCAAGGCCGCCAACGGGCAGCGGTGCCCGCCCTGTCCCTAGGCCCGGTGCTAATCTAGGTGCCGTGACGGAAGCGTTACGAGCCGCCGGGGACCTATCGCCGGCGTTGGAGGCCGACTGGACCCTGGCCGAGCAACGCTTGCGCCAGTCCCTGCGCCAGGGTGGCCCCTTGCTGGTCGCCTACTCCGGCGGCGTGGACTCGGCCTATCTCTCCTGGGTGGCGCACCAAGTCCTCGGAGATCAGTTGGTGGCTCTGATTGCCGACTCGCCGAGTTTGGCCCGCTCGCATTATCGAGATGCCTTGGCCTTCGCCGCCCGCCATGGCATTCCCTGCGAAACCATCCAAACCGCCGAGTTGGACAGCCCCGAGTACGCCCACAACGGCGCCGACCGCTGTTTTTTTTGCAAGGACGAGCTCTTTCACTGCATGGAGGGGGAACTCGAGCGGCGTCCAGCGTTTCAGTCCTTGGCTTACGGCGCCAATGCCGATGATCGGTGGGACTACCGGCCCGGCGCCGAGGCCGCCCGCCGCCATCACGTCCGCGCCCCGCTGCTGGAAGCGGGATTGGGCAAGGCCGCCATCCGGGCGTTGGCGCGTCAGGCCGGCCTTGAGCTCTGGGACCGCCCCGCCTCTCCCTGCCTGGCATCCCGCGTGGTCCACGGCATCGGGATCACCCCCTCCGTGTTGGGGCGCATCGAGGCCGGCGAAGAGGGCCTCCGAAAAATGGGCTTCCGCGAGTTTCGGGCGCGCGACCATGGGGATTTGGTCCGCATCGAGATCGCCCCTGCGGAGTTGGACCGTGCCCTGAACCTGGAAGCGGCCGGCGCGCTGACCCGCCTCTTTAAAGGACTGGGTTTCCGCTACGTTACCCTCGACCTCGAGGGCTTTCGCTCCGGCTCGCTCAACCCGCGGTAGCGCCCCGCCGCGTGCGGCCTCGGTTCCTTCCGCGGCGACTTGGAGACGCCCCGAGCGCCAGCGGGCTTACCCTGAAAGGGCATGGCCGGAGCGCGCGCCCGCAAAAATGCCGGAGGGCTGATCCTCGCTCTGGACGCCGGGGCGAGTCACGTCCGCGTCGCAATCGCCGATGCCTCCGGGCGCGTTTTGGGCCGCGGCGAGGCCGGACCGGCCAACCCCTACGCCCTGGGTGCCGAAACCGCCGACCGCGAGCGACGGCGCGGCATCGTTGCCTGCTTACGCGGAGCCGGCGCGCGGCGAGCCGCCATCCGGGCCGTGGTGATCGGCAGCGCCGGCGTCAGCCAGCCGACGGTGGCGGCGGATGTCGCGCGGCGGACGCACCGGCTGCTCCCCCGTGCCCAAGTACGGATTGTGACGGACGGCGAGATCGCCCATGTGGGCGCGCTGGCCGGCGCCCAGGGCATTGTCGTGATCGCCGGTACTGGCTCCATCGTCTGGGGCCGCAACGCGCGTGGGCAATGGGCCCGGGCCGGAGGTTGGGGCTGGCTGTTGGGCGATGAAGGCAGCGGCCAGTGGCTGGGTCGGAAGGGCTACGCCGCCGCGTTATGTGCCCTGGATGGCTCCGGGCCTCCGACCGCTCTGACCGGTCTGTTGCAAGCCGCCTTCCGGCTGCGAACGCCGCAAGCCTTGGCGCGGCGAGCCCGTCCCGCCACGCCGGCCGACTTCGGCGGTTTGGCGCCGCTGGTGTTCGAGGCCGCGGCGCAGCGGGACCGCATCGCGCGCGCCCTGATCACGGCGGGCGCCGAGGCGCTGGCGGCGCAAATCGCCGCCGCTGCCCGGCGCCTCGGCATGCGCCAGCCGCGCGTATCGTACGGCGGATCGGTGCTTGCGGCATCGCCCCTCATCCGTCAGGCTCTGCGCCGCGCCCTGCGGCGGCAGCTGCCCGGAGCGCGCTGGCAGCCCCCCGCCGGCGATGCGCTCGACGGGGCCTTGCGCCTCGCCCGGCCGTTGGCCTAGCGCCCGGCCGCTCGTCGGCCGGCCTTCGCCGCGCTTGGGCCGACCCGCGTTCGCGCATAGCGGATCGCCCGCCGCAGGTCGCGCGCGTAGCTGGCCTCATCGAAGCCGGATTCGCGGTACACCATCTGGCCGTTGGGCGCCAGCACGACCGTCGTGGGCAAGGAATCTATGCCCAAATAGTCGGCGAGCCCGGCATCCAGCCAGGTATCGTCGGCCCAGTGATGCGCGGCTAGAAACGGGCCGACCTTGGCGTGCTCGTCGTCGGTGTTGATCAAGATGAACGCCACGCCGGACTGGCCGCCGTAGTGTCGCTTCAGGGCTTCATAAGCGGGATGCTCGGCCTGGCAGGGGCCGCACCAAGTGGCCCAAAAATCCAGCACTACGACCTTGCCCCGTTCACTCGCCAGTCGGTGCGCGACCCCGTCGAGCGAGGTCAGGACGAACTGCCCCACGCTCTGCGCCTCGTGGTTGCGCGCCGCATAGGGATGCAGCGCTTGCTGTTGCCGCGCATTCGCCTGGGCGATCTGGTCAAAGCGGTCCAGAATCAAGTCCCCAAAGCCGCGCTGGCTGCCCTGGTGCAGGCGGGCGTAAAGAGCCCCGGCTCTGCCACGCAAAGTACTTCGCTCAGCGATGGTTTGGCCCGGAAGCGCCAGGGCCAGGGCGTAGGCCCGCACCGCCGCCGTCGCCTGGCCGCGCGCCTCGAGCACCTGCCCCAAATGTTCGGCCGCTTCTTCGGTGGGCTCTAGCGCTAGGCTGGCGCGGAAATCCGTGGCGGCGGCCACGTCATGGCCCGTTTTCTGCGCGACCGCGCCAAGAAACATCTGCGCGATAGCCCGCAGCCGGTTCATATCCACCTTCCATTGCGCGCGGGTGGCCTCTTGCGGCGGCGGGCTGGCGGCCTGGACGGCGACCAGCAGCGCCAGCTCGTGGGCGTCTTGGGCCGCCAGCGCCATGGCCTTGGCGCTGGATTCCAGCAGCAGCTGATTTAGAACGGTGATGCGCTGGCCCAGGTCATCGGGCTCCAGCGCCTGGAGCTCTTCGTTATAGGCCAGGACCCGTCGGGAATCATTCAGCGCGGTGGCGTCCTGGATCAGCTGCTGATAGATCTGCACTGCCTCCGGCGGATTGGGATGCTGGTGCAGATACCGCTCCAGGCCGCGCAGTTGGCGGCCTGGCTCGCCAATATCGAGCAACGAGCCCAACGTCGGGGATGCGGCCGCGGTGTCGGTCGGCGCCGCGGCGCGTTGCGGCGCCGTGTGAGGGGCGGGGAGAAAGAAACACAGGGCGAGGCCTATCGCGGCAAATGGCACGCGGCGCTCCGGGGACAGCGGTAGCTGCTCCGTTTAGTGTAGCCGTCTACGGTTCGCGGGAGGGGCCCACGAGGCGTTCGAACAGCCGCTGAAAATCATTGACCCCGTGATAGTGAATCTCGATGATCCCGCGGCCGCTTTTGTCTCGCACCGCCACCTTGGCGCCGAGGGCCCGGGCCAGCTCGTCAGCGGCATGGCGCACATTGGCATCCTGGGCAGGGCGGCGCGCTTGGGAGCCGGCCGGCTCGGTGCGGCCGCGCACATGGCTCTCCAGCCGGCGCACGCTCCACTCCCCTGCCAGTGCGCGCGCGGCGGTGGCCGGCTGCGCCTCCGCCGGCAGCGCCAGCAGAGCTCGAGCGTGGCCCATGGACAAGCGGCCGGCCTCCACGAGCGATTGCACTGCTGGGGCGAGTTTGAGCAGGCGGAGATAGTTCGCAATGCTGGCGCGGTCCTTGCCGGTCCGCTGGGCGATGTGCTCTTGGGTCATGGCAAAGCGCGTCGCCAGTTGCTGAAAGGCGCGGGCCTGCTCAAGCGGGTTCAGATCCTCGCGCTGCAGATTTTCGATCAGGGCATATTCGAGGGCATGGTCGTCGCCCAGGGCGCGGATCAGCGCTGGAATCGCCGTCAGCCCAGCCAGTTGCGCGGCACGGAAACGCCGCTCGCCGGCAAGTAGCTGAAAACGCTGGCCCTGCGGGCGGACCAGAACGGGCTGCATTACGCCCTGAGCGCGGATCGAGGCGGCCAGCTCGGCTAGGGCTTCAGGGCGAAACTGCTGGCGCGGTTGAAAGGGATTGGGCTCGATGACGCTGAGCGGCAACTGGCGCACCGTCTCTGGAGCCGGGCCGGGAGGAGGGACGCCGGCCAACTGGTCGGGGGTGGCGGCCACGGGAGAGAGCAGGGCATCAAGCCCCCGCCCCAATGCTTTGCGTGCCGGATTGGGCGAGTTCACGTTCGATCACCTCACGCGCGAGCTGGAGGAATGCCTCCGAACCCTTGGAACGGACATCGTAGAGCAGCGCTGGCTGACCGAAGCTGGGGGCTTCGGCCAGGCGCACGTTGCGGGGCACCGTGGTGCGGAAGATGCGGGCGCCGAAGTGGCGCCGCAGTTCGGCGGTTACTTGGCGGGACAGGTGAGTACGCTCCTCAAACTGGTTGAGCAGCACGCCGGCGATCTCCAGCCCTGGGTTCCATCGGGCTTGGACGGCGGCGATGGTATCCAGGAGCTGAGCCAACCCCTCGAGGGCAAAATACTCGCACTGCATGGGGATAATCACCGCCTGCGCGGCGGTCAGAGCGTTGAGCGTCAGCAAATCCAGCGCCGGTGGGCAGTCCAGGACGATGAAGCGCAGCCGCTCGGGCGCACGGACCAGAGCGCGGGCAAGGCGCAGTTCGCGTGCTTCAGCGACGGCAAGCTCCAGGTTCAGGCCAACCAGATCGCGACTGGCAGGGACGACCTCAAGGCCGTCAAGGGCGGTGGTCCGCAGCGCCGCCGCCAGCTCGGCCTCGCCCGACAGCACCTGATAGAGCGTTGGCTGGCCGTCGACAGGCGCGACTCCCAGACCGCTAGTGGCATTCCCCTGGGGGTCGCAGTCCACCAGCAGGGTGGGCAGCTCGGCCGCCGCCAGTGAAGCCGCCAAGTTGATGGCCGTGGTGGTCTTGCCCACCCCGCCCTTTTGGTTGGCGATCGCCAAGATGCGGGGAACGCGGGGCACGCCAGGAGTTTAACGCAATCGCCTTGCGGCCGAAAGGCCTAGTGTTCCACGTGAAACAATCCCAGTTCGGGGGCCTCGGCCAGCACGATCGTGCGTTCCCGGCTGCCCGGCAACAGTCGTGGCGATTGCCAGCGCCAGCGCGGCAGGCGCTGCTGCCAGTCCCGTGCCAGTCCCTCGGTGACCCAGGCGGCCAGTTTTCCACCGGAAATCAACAGGTGTGCAAAACGCTCGGGCCCGGCGGCGAGATTCTCCAGCGCGCGCACGGTCACAATCTCGGCCGCCTCGCTGAGGTCCTCCAGCCGCTGGTTGACGACCCGTCCCAACGCCTGCTGACGGCAGACCTCAGCCAAGAACGCAGCTTTCTTGGCTTTTGATTCTACAAGTGTAGTCTTTAACGCCGGAAAAGCTAACTGCAACGCCAGCCCGGGAAAGCCCCCGCCGGAGCCGAGATCCAGCAGCGTTTGGTGGGACAGCGGTAGCAGTTGGGCCAAATAGAGCGACTCCCCCACGTGCCGCCGGGCCAGCGTGTCCGGATCCGCCTCCCCCACCAGTCGCACCCGCTCGTTCCACCGTGCAAGCTGGGCAAGGTAGGAACTCAAACGCTCCAGCCGCTCCGGCGTCGCGGCCACCCCGTACTCGGGCAGGGCGACCGTCAGGGCCTGGCGGAAATGGGCCAGCGTGGCGGGCATCTGTTGTGGCCGTTGGGCAGCGACGGTTAGGATAGCGTAGGTATGGCACAGAGCGGCGGTCGCGGCCTGGGCGGCAAGATCTCCTCCTTCCTGTGGTGGAGCTATCCCCGCGCCTCGCTTGAGTATGACGTGATGGTGGGGCTGATCCTGGCCTTCATCTTTCTGGTGCCCCGCGGCTTCTTCCATGACCAGCCTCGGCCGTTTCCAGCGCCGGGTACCACCGCTCAGAGCCTCCCCGTCCCCGCCGCCGCGGTACAGATCACCGTGATCGCCTTGCCGCACGGCCATTACTACCAGGTGATCGCCCGCCAGCCACAGCCCGATCTGGCCCGCCTACTGGCGCACTATACCGGCCATGAGATCCAGGTTTTGGGGCAACAACGCTGGCAGCCGAGCGTGGACGGCCCGGTCATTTATGGCGTCTGGACGCGCTAGTTGCGCGTTTTTGCTGGCCGCGGCGTGGATTTTCCCGCCGCTCGGGCCGCGGAGGGCTGCCGCGCCGGCTCCGCCTCCAGCGTCCCGGCAATTGAACCAAGTGCTGGACCAGCTCGACGTCGCAGCGGCCCACCTGCGCCGCCTGAGTGCCCATGTCGTTTCGATCAAATACACGCAGATCGTCAACGACACGGCGCTTGAGCAAGGTACGATATATTTCCGCCGCACCAAACAAGGCCCGCAGATCGCCTTGGACATTGCCACGCCCGCCCGGCGTGAGTTCCTCTACCGGGACCAAACCGGCTATCTCTATCAACCCGGCATCCGCCAGGTGCAAGAGTACGATTTGCGCGGCCACCGCCAAGCGGTGCAACGGTATCTACTGCTCAGCCTCGGCGGCGGCGGCCACGCCTTGCTCGGCTCGTTCCATGTCCGTCTGGCCGGCCGGCCGCGGATCGCCGGCCAGACGACGGTCGAGTTGGCGCTGACGCCGCGCGACCCGGCCCAGGCTAACGGCATCGCCTCGATTGATCTCTGGTTTTCGCCCCGGCTGTGGGTGGCGGTGCGGCAGCAGGTGAATCAAGTCTCGGGCGACTACCAGCGTCTCGACTACTCGAGCATCCGCATCAACCCCCATCTATCGGGCCGCATCTTCGCCGCCCGCTTCCCCGGCGCCACGGTGATCCGCCCGCAAGGCTGAGGTCGCCCGGCGGCGATGACGGCGGACGGTTGTTAAACTGAAAACCATGCCCTCGCTGGCGGCCAGCACGCGGCGCACGCTGGAGATGATCAAGTTCGAGCACTCGATCTTCGCGCTGCCGTTTGCGTTGCTGGGAGCGATGCTGGCGGCGCGGGGCTGGCCCACGGCGCGTCAACTGCTTTGGATCATCGTGGCCATGGTGGCGGCGCGTAGCGTGGCGATGACCTTCAACCGCATCGTGGACCGGGACGTGGACGCGGCCAATCCGCGCACGCGCGGGCGGGCGCTGGTCACGGGCGCGCTGTCGCCGCGCTTTGCCTGGGGGTTTTTGCTGCTTGCGGCGTCGGTGTTTGAAATCGCCGCCTGGCAATTGAACCATCTGACGCTGCTGCTGTCGCCGGTGGCCTTGGCTTGGGTGATGTTTTATTCCTGGACCAAGCGCTTCACCGCGCTGTCGCACTGGGTCTTGGGGCTGGCGCTGGGCATCGCGCCGGCGGCCGCCTGGATCGCGGTGCGCGGGTCGCTGTCACCGCGCATCCTGGTGCTGGTGGCGGCGGTGGCGTTGTGGGTGGGCGGCTTTGATGTCCTCTATGCCTGCCAAGACTACGCCTTTGACCGCGGTCAGCCCGGGCTGCACTCGGTCCCTAAACGCTGGGGCATCCGGGGGGCGTTGCGCATCGCCGCCGCATGCCACATGGCCATGTTGGCGCTGCTGGCCTGGCTGCTGGTTCTCAGCCAATTGGGCCTGCTGGGCTGGATCGGGCTGGGGTTAGTGGCGGCGCTGCTGGCCTATGAGCACGCCTTGCTGCGGCCCGAGGATTTGTCGCAAATGAACGCTGCGTTTTTCACCGTCAATGGGTATATCGGCGTGCTCCTGATGGTGAGCTGGGGCGCGGCGATTCTGGTGAAATAGGCCCATGGCGCGGCGCTCCAGTCCCCAGGCAGTCACGCCGGCGGCGGCGCCGCGCAGCGCCGAGCGCCGGCAGTACGAGGAGGCCCGCGTGCGCGAGGCCAACCGGCGCTTTTATCAGGCGCTGGAGAACCTGAGCCTGGAAGACATGGAGGCGGTCTGGCTGCCGAGCGCCACCGCCCGCTGCGTGCATCCCGGCTGGCCGCCGCTGGAGGGATGGTCCGAGATTCGCGAAAGCTGGCGGCGCATCTTCAGCCATACGCACCTGCTGGTGGTGGCGATTGACCAGGTGCGGCTGCACGTGGCGGGCCCGGTGGCCTGGCTAACCTGCCTGGAGGCGGTGCAGAGCCAGGTGGAGGGGCGGACGGACGCGGCGCAGGTCTGCGCCACCAACGTTTTCGTGCTGGCCGAGGGGGAGTGGCGGCTGGCGCTGCACCACGCCTCGCATTTGCCCGAGCTGCCGTCGGCGGATGAAAGTGAGCTAATCCAATGATGCCGCGGCGCGCGACGGCGCCGCGGTGGGTGAGCCTGGCTGCGGATGCAGGCCTAGCCTCGCCAGCAGATCGAGATCCGCGGCGGTCTCCGGGTTGGGGGTGGTGAGCAACTTCTCGCCCGTAAAAATAGAGTTGGCGCCGGCGTAAAAACACAACGCCTGGGCCTCCGGCGACAGTGCGAGTCGGCCGGCGCTGAGGCGCACTTTGGCGCCGGGGAGCAGGATGCGGGCAGCGGCGACGGCGCGCACCAAGTCCAAGGCGGGCAGGGGCGGGCGCGCCGCCAGCGGCGTGCCGGGGACCGGAACCAGGGCGTTGATGGGCACGCTCTCCGGCGCAACGGGAAGATGGACCAACTGGTGCAGCAGGCCGATGCGGTCGTCCTCGCTTTCGCCCATGCCCAGAATGCCGCCGCAGCAGATGGAGATGCCGGCCCGGCCCACGTAATCCAGGGTGCGGAGGCGCTCAGCGTAGCTGCGGGTATGGATGATCTGGCCGTAAAACTCCGGCGAGGTGTCGAGGTTGTGGTTGTAGGCGGTCAGCCCTGCCGCGGCCAGGCGCGCCGCCTGCGGGGCGGTGAGCATGCCCAGCGTGCAGCAGACCTCCATGCCCAACTGGGCCACGGCGCGCACCGCCGCGAGCACCTGATCAAACTCGCGGCCATCCTTCACTTCGCGCCACGCCGCGCCCATGCAAAAGCGCGTGGCGCCATCGGCTTGGGCCTGCCGCGCGGCGGCCAGGATGGCCCCCGGGTCCATTAATTTTTCCGCTGTCGTTCCGGTGGCATGGCGTGCGCTCTGGGGGCAGTAGGCGCAGTCCTCCGGGCAGCCGCCGGTCTTGATGGACAGCAGGCGGCACAACTGCACGTGGTTGCCGGGATGGTGGCGGCAGTGCAGGTCATGGGCCTGTTCGATGAGCGCGAACAAGGGCTGGCGATACAGGGTGGCGACCTCGGCACGGGTCCAGCCGGAGCGCGGCGGCGTGGGAGCGGGCATAGCGCTTCCATTGTAGCGGGGGGTGGCGGGGCGGCGGCCCCCGCCGCGCCGCCACTGTAACCGCCGCCCGGCGGCGGGCGTTCCTTAAGGTGAACGCGCAGGAGGCCGGAATGGAACAGCAGAGTAGCCGGAAGCAGCCCTGGTATCGCCTCCGCAGCCGGCAGGCACGCTACGGTGTGCTGGCACTGCTGGTGGCGATCGCGGCAGTGACGCTGGGCTTGCGGCGGAGTTCGCCCGCCCAATATTTCAGCGCCGCGGTGACCCGCGGCAACCTGACCGCCACCGTGCAGGCCAGCGGCACGGTGCAGGCCGTGACCACGGTCAACGTGGGGGCCCAGATCTCCGGGCTGGTGCAGAAGCTGTTGGTGGATTTCAACTCCCCGGTCAAAAAGGGCCAGCTCATCGCCCAGATTGATCCCACCGTGTATCAAAACAACGTGCTTTCGGCCAAAGCGAACCTCGACCAGGCCGAGGCGAACGTGCGCAGCCTGCAGGCCAACGTCGGCGTGGCCGAGCAGACGCTAGTCGGCGCCAAGGCGTCGATTCAGCAGGCGCAGGCCACCTGGGAGGACGCCAAGCTGGTCATGGACCAGACGGTACCGCTGTATCAGCAAGGCATTTTCAGTAAACAGCAGCGCGACCAGGCGGTGACCACCGAGGCCGCCGACCGGGCGGCGGTGCAGGTGACCGCGGCCGCGGCGGCGCAGGACCAGGCCAAGCTGGTGGCCGCGCAGGCGCAACTGGTGCAGGCCAAGGCGCAGGCGGAGATGCAGGTGGCGGCGCTGAAAGTAGCCGAGACCAACCTCGGCTACTGCAACATCTACTCGCCGATAGACGGCGTGGTGGTAGACCGGGCGGTGGACGTAGGCCAAACCGTGGCGGCGTCGTTCCAAACGCCGACCCTGTTCACCATCGCCCAGGACCTGAGCAAGATGCAGGTGGACGTGCAGACGGATGAAAGCGACGTGGGCCGCATTCACGTGGGCGATCCGGCGACGTTCACGTTGGACGCCTTTCCCAATGAAGTTTTCCGCGGCGCGGTCAGCCAGGTTCGCATGAATGCCACCACGGTGCAGAACGTCGTCGAATACGACGTGATGGTCAACTTCGACAATCCCGGCGGACAGGTCTTCCCCGGCATGACAGCCTACGTCAACATTCCCGTGGCCACCGTGCACAATGAACTGCTGGTGCCGGCCGCCGCGCTGCGCTTCAAGCCGGAACTGCCGCCGGCGCAACTGCAGGCCCTGCTGGAGCGCTATGGCATGGCCCCGCGGCGGCGGCAGACCGCGGCGGCGGCGCCCGGTGCGGCCGGCGGCGCGGCGGCGGCGGCCCAGGATCCGGTGCGGCGCGCCGACACCGCCATGCTCTGGAAGCTGGGACCTGGGAATCAGTTGGTCCCGGTGCGGGTGCAAACCGGCATCACCAACTTCACCGACACCGCGGTGACCGTGCTGCGCGGTTCGCTGGCGGCGGGCGACAAGCTGGTGACCGGCATGGTGGTCAAGTCCAAGGGCTTGTCGCCGATGACGGGCGGGAGGTTCCGCTAACCATGGGCACGTCCGCGGCCAGCTTCGGAACCACGCTCCCCACCGGCGCGACGGCAACGCCCGAGGCGGTGATCCGCATGGAAGGGGTGCACAAGACCTACGACCTGGGCGAGGTTCAGGTGCACGCCTTGCGCGGCATTGATCTGGAGATCGGACGCGGCGAGTTCGTGGCCATCATGGGCCCTTCGGGCGGCGGCAAGAGTACCTTCATGAACATCTGCGGCTGCCTGGACCGCCCCTCGCGCGGCCGCTATTGGCTGGAGGGCCGCGATGTCTCGGAGCTGGACAAGGGGGAGCGGGCCGGCATCCGCAACCGGCGGATCGGGTTTGTGTTCCAGGGCTTCAACCTCCTGGCCCGCACCACCGCCTTGGAAAACGTGGAGCTGCCGGCCCTCTATGCCCGGCTGGGCGCCGAGGAGCGGATGGCGCGGGCGCGAGCGGCGCTGGAGATTGTGGGGCTGAGCGACCGCGCTGGCCACCATCCCAGCCAGCTTTCCGGCGGCCAGCAGCAGCGGGTGGCGATCGCGCGGGCGCTGATGAACCGCCCGGCAATCCTATTGGCCGACGAGCCCACGGGCAATTTGGACACGCGCACCAGCGTCGAGATCATGGAGATCTTCCAGCATTTGAACGAAACCGAGGGCCTGACGCTGGTGCTGGTGACGCATGAGCCGGACATCGCGCGCTATGCGCGGCGGGTCGTCAGCTTCCGGGACGGCCGCATCCGGCGCGACGCCCCGGTTGAGGACCGGCTGGAGGCGGCGGTGGTGCGGCAGGAACTGCCGGTCGGGGAAGAGACGGAGGTCTAGCCATGGAATTTCTGGCGATTCTGCGAATCGCGCTGCGGGCGCTGGAGCGCAACAAGATGCGCTCCGCTCTGACCATGCTAGGCATCGTGATCGGCGTGGCCGCGGTGATCGCCATGGTGGGCGTCGGCCAGGGCGCCAATCAGCAGGTGCAGTCGCAGATCGCCTCCATGGGCAGCAACCTGCTGTTCATCGCCTCCGGCAGCCATCAGGCCGGGGCGGTGCGCATGGGCTGGGGGCAAACCAGGACCCTGGTCCACTCCGACGAGGTGGCGATCGAGCGCCAGGTGCCCACGGTGGCAGCGGTGGCGGCCGGCGCGACCACCCGGGCGCAGGTCGTGGCCGGGGGCAATAACTGGGGCACCAACATCACCGGCACCGAGCCGGCGTATTTCCAAATTCGCAATTGGTCCTTCACCGCCGGCGGCCCCTTTACCGCGCAGGACGTGAGCCTGGCGCGAAACGTCGCGGTGCTGGGCCAGACCGTGGTGCAGAATCTATTTCCCGACACGCCCAATCCCGTCGGCCAGACCATCATGATCGGCGGCGCCACCACCGGCACCGCGACCCCCGGCACTTCGGCTGCGGCCACCAGCGCCACCAATACCGCCACCACCGGCAACGGCGCGGCCGCCCTCTCGCCGAACCTGCCCTTCACCGTCGTCGGCGTGCTGCAAGGCAAGGGGCAGTCCGGCATGGGCCAGGACCAAGACGACGTGGTGTTTATTCCCTATACCACGCTGCAAAAGAAGATCAGCGGCGAGGATTGGCTGAACTATATCGTCGCCTCCGCCATCTCCAAAGACGCGACCGCCACGGCGCAGCAGCAGATCACCGCCCTGCTGCACCAGCGGCACCGCATTCTGCGCGGCCAGCCAAATGACTTCATGGTGCGCAATCTGGCCGACATCGCCCAGGTCGCCAACTCCGCCGGCGAGATCATGACCTGGCTGCTGGGCAGCATCGCGTCGGTCTCGCTGCTGGTGGGCGGCATCGGGATCATGAACATCATGCTGGTCTCGGTGACCGAGCGCACCCACGAGATCGGCATCCGCATGGCGGTAGGGGCCACCGAGGAGGACGTGCAGCGGCAGTTCCTGTTCGAGGCGATTCTGCTGAGCCTTGCAGGTGGGGTGGTGGGCATCTTGCTGGGCCTGGGGCTATCGGCACTGGTGGCGGCGCTGACCCACTGGCAGGTGGCCAGTTCCGGGGCGGCGATCGTCCTTGCGGTGGTATTCTCCGCCGCGATCGGCATCTTTTTCGGCTTCTACCCGGCTAGCAAGGCCGCCCGGCTGGATCCGATCGAAGCCCTGCGCTACGAATAAACCTGTCCCACGACCGCGGGCTGGCTACTGCCCGCCGATGGCCGGAATGTGGCCCTGGCGCATCAGCCCATTGAGCCGCGCCAATCCCGCTTGCCGCCGGCGGTTCCACGCCGTCAGCACGCGATCCAGCCGCGCCTGTGCCTGCTGGTAGACGGCCTCACCGCCGGCAGTGGGAGCGGCATCGGCGGTGTCCAGCGATTGCGTGAGGTTGGCCAGCGTACCGTTGAGCACCGCCAAGCCGCCGCCGGCGGCCCCGGAGCCATACAGATCCGCAGTCGAGCCCGCCGCCGCCTTGGCCGCCGCGCCCAACTGCCGCGCGGCGGCAACGACCGCCGCCGCCTGCGGGTTGCCGGCTAGCCGGGCTTCGAGTTCGCGCAGTTGCCCGCGGAGCCGCCCGATCCCTTGAATGGCGTGGTAGCTGGCCGCGAGCGCAGCGCGAATTTTCAGCTCCAAATCCAACTGCTGCTCTAGCGCGGCCGCCGCGACGTGCACGCGCGGATCCAACTTGACCGTCAGCGGCTGGGTATAGGTCCGCCCGTCCACCGTCAGCTCGACCTTGTAGTCTCCAGGCAGCACCAGCGGGCCCTGCGGCATGCGGAACGAATCATGCGGCGTCGCCGCGATCCAATAGTTGTCGCTGCGGCCGATCGCCTCCGGCGCGGAGTAGCGCAGCCCCCAAACCCAGCGGTGCATGCCGGCGGTGGTGGCCAGGGCATGCGGCGGCGTCTCCCAATACGCCGCCACGTTGGGCGGAGTTTTGGGCGGCACGGGCACGGGATCGGCGCTGGAATAGCGGCGGATCACCTGGCCCTGCGCGTTCAGAAATTCCAGCCTCACCGGGCCGCTAGCGGCCTGGGGCAGGTAGTAATCCACGATGGCGCCGGTGGGCGGATTTTGTCCGGCCGGGGTGGACTTGGGCCAGGGCGTGTCCTGATTCTCGTTGGCGCGGACACGGATGGCCACCGCCGGCGGGAACAAGTGCACCGCGTTCGCCGTCTGCGCCGTCAGATGGCGCAACAGGGTAATGTCGTCGAGCACCCAAAGGGCGCGGCCGTGCGTGGCCACGATCAGATCGTGATCGCGGATGGCCATGTCGCGGACGGAGCTGACCGGCAAGTTCAGCTGGAGCGATTGCCAGTTTTCGCCGTTGTCGAAGGAAACGAAGATGCCGCGCTCCGTGCCGGCATAGAGCAGGCCGCGGCGCACCGGATCCTCGCGGACCGCGTGCACATAGTAGTCATGCGGAATGCCCGTGGAGATCTCCGTCCAGCTGCGGCCGAAGTCGGTGGTGCGGTAAATGTAGGGGCGGAAATCATTGACCCGGTGCCGGTCCACGGCAGCATAAGCCGTGCCGGGGTGAAAATGCGAAGCCTCAATCAAGCTGATTTTGCTCCAAACCGGCAGCCCCTGCGGCGTCACGTTACTCCAGTGGGTACCGCCGTCCTGGGTCAGCCAGATCAGCCCGTCGTCGGTGCCCGCCCAGATCTCGCCGTTTTGCAGCGGCGAGGGGGCGATGGTATAGACCACGCCGCGGTTTTCGCCATCCTTATAGAGCTTCGCCGCCGCCGGATCGGCGGGCACGGGCTCGCTGTTTTGATATAGCGTGAGGTCCGGGCTGATGCGCCGCCAGCTGTGGCCGCCATTGTCGGTGGCCAGCACATACTGCATGCCGGCGTACAGGGTGTGAGGATCGGTGGGCGAGAAGACGATGGGGAAAGTCCAAGTGGAGCGGTATTTGTCCGCGCCGGGCCAGGGGGTCACGTTCTGCACCTGCCCGGTGATGTTGTCGTAGCGCGTGACCACGCCACCGTAGCTGCCGCCGAAAATGATGTTGGCATCAAGCGGATCGGGCGCGATATAGCCGCTCTCCCCGGCGCCGACCGAATGCCAGTCGCGGAAGGTGATGCGTCCGTAGTCGCCGCGGCTGACAATGCCCACGGTGCCGCTGTCCTGCTGCGCGCCATAGATCCAATAGGGCCAGCGGTTGTCGGTGATGACGTGATAGAACTGGCCGAGCGGCTGGTTGTACCAGCTAGACCAACTCTGCCCGCCGTTGACGGTGACAATCGCGCCTTGGTCCACGCCGGCGACCATGCGGCGGGGATCGCGGCGGGAAATCCACAGCGCATGGTAGTCGTCCCCGCCCGGCGAACCTTTGATGGCGGTGAAGGTGTGGCCGCCGTCCACGGATTTGTACATGGCCACATCGCAGATGAAGATCACGTTCGCATTGCCCGGCTGCGGATAGATGCCGCTGAAATACCAGGAGCGGCTGTCAATGCGCGGGTCGGCGCTGACACGCTTCCAGCTAGCGCCGCGGTCGTCGGAGCGGTACAGGCCGCCCTGTTTGGCGGCGATCAAGGCAAAGACGCGGCGGCCGCCGTCGTGGAACGCCACGCCCAGGCCAATCCGGCCCCAGGGCCCGGGCGGCAGGCCATGGCCGCTCAGCTGGGTCCATGTTTGGCCTTCATCGGTGGATTTGTAAATGCTGCTGCCCGGCCCCTGATTGGGGGGATATTGATTCCAAGCCGGGCGCTGCGCCTGCCACAGGGCCGCATAGACGATCCGCGGATTGCTGGGATCCATGGCCAGGTCAATGCCGCCGGTCTCGTCATTTTTGTACAGCACCTTGGTCCAGGTCTGACCGCCGTCAGCGGAGCGATACACGCCGCGCTGGGGGCTGGGCCCGTAGGCGCGGCCCAGGGCGGCGACCAGCACGATGTCCGGGTTGCGCGGATCCACCACGATGCTGCCGATGTGGCGCGTCGCGGCCAGGCCCAGATGCCGCCAGGTGCGGCCGCCGTCGGTGGATTTGTAGACGCCGTTGCCATAGGAAATGTCGGAGCGCATGTCCGCCTCGCCGGCGCCGACGTAGATCACGTTGGGATCGTTGGGGGCGACGGCGATGGCTCCGATGGAGCCGATATCCTGCTGGTCAAAGACCGGCTTCCAGGTGCGGCCGGCATCGTTGGTCTCCCACACCCCGCCATCCACGCCGCCGATAAAGAAGCGGTTGGGATGGCCCGGAACGCCGGTCACGGCCAGCACGCGGCCGGAGCGGAAGGGGCCGACCAAGCGCCAGCGCAGGCCGGAGTAGAGGCTAGCCGGGAGTTGCGCGGCGGCGAACGCCACCGCTCCCAGGGCCAGCAGGACAATCGCGAGGCAACGGACGAGCGTAGTGCGGCGGACGGGCGTCATGGCGCGAGCATACCAAAAACAACGGGTCGGCTAAACCTCTGACGCCGCAGCCGGGCGCCCCACGCTTCGTCGCCACGCCAGGATCCGCCTCACGGCTGGCGTACCGTCGCCCTGCCGGCGGGGGCTTGCGGGGCCGGCGATGCTGGCACCGCGATAGGCTAGAGGCGGATGGCGGGCGGCACGGTCACGGTGGTGGGCATTGCCGGCGGCTCCGGGGCGGGGAAGAGTTGGCTGGCGGGGCGCCTGTGCGCCGCGCTAGGCGAGCGGGCGGCGCTGGTGGCGCAGGACCATTACTATCACGATCTGCGGCATCTGACGCCGCAAGAGCTAGCGGCGCACAACTTTGACTGTCCCGAGGCGCTGGATGTCGCGACGTTGGCAGCCAATCTGGCGGCTCTGAGGGCTGGGCGGGCGGTGCGGGAGCCGCGTTACGACTTCGCCACGCACCGCCGCGCGGCGAACGCCGCCCCGCTCGCGCCGCGGCCAGTGATCGTGGCCGAGGGGTTGTTTCTGCTGGCGCTGCCAGCCTTGCGGCGACATCTGGACATTAAGGTGTTTGTGGATGCGCCGGCAGGGCGGCGGCGCGAGCGGCGGCTGGCGCGGGACCTCGCCGAGCGCGGCGTGGGAGGAGCGGAGGCGGAACGGCAATATGCCGACACGGTGGCGCCGATGCACCGGCGCTGGATCGCGCCCAGCCGGGCGTGGGCGGACTACCGGGTGCGGGCCGGGGACGCCGACGGCGGGGTCGCGGAGATCCTGCGCCGGATTGAGGGCGACGGCTAGTGGCCGAACCGCCGTTGCGCCCCGCGCTGGAACGGAGCGGGACGTACCTATAATCGTTCTCTGACGCGTCCTAATTTACGCTTTCCGGACTTTTTGCCTTGGCTGATCTCGATGCTCCCTCGCATGCCGGACGCAACGTCGTCCTGGCGCTCATCGTATTGATCATCATTTTTTTCGCCGTGGTGCTGGGCCGCGGCCGGGCCCCGGCCATCATCGCCAAGGCCTGGCCGGCCGCCGTCGGCCGGCATTTGACGCTCCCGCTCACCGTGCGCGATGCCGCCGGCGTGCGTGCCGTGCGCGTGGAGTACCTCCAAGGCGGAAAGACCCTTACCGTCGCCCGCGCCGGCTCCGGCGTGCGGTACTGGCTTTCCGCGCCCGTGGCTGAGCGCCAGTTGACGCTGGCGGCACGGATCGGCGCCGGCGACGTGGCCGGGCTGAAGGACGGGCCGGCAGTGCTGGTGGTGCGGGCGGTGGCGGCCAATCTGCGGGGCGCCACCACCACCCTGCGACGGCCGGTGTTGGTGCGGACACAACCGCCCATGATCAGCCCCCTGACCACGCGGTTGTACATCCATCAAGGCGGCTGTCAGATGGTCGTCTATCGTTTGGCCGAACCGGGCGGCGGCAGCCTGGCGGGCGTCCGCAGCGGGGTTCGGTTCGATGGCCATTTCTTTCCCGGTTATCGGCTCCGCGGTGCGACCCCCGGCACGCGCTTCGCTCTGTTTGCCATGCCCTACAACGCACCGCTGTCGGCGCTCCCCCGCCTGGTCGCGCGGGACCAGGCGGGCAATCAGGCAGTGGCCAACTTTCCCGTAACCACCCTCGCCAGCCATTACCGCACCCGCCCGTTTCGGGTGAGCGACGCCTTTATCGCCCAGGTCGTGACGCCGATCATTCGCAACACGCCGGGGCTGCAGATGCCCGCGACACCGCTGGCCGAGTTTCTGCTGGTCAACGGGCCGCTGCGCCAATCCGACGCGCGGCAATTGGCGCGCGTCAGCCATGTCAGCGCCCACCGGTTCTACTGGCGGGGGGCCTTTTTGCCCTTGCCGCATTCCGCCGTCGAGGCTCGCTTTGCCGACCACCGGCTGGATATGTACGACGGCAAGGTGGTGCAGCAGGACGACCACTTGGGTTACGACCTAGCCTCCGTCGAGCACGCCCCCATTCCCGCCGCCAACGCCGGGCGGGTGGTCTGGGCCAAATACTTCGGTATCTATGGCAACAGCGTCCTCATTGACCACGGCTACGGCCTCATGTCGCTCTACGGGCATATGAACGACTTCGCGGTCCACCCCGGCCAAATGGTGCGCAAAGGCCAGATCATTGGCCATACCGACTCCACCGGACTGGCGGCGGGAGACCACCTCCACTTCAGCATGCTGCTGGATGGCGTGCAGATGAACCCGGTGGACTGGTGGGACGCCAGTTGGGTGCGGTCGCGGATCGGGGCCAAGCTGCGGGCCTTCGGCGGGCCCAACGTGGCGCCCGCCGCCACGGCGGGCCAGTAGGTTCAAGCCGGCAGCCGGCTCGACGGGCACCCCCCAACGCGGGCGGACCCTGGGCCGTTCGGCGGGCTGGCGGGACGCCTAGTCCACGCAAAGCGGCGGTCTTACCCACGGGCAATTGGGGCGGGCGGCTCGCGCCTTCGGGGCGGGCGGGGGCGGGTCAGCCGCTTTAGGGCCGCGTAACGCACACCCACCCCACTCCTCGCGCTGAAACGCAACCGCGGCCCCATACGTCCTTTTCTCCTGAACTGGGGTGTCACGGTTGCGCCTCAGGTTGACCTGTGCCCAACCCATGCCGCCTCAATACCGGTGCCGGACAACTGTTGCTGTTCTCAGCCTAGGGTTCCTGGCACTGGCCAGCCCGCTCTGGGGCGCCTCGCGGCCGGGTGGCCACCCGTCCCGACCGGCAACCCTGCCGACGCTGACTGCATTGGGGCTACCCAAGGCGGCGCAGGCGACTGCGGCGGACCCGGCCCCCGCCCTACCCCCGACCCCGGCGCGGCAGGTGACGCTGGAGCAAGCGATTGCCCTGGCCCTGGCCTTCAACCCCGGTTTGCGCGCCGCCGCCATGACCGTTCCCGAGGCCGAGGCGGATCAAATCACCGCCGCCATCCGCCCCAATCCAGTATTGACCTGGGATGCCCTTTTCGTTCCCTACTTCAGCCCGAACCATTTCAACGCCAGCACGGTCAATACCATTTCGGAGTTCGACGCCCTAGTCGCCTACACCTTCGAGCGGGGCGGAAAACGCAAGCGGCGGATGCAAGCGGCGCAAGAGGTCACCGCGGTCACCCGCTCCAGCGTGGCCGACCTGCGCCGCCAGCTCCGCTTTCAGGTGGCGCAGCAGTTTGTGGGCGTGCTGCTGGCCAAATCCACGCTGGCGTTCGCGCAGCAGGATCTGGCCAGCTTTGACCAGACCATCCAGGTCTCCCGCGCGCGCTACCAGGCGGGACAGATCAGCGAAGGTGATTACCTCAAGATCACCCTGCAGCGGCTGCAGTTCCAAACGGACGTCAGCTCGGCCCGGCTGGCTCTGGTGCAGGCGCGGGCCGGGCTGCGGGCGGCGGTGGGCTACGCGGCGCTGGCCCGCAACTTCCAGGTGATCGGCCAATTGGCCTTTGTGTCGCTGCACGGCAACGCCGACGACTATCGGGCGCTGGCGCTGAAATACCGGCCCGACCTGCGCGCCGCCGAGCAGGGGGTCACCGCCGCCCAGGGTCAATATCTGCTGGCCAAGGCCAATGGCAAGCGCGACCTGACGACGACGTTCGGCTATACCCGCCTTAGCGGTCTGAATACCGGCAGCTTGACCTTCAACATGGAGATCCCCATCTTCGACCGCAACCAAGGCAATATCGAGTACGCCGCCGAGGCCCATGTGCAGGCGCGGGACCAGGAACAGGCGGCGCGCCAGCAGGTGCTGACCGACGTGGTCACCGCCTATGAAGCCGCCCACACCGGCGCGCAGGTGGTGCGGCTCTACCAATCCGGCTACCTGAAACAGGCGCTGGACTCCCGCAACATCAGTTCCTACGCCTATACCCGGGGCGCGGCCAGCTTGCTGGACTTTCTGGACGCCGAGCGCAGCTACCGCGACACCGAATTGGCCTACCGGCAGGCGCTGGGGGCCTACATGCTGGCGCGGGAACAGTTGATGGAGACGGCGGGAACGAGGCATTTACCATGACATCGCAGCTATTTTCCCGGCGGCGCCGCCCGGCGGCGCAGCTCAGCCGCCCAACTCTGGACGCTCCCGCTGGTCGCTGCGGTCGGCCCCTGGCTCTGGCGGCGGCGCTGGCCGCCGGGGCGGCCGTGCTGGCGCCCTTCGTCCTGGCCGGCTGCGGCCACAACACCGCCAAGGCGGATACGCCGCCAGCCTACACCGCGACCACGACTGCGGCGGCGGCCGAGGTGCATCCCTCGCTGTTCAATGTGCCCCGCAACCAATGGAGCCATTTGCAAATCGTGACCGTCGGGCCGAGCCGGTTGGTGCGCACGCTGCAACTGCCGGGGACGGTGGAGTTCAACCAGTTCCGCACCACGCCGGTGTTGGCGCCGGTGGGCGGGCCGGTGACGCGCATCCTGGTGGTCCCGGGCGAAGCCGTCCGCGCCGGCCAGCCGCTGCTGGAAATCCGCAGCCCGGACTACTCCGGCGCCCGCGCCAACTACCTCAGCGCCCAGGCGGCGGAGCAACTGGCGGAGACCAACGAGCGCCGCGCCCAAGATCTCTATGAGCATCACGCCATCGCCCAGCAGGACCTGGAGCAGGCGCAGGCGACCGCGGCGCAGGCCGAGGCCGCGTTGCAAAACGCCGTGGCGGCGTTGCGCGTGCTGGGCGTCACCGACCTCGCTCGCGTGGGACGGCAGGTGTCGCCGATCCTGCCCGTGGCGGCGCCGATCGCCGGCACGGTGGTGGCGCGCAGCGTCTCCCCGGGGGAATTGGTGGCGGCCGGCACGCAGGTCTTCACCATCTCCAACACGCACACCGTCTGGGTTCAGGTGCACGTGTATGAGCAGCAACTGGGCATGATTGCCATGGGCCAGCCGGTGGCCATCACCACCGACGCCTATCCCGGCAAGGTGTTCCGCGGCCGCATCTCCTACCTCGGCGCCACCCTCGACCCCCAGTCCCGCACCTTGCAAGCCCGTATTGTCACGGCCAATCCGGGCGGCCTGCTGAAAAATCAAATGTTCGTCACCGCCCAGGTCCGGGCGGGGGTCATCCCCAACGCGATCGCCGTGCCCGACGCCGCGGTGCTGCGCGACAGCGTCAACCACCCCTTCGTCTATCTCGCCACCGCGCAGCCGGGCCAGTTCCGCCGCCAGTTGGTGGATATCGGCGCCAGTCAAAACGGGGAAACCCAGATCTTGGCCGGCCTGAAGGCGGGCGAGCGGGTGCTGGCCCAAGGCGCGATGTTCATTCAGTTCGCCAGCCAATTGAAGGATTAGCCCTCTCCGGCGCCCTCCCCAGCGATGATCCACCGCCTAGTCCAACTCGCCCTCCGCCAGCGCTTCATGGTGGTGCTGATCGCCCTGCTGGTGGGCGCCGGCGGCATCATCTCCTTCCGCCAGATGCCGCTCGATGCCTATCCCGATCTCTCCCCGCCCATGGTGGAGATCATCAGCCAGTGGCCGGGGCACGCCGCCGAGGAGATTGAGCGGCTGGTGACGTTGCCGCTTGAGCTGTCCTTCAACGGCGCGCCCCATATGGTCTATATGCGTTCGATCTCGCTCTACGGCCTGTCGGACGTGACCCTGACCTTCCGCAACGGCACCGACATCTATTGGGCCCGTGACCTCGTGTACCGCCGCATGATGGAGGCCGCGTTGCCGGCCGGCGTGGTGCCGTCCATGTCGCCCGACTCCAGCCCCAGCGACCTGATCTACCGCTACGTGGTCGAGAGCCCGGACCGCTCGCCGCAGGAACTGAAGACGATTGAGGACTGGACCCTGGAGCGGGATTACAAATCCATCCCCGGCGTAGCCGACGACAGCGGTTTCGGCGGCACGGTGATGCAGTATCAGGTGCTGCTCGACCCCACCAAGCTCTATGGCTATGGGCTCAGCGTGGCCCAGGTGGATGCCGCCCTGGCGGCCAACAACGCCAACACCGGCGGCGGTTTTTACTCCCGCGGCGGGCAGTTCTACTACGTCCGCGGTCTGGGCCTGATCCGCGACCGGCAGGACATCGGCAACATCGTCGTCGGCAGCTATCACGGCGTGCCCGTCTATGTGAAGGACATCGCCCAGGTGGTCATCGGCCACGCCCCGCGGCTCGGTGAGTACGGCTTCGAAAACAAAAATGATGCCGTCGAGGGCGTCATCATGATGCGCACCGGCGACCAGACGCAGGTCGTGCTGCGCCGGGTTGAGGCGATGACGCACCGCCTCAACCACGGCCTGCTGCCGCCCGACGTCAAGGTCCTGCCCTTCTATGACCGCATCGGCCTGATTCACCTTACCAAGCGGACCATCGAAGGCAACCTTACCCGCGGCTTGATTCTGGTCTTCCTGGTCCTGCTGTTCTTCTTGGTCAGCGTGCGGGCGGCGATCATTACCGCGATCACGATCCCCCTGGCGCTGCTGTTTGCCTTCATCCTGCTGCACGCCCAGGGCACCGGCGCCAACCTGCTCTCCATCGGCGCCATAGACTTCGGCGTGATTATTGACGGCACCGTGGTCATGATGGAGAACATCTTCCGCGAACTGGGTGAGCGGCAGGGCACCCAGTACAACCTTTTCGAGGTGATCGCCTCCGCGGCCAAGGAAGTGGACCGGCCGATCTTTTATTCGGTGGCGGTGATCATCGCCGGCTATCTGCCCATTTACGCCCTGTCCGGCCCCTCCGGCAAGCTGTTCCATCCCATGGCCGACACCATGGTCTTCGCGCTGATCGGGGCCCTGATCATCACCCTGACGCTGGTGCCGGTGCTGACCTCGTTTTGGTTCAAGGGCGGGGCCCGGGACCAGAGCACGCGCGTCTTCGAATGGATCAAGCGCTTCTACGCCGGCCGGCTGCGCTGGGCGCTGCGGCATCCCTGGATTATGGTCGCCGGCACGGTGATTCTTTTTGCCGCCACGGTGTCGGTGGTCCCCACCATCGGCGGCGAGTTCATGCCCCACCTGGATGAGGGCGCGCTGTGGGTGCGGGCCACCATGCCTTATTCGATCTCCTGGCGGGAGGCGGCCAGGATCTCCCCGCAGATCCGCGCCTTGCTGCGCAGCTATCCGCAGGTCACCTACGTGGGCAGCGAACTGGCCCGCCCCGACGACGGCACCGACTCGACCGGCTTTTTCAACGATGAGTTCTTCGTCGGCCTGCGGCCCTACAACGACCCCTCATGGCAAAAGAGCGCAGCGCATAACAAAAAGGCATTGATCGCTTCCATGCGCAAACGCCTCTCCGCCTTCCCCGGCGTGATCGTCAACTTCACCCAGCCGGCCGAGGACGCGGTGGATGAGGCGCTGACCGGCCTGAAGAGCGCGCTGGCGGTCAAGATCTACGGGCCCAACCTGCAGGTGCTGCAACAAAAGGCCCTGCAGATCAAAGAGGTGCTGTCGCACGTGCGCGGCTTCACCTCGCTGGTGGTCATCCGCGAGCTGGGCCAGCCCAGCCTGGTGATTCATCTTGACCGGCGGAAGGCGGCGCGCTACGGCATCAACATTGCCGACGCCGAGGATGTCATTCAAGCCGCCGTCGGCGGCGAGGCGGCGACCCAGGTCATCCAGGGCGAAAGGCTCTTTGATCTGGTGGTGCGCATGCAGCCCCAGTACCGGCAGAGCGCCCAGAGCATCGGCAACCTGCCGGTCGCCGATCCGGGCGGCCGCCTGATCCCGCTCGATCAGATCGCCACCATCCAGGAACAGAACGGCGCCTCCTTCATCTACCGCCAGAACGGCCGGCGGTACATCGGCGTGGAGTACAGCGTGGTCGGCCGCGACCTGGCCCATGCCGTCGCCGCGGCCCAGCGGGCGGTGCAGCAGCAGGTGCCGCTGCCGTTCGGCTACCACGTCACCTGGGGCGGGGAATATGGCGAATACGTCGCCGCCAAAAAACAACTCTCCGTGGTTGGACCGCTGGCGCTGGCGCTGATCTTTTTGATCCTGTTCTCGCTCTACGGCAATATCAAATTTCCAGTGGCGGTCTTTTTGAGCGTGGTGCTGACCGAGCCGATCGGGGCCGTCTGGGCGCTGAAGATCACCCACACCCCCTTCAGCGTCTCCTCCGGCATCGGCTTTTTGGCCCTGCTCGGCGTATCCACCGAAATGGCCGTGATCATGGTCAGCTATGCCAACCAGCTGCGCCTGGAGGGCAAGAACATCGCCGACGCCACGCACGAGGCGGCCATGCTCCGCCTCCGGCCCATTCTGATGACCGCCCTGGTGGCCTGCCTGGGCCTGCTGCCCGCCGCGACTTCCTTCAACATCGGCTCCGACAGCCAGCGGCCCTTCGCCATCGTTATCGTCGGCGGCATGCTCATGCCCATGCTGCTGGGCTTCTTCATCTATCCGGTCTTCTACCAGCTCTTCGCCCGCGACGGCGATACCCTGCAGGTGTAGCGCGGGCGCCGCGTTAGGGGATCAGGTGCAGCGTTTCGGCGCCGCCGGGCACCGCCGCCGTTACTAGATGGGCGTCAAAGCTGGCCAAAGCGCCGCCGTGCGCCCGCGCCAGGGCCAACAGATAGCTGTCGGTGACTTGCGAGGACTGCAGCAGGCGTTGCCCCTGCACGCGGTTTCCGTCCAGCAGCGAAACATCGTCCGGCCAGAATTCATGCCCCGGCAACGCCACCAGCCCCGACAGGAGCGGGACCACGGCCGCGGGCGAACCCGGCGAGTTCGGATAGCGGGGATGGCCCACGATCCGAACCACGCCGGCCTCCGTCATGGGGCAACTGGCCCAGCGCCGCCGGCCAGTGGCCGCAAACCAGCGATGCGCCCGATCGTGCAAAACATGCCCTGGATCCATCAGCGCGATCAGCACGTTGATGTCCAGCAGG
The DNA here is from genome assembly GCA_050746205.1 of Terriglobales bacterium. Lineage (GTDB taxonomy): Bacteria > Acidobacteriota > Terriglobia > Terriglobales > SCQP01 > JAKAUF01. Next base: position 4,123 of record JBOGKW010000001.1, on the reverse strand, counting down.
AACGCCAATCAGGGCAGCTCCTCGCGCAGGTCGCGGACCAGCTCCGAGGTCACGCGGCCGGCCCCGGGGCGGGCGGGCAGTAAGGGCACGCCGTTGCGCAGCCGGCGCCGCGCGGGCGCCGGCTGCAACGCGGCCCGCGCCAAGGCGGAAATCATCTCCCCGAGGGTCCGGTGCTGCACCCGGGCCAGTTCCTTCGCCGCCCGCAGAACGTCGTCGTCAATGGCCAGGGTGGTGCGCACGGGGGTGCCTCATCAAACATCATACATCAGATGTATCCGCCCCGGCGCCGCCGGCCGTCTCCGTTGCGGCGGCGCGCGCGCGGCAATCGGCCAGGACCTCGACGGGGATTAGCCGGCGGGCGAGGAGCAACAGGCCGGGCAGCAGAATGGCGTCATCTATGAAGCCGATGATCGGGATGGCGTCGGGGATTAGATCCAGCGGGCTGAGCAGATAGACCAAGACGAAGCGCAGAATCCACTTCGCCGCCCGGGGCGTGCGGGGGTCCGCCAGCGCCAGGCGATAGGTTCGGATCTCGCGCCGCAACCGCCGCCACGCTTGGCGCCAACCTCCCTCTTTGGTCCCCCTTGGCATCGCCCGCAAGCCCAGGATAGGGCCTAGCGCGCGGGCCGTCAGCCCCTCCGGCCGATGCGGGATCCGGCCCGGAAACGCCCCGAGGCAACACCGCGGGAAGCGCCAATCTCTAAGCCGCCATGCCCTGCGCGCGCAAAGATGCCATCGTGATGGGCAACGTTATCCACGCGGTCGCCTCCAGCATTGTGCTCCGGCGCAGGGGGCACCGTCGGCTGGCGTTGTATCTCCAAGCCTCGGCGGCCGGCTTGCTGATCCTGGCCTATCCGCGGCGCAGCCGGAGGGCCCTGCGCAAGTGGCCGCGCTCGATTGCCAAGGCGGGGCGGGCGATCGGCCAAGGCCTCGCTAGCGCCGGCCGCGCCATCGCCCGCGAAGCGGCATAGGCGCACTGGCCCTGGCCCGTGGGGCGGGCGAGGGGCTGCTGCCGAGGAAATTTGCGCGCTGGCCAGGCCCGCCCGCATAGCCTGGCGCCATCACCCCACCGGCAGCCGGGACGGCTGCCCCACTCCCAGCCCGCATCCGTGCCGCCGGCGTAGTTCCCTAGACCCAGCGGTTCCGCATCCCAACTCGGCCGCGCCTTCCGGACAGGCCGCGCCCGCCCAGGCGCCGCGCTGCCCCGGCCCCTGAAAATAAGCGGCCCCGCGCGGCTCTCGTTGTACTCTGGATCCGATGGCCAAGGTAAGCCGCCGCAAGTGGCTGGGCACGGCGTTGGCTGGCGCCGCCGCCCTGCCGGCGCTGCAGGGCCAAACGCCGCCAGGAACGCAGGGGTCCACCGTGGGCGCGTGCCGTGAGGTTCCGGCGACCGGCTCGGTGGTGGTGAATGGGCGGATCCACCAATCGGTGGCCCGCTGGTGCTACCCCAAAATCGCCCTCGACGACCTGTGCCGCGCTGGCGCCGACATGGGCCTGAAGGCCATTGACCTGCTTCAGCCCAACGAGTGGGCGACGCCACGCCAATACGGCCTGATCTGCGCCATGGGCTATGCCGGCGCCAATGACATTTATAACTGCCTAAACCGCCGCGCTAACCTGCCGGCCATTGAGCGGGCCTTCCAGACAAATATCCCCCTGGCCGCCAAGCTGGGCGTTCCCAACGTGATCTGCTTCTCCGGCGCCCGCAAGGGGAGACCCAACGATGAAGGCGCCAATTACTGCATCGAGGGACTGCGGCGGCTGACGCCGATCGCCGAGGATCACGGCGTGACCATTTGCATGGAGTTGCTGAACAGCAAAATAGACCACCCCGATTACATGTGCGACCACGTCGCCTGGGGTGTCAGCGTCGCCCGGGGCGTGAACTCGCCGCGGTTCAAGCTGCTCTACGACATCTACCATATGCAGATCATGGAGGGCGACCTGATCCGGACGATCCGGACCAACCTGCCCTTCCTCGCCCATTTCCATACCGGCGGCGTTCCCGGTCGGCATGAGCTGAACGGGCGCCAGGAAGTCCGCTGGGACGGCGTCATGCGCGCCCTGGTGGCGGAACATTTTGACGGATACGTGGCGCATGAGTTTCTGCCCACCGGCGACGACCCGCTGCGGTCGCTACGCCGCGCCGTCGCGCTGTGCGATGTCTAACCACGAGGAGAGAACCCATTCCGATGAACCGCCGCGATTTCCTCAGCCTGGCCGCAGTCGGCGCCGCCGGCCTCGGCTTCGCCCGCCGCGCCGCCGCACGGCCTTCCCAGGTGCACCGCCTGGCCTGCAACTCTTGGCCCTTCCGCGCCTACTTCGACACGCCGGGGATGAGTGACTATCGCGATCCGAAATACCCACTGCTGCAGCAGTGGGAGTTTCCGGAATTTCTCGCCGACACCTTCGGCCTCCATCATGTCGAGTTCCTGCCCCAGCACTTCGCCGCGACGGACGCCGCCACCATCGCCAAGGTGAAAGCGGGCTTGCGCAAGGCCCACGCCGCGACGGTCAACCTCATGGGCGTGGATACGCCGGGCGGTATTTACAATCCGCGCCTCGACCCAGGCGCCGCGCTGGCCAACGGCCGGCTGTGGGTGGACATTGCCCGCCAGTTGGGCTCACCCAGCGCCACGTTCGTGCTGGATGGCCGGCCGCCCTGGGACCCCCGCATCGCCGCCCGCAACCTGCGCCCCATCCGCGACTACGCCGCCCGCCACGGCATCCGGATCCTGTTCCACGACGACAGCATCCGGCGGGAATCGGCGCCGCAGATCCTGGCCGTCATCCGCGGCCTGGGCGGCCGCGATGCCGGCACGTGCCCGGATTTCGGCAACTTCGCGCCCAAGGGCGCGGCCTTCGCCTTGGCGACGCTGAAGCAGCTCGCGCCCTATTGCACCAACATCTGCCATGCCAAGGACGGCATCGGCGAGGGCGGCCATTACTATCGCGACAACTTCCCCGCCTCGATGGCCGTGATGAAGGCGGCGCGTTTTCGCGGCCACTACTCCCTCGAGTACGACGGCCCCGGAGCGCCCATCCCGCATGTGCGCCACTTGATGCAGGAAACCCTGGCCCAGCTCTGAAGCCCCGTTCTGGGCGCCTCGACTATACAACGCTGGAGGGCCACCAAAAGGAGTAGAGGCAAGGAGCGCGGGCTGGCCTGTGCGACCGGGGTCGCCGCGGACGGCCGGCTCGCTGGGCGCGCCATTCTCCACAGGCGGTGGCGGAAAATGAGCGCCCGAGCTGTGGACGGCGGTGCAAACTCCCTGGCGGCCGCGTCGATTTTCCGCCCCCTCCGCCACGCACCCCGTGTTTTCCGCCGCCAGTGTCCCCGGCCACAGCCGCCACCAGGCTCCGGCGCCGCCTTTTCCGCATTTCCGCACCGGCGGCGACGGATACGGGCTATGCTCTTTACACACACATAGGTAGAATGAGTCGGTGGCGCCAGCCACCGTCGCGTCTGCCTACCGGAGACCACGCGCCATGGAGATCAGCGTTCGCAAATTCGATCTGCTCCGCGAGTTGTTGTTGCTGCAGGGCGTGGTGGAGCGCAAGACGACGATACCGATCCTGTCCAACATTCTGGCCGAGTCGGCGGGCGAGGGCCGCTTGCGTTTGGCGGCGACGGATCTGGATCTGGGGATTGAAAGCAGCTGCCTGGCTCGGGTGAAAAAGAGCGGTGGGTGCGCCATCCCCGCCCGCAAGCTGCTGGATTATGTACGCCTGCTGCCCGATGCCGAGATCACGCTCAAAGTGATGGAGAACCACTGGGTACAGATTCGCTGTGGCCGCGCCAACACCCGCATGGTGGGCATGGCGCAGGAAAACTATCCGGCCCTGCCGGCCTTCCCCACGGGCAGCGTCGCCCAGATTCCGGTCGCCCCGCTGCGCCAGATGATCCGGCGCACCATCTTTGCCGTCTCCAATGAGGAGAGCCGGTATACCCTCAACGGCGCGCTGGTCGTGCTGCGGCCTGATGGCCTGACCTTAGTGGCCACCGATGGCCATCGCCTCGCGCACGTTGAAAACAACCGGGTGGCGATCGCGGGCGCCGAGGCGGAGAGCCGCAATCTGGTGCCGAAGAAGGCGATGGTGGAGTTGCAGGAAATGCTGGAGG